>NZ_JBNPWM010000027.1:0-1155 GCF_050433825.1 Mucilaginibacter sp. UYCu711 | reverse complement strand
CCCGGTACATTAAGCTTACCATCGGCAGGCCATTTAAAAACCGACAGGTATAAAATGGTGTTATCGCCGTTTACTTTTTTGGTGCAACGCCCCCAGCTTAAAGCCTGTAACGGGCTTGCTGTTGTAGCATATATGGCTTCGGAGTTTGTTTTCATCCAAACACCTATGGCTTTCAAATCATCAATACTTCCCTGCGGGAATTGGCCCAATGGATCGGGCCCTACATTTAACAGGTAATTACCACCCTTTGATGCAATATCGCATAGATTATGGATCAGCGTTTCGGGCGTTTTCCATTTAGTGTCGTAGCTTTTAAAGCCCCAGGTTCCATTCATGGTCATGCAGGTTTCCCAGTCTTTACCATCAAGTTCACTAAGGCTGGGTATTTTTTGTTCAGGTGTTTTGGTATCTCCGGGATAGTTTGGGCGTTTTAATCTGTCGTTAGTAATAATATTAGGCTGTAGCTTCAGTACGTTGTTTAATTTTTCGGCATATTCGTCGGTCATGTTGGTGGGGGTGTCCCACCATAAAACAGCAACCTCGCCATAATTAGTTAATAGCTCTTTTACCTGCGGAACGGCAACCCGGTCTATATATTCGCTCATGCTGGCAGTAGTTTGGTACGGGTCCCAGTGGCCGGCATGTGCTTTGGTGTAAGCGTCTATACTTGCCGAATCGGGGTTGGGCCAGCCATCAATAGCTGTTTTACGGGCAACCGACCCGCCCGGGTTATTCCAATCCTGCGCCTGCGAATAGTAGAAACCTAACTTAATGCCATACTTTTTACAAGCCGCGGCCAGCGGTTTAAGCACATCTTTACCATAAGGTGTAGCATCGGCAATGTTCCATTTGCTGGCGCTTGATTTAAACATCGCGAACCCATCGTGGTGCTTTGCTGTTATTACTATGTATTTCATCCCGGCATCCTTAGCCATGCGTACCCATTCGTCGGCATCATACTTCACGGGGTTAAAGTTTTTAGCCATTGCCTGGTATTCGGCCACCGGTATTTTACCGCGGTTCATAATCCATTCGCCGCCATGTGCCACCTTGTTACCCTTATATAAACCGGCCCATTGCGCGTAATCGCCCCAATGGATAAACATACCAAAACGGGCTTCGCGCCACCATTTCATACGCTCATCGCGGGTTAAT
>NZ_JBNPWM010000026.1:0-1237 GCF_050433825.1 Mucilaginibacter sp. UYCu711 | reverse complement strand
GAATGCGATAGCATGAATGGGGCCAGCAAGTTTTGGTAACACCAAAACATAGCTCATACTTTAGCAGGGTAATTCAGGAGATAGGTAAATGAGTAACTAACACAAACCTGCAGCACCCAAAAGTGTATGCTTAGCAAGATCTTACCATCCCGATCAGAAGATACGAGAGACAGAAACAAGAGTACCGAACATTAACCTGCAGCAATTAACAGGTTGTATGCATAGCGAGATATTACCTTGTTTCTGTGATGTAAACAGGAGTACCGGCCCGAGAGTACCTAACATAGCTTTGCAGCAAGACTTTTTGCATGTCTAGCCAGATATTACCTCTCCGGTCTCCCGTTTCGTTTATTTGTATTTGATTAGTAAACAATAAGATATTGATATAGAGAGGGAACGGCATTAGAGCATCCACATAGGAAGCAACATCATAGATAATGATGTATGCCTGAGCAAGAACTTACCATTGCCGGGTTCTTATCCATGAGTCTCAATAGTATTTTAAGCCGGGGATAGTTCCCTGAGCCTGTGTAGAATATGAGTATAGACTGTGGGATATATCTCTCTGTTTCGATTCTGTAACAATTCAATTATGAGCAAAAAAGCAACATTGAAGCAGTGCCTGGGCATTGATGTATCCATGAAAAAGATCGATTGCTGCCTGTCCTTCTATACAGAAGACCTGAAGATCAAGGTAGTGGCGACAAGTGGATTCGAGAACAGCCCCGACGGGTTTATAAAGCTACGCGAGTGGCTAAACAAGAAGCAGGATAATGGCCTTGCTTTGTATGTCAACATGGAAGCGACCGGCACCTATCACGAGGAAGCCGCTTATTTTATTAGCGGTGTGGGTTACCGGTTGAGCGTCATCCAGCCCACAAAAGGTAAGCAGTATGCCAAAAGCCTGGATGAGAAGAACAAAACGGACAAGATCGATGCCGGTATGCTGGCCCGTATATGGGCCTGGAACGGGAACTGACGCTCTGGAGCCGGCCCAATGAAACACTGCGCATATTAAAAAGGATGAGCCGGGAACGCATCGGCCTGATCAGGGACAGGAATGCTTTAACCAATCAGCTACATGCGCTGAACCATTCTTTCGATGCTTTTGCTGACAGCGTGGAGCGTTTAAAGGAACGTATCGCTTTAGCCACCAAACAGCTTGGCGATATCGAGCTGCAAATGCGTAAAGTGACAGAAAGCGATCCTGAGCTATCGAAGAAAACCAAACACGCCA
>NZ_JBNPWM010000025.1:0-1422 GCF_050433825.1 Mucilaginibacter sp. UYCu711 | reverse complement strand
TGAAGTGCCCCCGAAAAGTTAGACGAATTTAAATTAATTATTAATATGATGAGCTCGGTATTTTAACGGGCTCATTCCTTTTAGATTTAGTTTGATTCTGTCGTTATTGTAGTAAGCAATATAGTCCTTTATCTCTGCTTTAAGTTCATTGATGTCATTGTATTTATTCAGATAAAACAGTTCTGATTTAATGATACCAAAGAAGTTTTCTATAACAGCATTATCGAGGCAATTACCCTTCCTGGACATGCTTTGTTTAATTCCATGCTGCTTAAGTCTGACCTGATACTTTTTCATCTGATATTGCCAACCCTGATCTGAATGTAGGATAAGTTGCGAACCGGGGCTTACTTTCTTAAAGGCTTCATCCAGCATCTCCGATACCTGTTTGAAATCAGGTGACTCAGATAAGCTATAACTGATGATCTCTCCGTTAAATAGTTCAATGACGGGTGACAGGTAAAGCTTTTTGTCTTTAACTTTGAATTCAGTGATGTCTGTAGCCCACTTCACGCAGGGGCGGTCCGATGTAAAATTCCTTTGCAGCAGATCAGGCGCTATAGTACCTGTTTCACCTTTATAAGAGCGATACTTCTTGTTGCGGATCAGTGACTTAAGTCCAATTGAACCCATCAGCTTTAAAACAGTTTTATGATTAACAACTATTCCCTGGTTCTTCATTTGCAAGGCTATTCTACGATATCCGTACCTTCCTTTATGCTGGTGATAGATGCTTTTTATTTGCGCTATAGTATCATCATGCTTATTTAATACCGATTTGGTCTTAAGATGATAATAGTAACTGCTTCTGGCCATCTTTAAAATATCCAATAACATGTCTAAGGGATATTTATGCCTTAACTCTTCAATGGCTAACGCTTTTTCTTTTGCGCTTTTTTTGCTTGAGCTAAGGCTTCGAGCTTTTTTAGCAACTCGTTTTCGGCTTTAAGATACAGGTTTTCTTTCTCGAGCTCCTCCAGTCTGGTGAGCGGTTGCGTTTTCTTAGATGGGCTATCTTTCTTCATTAGCTTTGGTCGTCCTCGTTGTTCCCGTAGACCATGTACTCCTAACAGTTTGTACTTGTTTACCCAGGATAATACAATGCTTTCGGTAGCGATACCGTACTCAGAACAACAATCTCTCAAAGATAATACTCCCGACAGATAACGTTCAACTACTTTTAGCTTAAACTCAGCAGGTTGATATAACCTTTCTTTAGGCAATAATCCCTGATCACCAAATGCATTATAACGATCTACCCACCTTGTCAATAAAGATCTCGACAAACCCCACTTTAATGCTACTGCTGTAAGCGAATCTCCGCTTAAATATTCTTTAACAACCTTGCCTTTAAAAATTTCATCGTGCTTCTTATTCATAAAAATGCCCCCAAATAGTGTCTAACTTTTTGGGGGCAGTCTA
>NZ_JBNPWM010000024.1:0-2627 GCF_050433825.1 Mucilaginibacter sp. UYCu711 | reverse complement strand
TTGATATTCCGGGGATGTTGACCACCTGATTCCGTGGCAAAGTGACCAGGCGATTAGCTGGCGAACGATAGCAGCGAGAGCTGTAAAAGCGTTTTCAAAGTTAGTTATTAAAAGTGGTTATTGATAACTGACCTCTTTATCATCAGTTCTTCGTTTCTTTCTCATGGATTCTCCTTTCAGCTCGATACGGTGTGCACTGTGTACGATCCGGTCCAGGATAGCATCAGCAATTGTCTTTTCACCTATTACATCATACCATTTACTTACAGGTAGCTGAGATGTAATGATCAGCGAGGTCTTTCCATGCCTGTCTTCAATGATCTCCATCAGGGCAGCCCTGCTTTGCGCATCAAAAGGCTGGATACCGAAGTCATCCAATATCAATAGTTCTTGCCGTTCTATTTTTGCTACTTCTTTGAGATAGGAACCATCAGCCTTGGCCATTTTAAGCTTGGAGAATAACTTAGGTGTACTGGCATATAAGACCCTGTAACCGAGTGTGCAGGCCTGATATCCGATAGCAGAAGCGATATAGCTTTTACCGATGCCTGTGCTGCCGGTAATCAGCAGGTTCTCATTACGCTCAATGAACGTACAGTCCGCCAGGCGCATGATCTGGTTGCGATCAATGCTCCGGTCGGCATGATAGTGAACGTCCTCTACAGAAGCTTTGTAGCGGAACTTAGCATAATAGATCTGCCGCTCGATACGCCTGTTATGCCGGTCATCCCACTCTGCATCCACCAGGTGCGCCAGTAGCTCATCTGCTGTATAATCCTCTGTTTTACCTGTTTCCAGGGTGCTTTGAAAAGCATGGTACATGCCGAAGAACTTGAGCTTCCGCATTTTGTCTAACGTGTTTGTGTTCATTTCATTGGTTATTTAAAAGGTTATTTGTAATAGTCTTCTCCTCTGATATTATCATGATTGGGCATAGGCAGTTCATCAGCGAACAGGCTTTCTTCGTACTGATCCATCTTCTTTTCGAGGATCAGATGAATGGTCTTGTAGTTATATACACCGTAGTGGAGGCCTCTTCTACAGGCCATGATCAGGCGTTCATTACCTACTTTTCGGGAGAAGCCAAGGATACCCAGGCAGGACTTATAAGCCTGCTCGGGATGTTGTTTACGGTCGAATATATTATGGATATAAAGCCTGACATCTTCATGGATCGATGAGGCCCAGCCCAGGAACTTATCCTTTGACCAGTCAGCCACGAACTGGTGAGTGGAAGCCAGATGGTCTTTCTCAGTTGTATAAAGGTATAGTCCCCTTGTGCGTTTATGGATAGCGATACGCTCATAATGGTAAAAGGCTTCTACCGAAGAACTGGAATATAGCAGCTTGATCTTCTTGCCAATAAACCGGTAAGGGACGCTGTAATAATGTTTATCCGGCCCAAGACAAACATATCCGTTCTTCATCACGGTAGCATGGAACTGCTTTTTAAGCTCATAGCGCAGGACAGGTAAAGGGTTAAGTGCTTCCCGCTCGATCTCATCGAATTGCTGCCTGCGGCTGTAGTTCCTACCTTGCAGGAATCTATTATTGTGCTCTTCGAGCACCACCCTTATGGCTTCGTTCAGATCCTTTAACGAGTGGTAAACTACTTTCCTCAAAGGGGCATAGATCCGGGTATACATGATCTTAACTGCACCTTCTACCAATGCTTTATCGCGAGGGCGGAACGCCCGGGCTGGCAGTATGGTGGTGCCGTAATGATCTGCAAAGTCAGCGAATGTTTCGTTTAACGTTGGTTCGAAACGGCTGCTCTTGGTTACTGCAGCTTTCAGGTTATCAGGTACTATCGCATCAGGAACGCCACCGATATAATGCAGGGTATTCTCACAGGCCGTAATAAAGTCCTCCTTTTGCTGACTACTCACAGCTTCTACATAAGTAAGCTGGCTAGCTCCGAGTATCGCTACAAATACCTCAACGGTAATGATCTCGCCGGTCTCCTTATCGGTAATGCTAAGCTTTTGCCCTGCAAAGTCCACATACAGCTTATCACCTGCTTTGTGATCCATATGCATGGTCGGGTTGACCCGAGCCTTCCACTGAGTATAATAGAAGCAAAACTGGCTGTACTGATAGCCATCAGGGAACTCTTTATAATACTCTCCCCATAATATATGGCGGTTTACACCGGTACGCTTAAGTTCTTTATCTACGTGTGGAAAGCACCGCAGCATAGATTGCATACGGCCTGTAGGAGGCATCTCCCTGCTTTTTCCAAAGAAGTCCTCCAGTTCCTTATCGTTCAGCGCGTCAACCTCCTCGAACGTAAAGCCACTATCCTTAAACGAGGCCAGGTACTTCTTAACGGTATTCCGGGACGTATCAGCCTGGGCAGCTATCGACATGATACTGCGTCCATTAGTGTACATCCTTATTATCTTTCTAATCTTACTCATGCTAATCGTAGTGTTGGCCATGCTTTTGGAGGTTATGTTAAACCTCGTAAAGATGGGTGCTTCTACAGCATTAGCTGCTCGTTCGGGGTGGTCAATTTGGCCCGGAATGCCTGGTCAGTTTGCCCCGGAATGGGGTGGTCAATTTGACGCGGAATCACTGGTCACATTCCGCCGGAATCAGGTGGTCAATATCAGCGGTATATCCAA
>NZ_JBNPWM010000023.1:0-3586 GCF_050433825.1 Mucilaginibacter sp. UYCu711 | reverse complement strand
TTATCGCCAAAGTAATGGGTAAGGATCACTGCTGATGTTGTTGAAACTACCGAGTGACCGCTGATATATTCAGGAAAAGGTGGCGTTTGCAACAGCGGTTTCCAGTTAGGGTCGATATACTGGCGGATAGCCGTTTCGGGCCGGATACGGTTGGTGCGGTATTTATCTTCCCAGCAGCAAATAAAGCAATCCATTAAACCTATGGCTACAACGGTGTTCACTTCTATTGTTTTTGAAAAATTTGTTTTGTTGCGGGTGCAGGCAATATCGGTAATACCCATCCAGTGCGCACCCGGCGAGATCTTTTTTAAGCCGATAAGCATATGCCCGTTATTTTGAACCGCAAATGGGTTACAGTCCCAAAAGTTGGCTATGTCTTTTTCTTCCTGAGTTAAGCCGTCGCTGCTTTTTTGATAGCTTAGCAACAGGAACTTATAGAAAGCAGAGTTTTTGTCGGTCGAAAACGGAATGGGATCTGCCGGTACAAATTGCGAAGCCGAATCAAGCGTTAACGTACGCACTGTATTAAAATAAGGTTCAACCGGCGTCATATAGGCCGGAGGGGTTGGGTCCCAGGTACCCGGCTTTGCTTTAAGTTTATAACGCGGATAGTTGCTGATCTTATTATAACGGTCTGACTTGGCGTAGGCCATTATTTTTTTACTGATAAACTGGGCATAATGCTGCGAGCTATCAATTACTTCACTGCTGAAACCTGCGTTCTTGCAGGAGTCCAGAAAACTTTGTTCATAACTTTTCATCAAAGTACTGCCTGATGGCTGCAGTTTGCTGGCTGTTTCCATCATAGCCAAAACAGCGCTAAGCTGATAGTTATATCCGCTAAATTGTTTGGGCTTTTTGATCAAAGGGTAATCATTTAACACGCCATGCAGGTTCTTGAGTGTTGAATCGTTTTCTGAAACTGTTTCGTATCCGGCAAGGCAGGTGTATGCGTAAAAGCGGGTGGCCAATGGCGGGTTGGTAACGTCATGGATCATTATATCGCTCATCTTTTTGATCACCTTACTTATATCGTGATTGGTAAATGCCTGGTTCTTGCCCTTCGTATGGCAGCTCTGCATAATAATTGACAAGCAAAGGCCTGTCAGGAATAAATAAATTATCTTCATTTTAATTATTATTGTTTATATGCTTTCAGCCTGCTTTTATCCATGCTGAATAATAAAGTATTATTTAGTTGCAGTACTCCCCTTACATCGCCCCATAAATTAAAGCCCGATTGTGGCTGGGTGATATATGTATAATTGCCTTTGCCATCGCCTTTAAGCAGGATGCCGTAATTGGCATCATACTGGCCCATACGCAGGCGTGCATGGGTTATATTCCCGCAAAGTAACAGATCATCATGCCCATCATGGTCATAATCAATGGAGGTGATGGTATACACCGGCGAGTATTGCGCCTGCTTAGGCAATGCCACTTCATGCAGCTTACCCTTTGCATTGCTTATAAAACAAGCTGTTGCCAGGTAATTTGCCGTTAAGTGTTTAGCGCCTTTTATTTCTTCCGGGGTAAATACCTTGTCGATGGTGGCATCGGCATAGCTTTTATAATCCGGGAAGCGCCCGCGCATCACACTCATCTGGTCAAGCATCTCGTCGCGGGTGATATACGGATAGCTTTTATGTTGTATATAAAGGCAAAGTATAGGGTCGACTGATCCGTTATCATCAAAATCTTTATAATACATTTCGGCAGGCTCGGTATCAGATGCACGGCATTGGGTATTAAGCCCCAGGTTACCGGCTACCAGGTCCGGGTGCCCGTCATGGTTAATATCGCTTACCTGCAGGCAATTCCACCAGCCGGTATATTTTTTGTCAAAATATTTGGTGGTGGCATCCACCAGTTTGCCGTCCCGGTTCTCAAAAACGCTTATCGGCATCCACTCGCCAACCAATACCAGGTCAGGCTTTTTATCGCCGTTCAGATCTATCCAGGCTGCATCAGTTACCATGCCTATGTTTTTGATAGCGGCATTATAGGTTGCTGTTTTATCGGTAAAGTGCCCCTTGCCATCATTGATCAGGATATAGCTTTGTGGTGTTTCGGGATACCTGCCCGGTATTACCCTGCCCCCAACAAACAGATCAGGGAAACCATCGCCATTAATATCTGCTGCTTTAACACAGCTTTTGCTGCTGATCATTGCCGGTAATGCTTCTTTTGATCGGGTAAAGTTGCCTTTGCCATCATTGATATATAACCGGTCCTGTAGTTTTGGGTCACCGGGTAAAAAATCATCATAACCGCCTGATGCAACGTACAGGTCTAACTTACCATCGCCATTGGCATCAAAAAATATGGCTGCTGCATCGGCGCTTTCTTTGTTGGCATCAAATGCAGGGTTGGCTTTTAGTATAAACGATCCTGATTTTTGCTGGATGTACAGCGCGCCGGCTTTCCCGTTTGTGCCGCCAACATAAACATCTTCAAGCCCGTCACCATTTACATCGCCTTTTACCAGGCATGAGCCCAGGAAAGAAATTGGGTTAACCATTAATGGCTGGCGCTTAAAATCATTGGTGGTATTGGTTGTTTCTTTACTTTTTATGGGTGATGCTACTTCGGTAAATATGGGTTTTACCACCTTTGGCTTAGCGGTTATTGCTGTTGCATCTTTTTCATTTAAAGTGAGCTGCTCATCTGCTTTTACATTTTTCAGGAGCTGCGTTTTGCCGCGCTGCCAGATCACCCGCAGCGAGTCGGCTTGTTTGTTTTGCCCAAGCCCGAAATGCAGCACAGGCGATACGCTTGACTGGAAGCCGCGGGTTGGCATTTGCTCCAGGTATTGCATTTTGTTGCCGGCATAAAGTATCACTTTAGCACCGATTCCTTGTGTGTTGGCATCTGCACCTGCTAATTTTATAGACAGCTGGTGATTTTTATTCTGACTGGTTGCCTGGTTCTCATAAATAAATGCAGGCTGGTTAATGTTGTTCTCTATCAGGTCAAGGTCGCCATCATTATCCAGATCGGCATAAGCAGCGCCGTTACTGTTTGATGATTGGCTGATGCCCCATACGGCGCTGGTATTGGTAAAAGTGGCATCGCCGTTATTCTTAAATAAATAACTTTTCATTTGTGATGATGGCATCTTTTTAACAATATCCAAAAGGTCCTGGCGCATTAAACGCCGGTCTTTTAAGTTATCGCCCATGTATTTTAAAAAATCCATGTTAGTGTAATCGCGGGTATAGCCATTGCTAACAAAAAGATCTTTCCAGCCATCATTATCATAATCGGCAAATAACGGAGCCCAGCTCCAGTCTGTATTTGATATACCTGCCAATTGCCCTACCTCGCTAAATGAGTTGTTGCCGTTATTGATGTGCAGCATATTACGCATATACTGGTAGTAAAAGCCAACTTTTACATTCAGATCAAACGCTTCATAATTATCCGCGCCAAATAATGATTTCTGGCGGTTATTGTCTTCGGGCAACATATCCAACGTATAAATATCCGGCTTACCGTCATTGTTAATATCTGCAATATCATTACCCATCGAGTAAAAAGAGGTGTGGCCTATCTGGTGGGTTAGTTGATCGGTAAATGTGCCATT
>NZ_JBNPWM010000022.1:0-3880 GCF_050433825.1 Mucilaginibacter sp. UYCu711 | reverse complement strand
GGTCAGTTTGCCCCGGAATGGGGTGGTCAATTTGACGCGGAATCACTGGTCACATTCCGCCGGAATCAGGTGGTCAATATCAGCGGTATATCCAATCGGGAAAACCGTGCGCACTATTGATATTCTTTACTGCCTGATTTAAATTATTGCCGATGTGATTCAATTCCCGCCTAAGCAAGGCGAGTTCTTCTAACATCTCGTCCATTGATTTGTCGCGGTGAACAATTGTCACCGGTTCCCCTAAAATCATCGCGCGGCCATACTCACTTAGATTTTGAAAAGTAGATTTCTTATACCGTTTATTGAGTGATTCTTCTTCTGTTGGCCTTAGACGGATCTTTAGCCAACGTGAACGATTTTCATTGTCATTTTCCATGATGATACAATTTAATAAAACCGACTCTGGAGTGTTTTACTATGGTCCCGAACCGACTTCGGAGGGAAGGGCAAGATCCGTTTGTGGTACAAACGTACATCTTGCTAACTGCAAAAAGAAAGCAGTTTGATCCCATCTCCATATTCGTAACTCTCATTATCTGCTTACTTTTACAAACTCCCATTGTCCTTCAAATAATTCTGTAATGCCCGAATGGTTATCTCCTTCTGTGATATATCATTCTGAGCTCCATAGGCCTTTATTTTACGTTTAAGCCCCTTTGGTATCCAGTTATTGAAACGTGCCTCATCTTCGTTGGTAGGGGCTTGTATTGCTTTCACCGGAGTCACCTGCTGTATGGGTGTATGAGGCGTTTCGTTTTTAATTTTGCTGGCCAGATCGCCGAGCTTTTTCTTATAATTATCCATTACAAAATCTTTAAGAACATTTGAACAATTCTATAAATGCAGCAATGAACATTTGTGAATATCGCTAATTGAACATTTGAACAACGCTACATTTGCAGCTTGCTATAAATGAACATTTAAACAACTCTACATTGTTACAAATGAATATTTATTCAAATGAACATTTGAATAAATATTCATTGCTACATTTATACACTCATGAGATTGACGATCTCTTCCGCAAGAAACGTGACCTCCTCGATCGCTTTTTGATCCGTGCTTTTCAGGATACCGGATGTCATTGACGACCTCGCAAAACTCACCCGATCAAAGACGCGTGTGTTTAATAAGGGAGTACCCAGCGTATTAATCAATTCGACAATTTCCGCCGTTATACCCGACCTTGGCTTTAGCATATTAAGTACGATACCTGCTTTAAGATTTTTATTTTGTGCTTGTGAAAATTTGATCAGGGCCAGCGTGGATTTTATAGCCATAACATCAAAGAAACCCGCTTTGGTGGGGACCAAAACATAATCTGAGTAACCAAACAATTCATTGAGTCGGTTAGACAAATACGGAGGTGTGTCAACTATAATAAGATCATAATCCAAACTCGGTATTTCACTGATCTTTTCCGGGGCTAAAATATCGAGTTCAGGAAAATCTTCCTTTAAATGATAAATGCTTCCTTGTAAGTCGGAGTCGATTAACGCGACCTTTAATTGATCTTTGAAGCACAATGCCAGGTTCAACGCTAACGTGCTTTTGCCGACGCCACCTTTTTGATGCGCCAATGTGATGATCTTTGCCATGATGTAATTTATTAAGTTTACGTTAAGAGAGATTTCACGAGAATGCTAATTCCCGAGACTTCTGAAATTTAAATTGTTGCCAAACATAAAAACAATGACGTTCCTTAGTCTCGCAATGGTGATGGTCTTGAAATTTAAAAGGTCTAACAGTGACAACTTTTGGAGATCGGAAACCAGCTCGATACCAAAATCATTGAGCTCCTTGTTAAACTTGTGGGATAGGTATAAATGATTGTTTAGCCAATCCGTATGGTTTACGTGATTCTTCATAGTTTAAAAAGGTTACCGGCGTTTGCCGCGGGTTAGTGAAACAGAATTTACAACTTCAGCCAGGGTACTTTTACGGCCAGACCTTATCCAGGCAAGTAGCTCAGTTTTGTTGAAATACAATTTCTTCCCCTGTTTGCTAACTGGGATTTCTCGGCGACATACCTTGCCATAAATCGTAGATATTGATAGATTCAAAAAAGCAGATGCCTGCTTAATTGAAAACAGACTATCGGCATCCGATTCGTTGGGACGTTCCTGACTAAGGATGTGCTCGATCTTAGATACTTTCTCTAAAAGCTCGCTTACTGCTTTAGGTAGTTGATCAAATGTTAATATTTCCATAACAGCTTTTTTTAATTCGTTATGGAAGCAAAATTATTTATAGAGAACCGGACATCACTCCGAGATTGTCCGAGTCGGACAGTGAAAAAATCTAAACAACAGCAATAAAGGGTATAGATAGGTAAATAAACAGAGCGAATCCGTAAAAATGGAAAAGGTAAAAATCAAGGTTTTTAAAACATGTGGATGCGCATAAAGGCGCGGAGGAAGAGCAACCTTTTTTTATTGTCTGTATGCAAATAGCAATAAAGTATGCAAATTTTATGCAAATAAAAAAACCCAACTCGCCAGAGTTGGGTTAATTCATTGATTTTCAAGCTCCTGAGCCTGGACTCGAACCAGGGACCCTCTGATTAACAGTCAGATGCTCTAACCAGCTGAGCTACTCAGGAATTATTTTCTGGTTTGGAGTGTGCAAAAGTATGATTTCTAAGGTAATTTCCCAATGTTTTTTAAAAAAAAATATAAATGGTTAAAGATGAGATTGTTTTAATTTATTAATTGGGTTAACCATTTTATAAATAATTGCCGGAATTGAAAAATATAGCGCCAATAAATTGCCGGCTTATTGCCACTTATGAGTTAAAAATGGCATATTTGCAAAAAACATAAATATTTAAATGAGTTTATTAGTTATTGGTACTGTGGCATTTGATGCCATTGAGACACCCTTTGGTAAGACAGATAAAATTGTTGGCGGTGCCGCAACCTATGCAGGTTTAGCCGCTTCTTACTTTTATGATAAAATAAAAATTGTTGCCGTAGTAGGCGATGATTTCCCCGAAAGCGAAATTGCCGACTTTAATAGCCACGGTATTAACACCGAAGGTTTGCAGGTTAAAAAAGGCGAGAAATCATTTTTCTGGAGTGGTAAATATCATAACGATATGAACAGCCGCGATACATTGGTAACTGAATTAAATGTATTGGCAGATTTTGACCCAATCATCCCTGAAAGCTACCAGGACTGCGAATATTTGATGTTGGGTAACTTGACACCACAAGTACAACAAACGGTTATTAAACGCCTTAAAAACCGCCCTAAGCTTATTGTAATGGACACCATGAACTTTTGGATGGACATTGCGATGGACGACCTGTTAGAAACTATAAAGCTTATCGACGTATTAACTATTAACGATGCCGAGGCGCGCCAGCTATCGGGTGAGTATTCATTGGTTAAAGCAGCGCATAAAATATTAACCATGGGCCCAAAATACTTGATCATTAAAAAAGGTGAGCATGGCGCTTTGTTGTTCCATGAGGATAAGATCTTCTCGGCACCGGCATTGCCATTGGCCGAGGTGTTTGATCCAACCGGCGCAGGCGATACCTTTGCAGGTGGTTTTATTGGCTACATGGCTAAAGTTGGTACAGTTAATTTCAATAACATGAAAAATGCCATCATCTTTGGTTCTGCTTTAGCATCATTCTGTGTTGAAAAATTTGGAACAGAAAAAATCAAGAACCTTACAGAAGCAGAAGTAGCTGCACGTGTACAAGAGTTTGTGCACCTGTCTGCTTTTGAAATAAATTAATCTAATAAGAGGATATAATAAAAAAGGCGGGGCGTATTGAAGTGCCCCCGAAAAGTTAGACGAATTTAAATTAATTATTAATATGATGAGCTCGGTATTTTAACGGGCTCATTCCTTTTAGATTTAGTTTGA
>NZ_JBNPWM010000021.1:0-13734 GCF_050433825.1 Mucilaginibacter sp. UYCu711 | reverse complement strand
CAGCCAAATGGTGTGTAAACGACACAATGCCTGTTTTACTCGGTGAACGCCGTATAAGTGTCGGTGAAATGGGATGGAAAATTAGAGTGGGATGATAGAAAAAACGACAGATTGAACGTAGAGCCAATGCTTGCGTCTCTACACCGGACGGAAATATCCTAAAACAAAAGAGCCCGGATAAAATCCAGGCTCTTTTTAAAAGTATCTTAAAAAAATTAGCGTTGCTCTATGCCTTCGGCTAAAACAGTTACTACATTGTTTAATGCTTCAACCACGCCACCTTTAATAATAAAAGTTTCTTCTTTACCACCGGCGCGCACCACTAATTTACCATCCTGCAAAGTAGAGATAATAGGGGCGTGATGGTTTAATATCTCGAAAGAGCCCAAAGTGCCCGGAAGGGTTACCGAGGTAGCCTCGCCTTCAAACACTTTTTTATCGGGAGTAAGAATTTCTAATGTCATTTGTTAAGTTGTATGTTGTAAGTTGTAGGTTATAGGTTATAAATCTTTCAACTTACAACCTATAACTTGCAACAAACTTAAGCGTTTGCTTCTTCTAATAATTTTTTACCTTTTTCGATAGCGTCTTCTATGCTGCCAACTAAGTTAAATGCTGCTTCAGGATATTGATCTACTTCGCCATCCATGATCATGTTAAAGCCTTTAATAGTATCTTTAATATCAACCAACACACCTTGTAAACCGGTAAACTGCTCTGCAACAAAGAATGGCTGAGACAAGAAACGCTGAACACGACGTGCACGGGATACAACTAATTTATCTTCTTCAGATAGCTCGTCCATACCTAAGATGGCGATGATATCCTGTAACTCTTTATAACGTTGTAAAGTTTCTTTAACGCGTTGAGCAGTGTTGTAATGCTCATCACCTAAGATAGACGGGCTAAGGATACGTGAAGTTGAATCCAAAGGATCCACCGCAGGGTAGATACCAAGCTCGGCAATTTTACGTGACAATACAGTTGTAGCATCTAAGTGGGCAAATGTTGTTGCCGGTGCAGGGTCAGTTAAATCATCCGCAGGTACGTATACCGCTTGTACTGATGTAATTGAACCACGTTTGGTTGAAGTAATACGCTCCTGCATGGTACCCATCTCTGTTGCCAAAGTTGGCTGGTAACCTACTGCCGAAGGCATACGGCCTAATAACGCTGATACTTCTGATCCGGCTTGTGTAAAGCGGAAGATGTTATCAACGAAGAATAATATATCACGGCCCTTGCCGTCTGCATCACCATCACGGAAATACTCTGCCATGGTTAAACCAGATAGTGCCACACGCGCACGTGCACCAGGAGGCTCGTTCATTTGTCCGAAAACGAAGGTTGCTTTTGATTCTTTTAAAGCTTCGTTGTCGATCTTAGTCAGATCCCAACCACCTTCTTCCATTGAATGCATAAATGCATCACCATATTTTATAATGCCCGATTCTAACATCTCACGCAAAAGGTCATTACCTTCACGTGTACGCTCACCCACACCGGCAAAAACTGATAAACCATCATATGCTTTCGCGATGTTGTTGATCAGCTCCTGGATCAATACGGTTTTACCTACACCGGCACCACCAAACAATCCAATTTTACCACCCTTTACATAAGGCTCTAATAAGTCAATAACTTTAATACCGGTAAATAATATTTCAGACTCGGTCGAAAGATCTTCGAAACGTGGAGGGGCAGCGTGTATTGGGCGGCCATTGGTTTTGTCTAAGTTAGGGATACCATCAATAGCATCACCAACCACGTTAAATACACGTCCTTTAATGGCTTCACCAACCGGCATCTTAATTGCCGATTCTAAGTCTAAAACGGGCATACCACGTAATAAACCATCTGTTGAATCCATGGCAACCGCACGTACGCGGTCTTCGCCTAAGTGTTGTTGAACCTCTAAAACAACCTTTTGGCCGTTTTCTTTAGTGATCTCTAACGCGCTGTAAATTTTAGGAAGATGTGCATTCTCTGCAAAACTAACGTCGACTACCGGACCGATGATCCGTGATATTTTTCCAATGTTGGGCATATATAACCGGGTATTTTTTAAAATATACTTTGTTAAAATAGTTTGAAACCTTTTCGCGCTATTTCAGGGCGCAAAGTTAAGGTTTATAATACAATATTAAAATACTTAAAGTAAGATTTTTTCAGGCTTTTTTTTAATGAAAGAGATGTAAACTATTACTTACAGCAGGATGTTTTATAAAAACCGATTTATTAAATATAAATAGTTAATATTTAATGAGTTGTACAAATAAGTTTATCACTCAAAATTTAAAACTATTTTACCAATATGGTTGCTGCTTTCCATCAGCGCGTGTGCATCTGCAGCTTTAGCGGCCGTAAATACGGCATTAACAACCGGTTTTATTTGCCCCGACGCAATTAACGGCCAGATATTTTTTTGCAGCGCTGCCGCTATGGCACTCTTAAAAGCAACATCCCTTGCCCTTAATGCTGAACCGGTTATGGTAAGCCGCTTGCGCAGGATCAATGACAGATCAATCTGCGTATCTTTACCTTCCATCATGTTGATCAACACCAGGCGGCCATCATCTGCTAATACCCGCAAGTTGCGCGGTGTATAGTCGCCGCCCACCATGTCTAAAATAACATCAACGCCCTTGTTTTTAGTGAGTTCTTTTAAAACCGCCACAAAATCTTCGGTTTTGTAGTTGATGGCCTTGTCTGCGCCAAGGTGCTCGCAAAATTTGCATTTCTTAGCCGATCCGGCGGTGACGTAAACTGTGCTGCCCAAAGCCTTTGCCATTTGTATAGCCGTCACGCCAATCCCACTTGAGCCGCCGTGGATTAGTAAACTTTCGCCGGGTTGCAGCCGGGCACGGTCAAACACATTGCTCCAAACCGTAAAAAAGGTTTCGGGTAACGATGCTGCTTCAACAAAAGTTAGGTTACCTGGGATAGGCAGGCATTGTCCCTCGGGTATATTACAATATTCGGCATAACCGCCGCCAACAACCAGGGCGCAAACTTTATCGCCAACCTTAAAGCGGGTAACTTTGGCGCCAACGTCAGTGATCACTCCGGCTATTTCCAATCCCGGGATATCCTGCGGCGCATCTGCGGGTGGGGGATAGTGCCCTTTGCGCTGTGCAACATCAGGGCGGTTAACGCCCGCTGCGGCAACTTTTACCAGTACTTCATCCGCAGTAAATTGTGGTATCGGCCTCTCGGCTAGTTGCAATACTTCGGGTGCGCCGGGGTGGGTTATTACTACTGCTTTCATAAGGCCTAATATAACAGTATATTAACTTTAAATGTTGCGGTAATGTTTTGCTATCGAATATCCATCCCCATTCTCTGCACCTTATATTCTGCCGGCAACAAAGCATTCCTAAACGGCGACTCTATTCTTAGCTGCCTTAAAAAACGGTAGCATTTAAGCATGGGTTTTATCAAGCCGGGTTTACCCAGAACAAGTTGTTTGCTTACTAAAGCAGGTGTTAATAGTAATTGTACTTTGATCAACAACTCATATCGTAACCAACCCAGATGTTTCCGGTATTGCTTGTAAAGGTCAACAGTACATGGGCTTTGCGCCAGGTTATCCTGCAGATGCTCTTCGCGCATTTGTTTCCATCGGATGTAGTTGGCTGGCAGGCCAGTTAACCCCATCCGCAAACCCACACGGTTGAAAACATTAAAAACCTCAACTTTTTCGGCATGGGTTAGTTCGCGGTCCAATAACTCGAACGATCGGATAGAGTAGTCTATCAGCATAAATAAAACATCGCGATAGGCCCAATCGGGTATCTGTGCCCCGCGGGCATTTTCAACACCTTTATGTATTGCTGTAATTTTGTCGATGGCATGCAGTGCTGCGTGCTCCTCTGCAAATATGATCTGCCGGGCGTAAGTTACGGTTGAAAACAACCTGCCCAACGGATCAGCAGGCAACTTTCCTGTGAAATACAGCCAATCGACAGCTTTATTTAAGGCAAACTCGGCTGCCGAACCGGCGAAGATAAACAGCGTAGTATCTGCGCTGCTCCATATCTTGCGTACTACCGAATCTTCTTTTACAAAATACTTCATACTAAACCCCCTAACTTTTTAATATTATTATAACAGGGTAATAATAGGGCGATGGTAATTATCCCAAATGAGCAATCAATCATGGTCCAGAAAAATGGGATGCCCCTGATGCCTCCGGCGATAAATGCCAGCGGGAATATGGCTACACTTGCTATCAGCCCAAACTCAATTACCCAGATGTTTTTTACCGGGTTATTAAGCGGGCCTATAAATAATACTGCAAGCATTAGGTGGGCAAACGCCAGCCAATCGGTACCATAACCTAAAAACGGGTAAGTAATATTGGTAGTACAAACGGCCTGGTAAACTTTGTTAAGCCAGGCAGCCATTGCCGGGCTTTGAATTGGTGGATGATTAATTAATATAGCCACTTCAGTTTCGATAGGGAAAGCCGTAACACCGCTCAGGAATAAACCGACGATAACCACCCAGATATATAAACGGATGCGCCGTTGCAGTTTATGTTGTAACTGGTAGTTCATTACTTAATAGTTTTTCGGCGGCGATTATAAAAAGAACACCCAGCGTATAGGTCAACAGATCTATAAATGAAAACGAGGTGCCCATTAATAAGCAGGCCACTTTTGAGTTTTGCCAGCCCAACAGGTTAACCAAATGAAAGTATTGCGATACTTCAACCAGGTAAGCAAATATCAGCACGCCAAGCGCGGTTTTTATAGCAGGGGTATTAATAAATGTTTTAACAAAGCAGTAGATCAATATCACTACTAAAAAATCGCCGCCATAGGGCCTGATAAAGGCATCATGTAAATACCGGCCTATTAATAGCTCAATGAAAAATAGCCAGGCCGTTAACATAAAATAAGTTGTACTGAATCTAATCATAAAAGTACTTTGTGTTGCAAAGTAAATAATAATAATTTGAAATTGCAAGCCATCGCCAATAATTACTTAAGGATTATGCTTTGTATCGGTTATTATTATTTCTTTGCAGAAAAAAAATCACAACATGGTATTAACTATAGGCCAGCCGGCACCCCAGTTCACTTTATTTTCGTCAGACAAAAAGGAGGTTTCATTAGCCGATTTTAAAGGGCGAAAAGTGGTCATCCATTTCTTCCCTTTAGCGTTTACAGGTGTTTGCACCGCACAGCTTTGCACCATGCGCGACAGTTTTGGCTATTATGATGGCTTAGGTGCTACAATATTAGGGATATCTGTCGATTCGCTTTTTACGCTGGGAAAGTTTAAAGAAGAGAATAATTACCAGTTCGACCTGCTGTCGGATTTTAATAAAGAAGTATCAGCTGCTTATGGCGCTTTATATGCAGAATTTGCCTTCGGGATGAAGGGTGTTGCAAAAAGGGCCGCCTTTGTGATAGATGAAGAACAGAACATTATCTATGCCGAGGTGTTAGAAAATGCCGGCGATTTGCCTGATTTTGCGGCAATTGCAGATAAAGTAAAGTAATTTTCAAATATTTTATCAGGTTTTAAAAAGAAATCCTATTTTTGCAGTCCGTTAAAAAAGCGGATATTCAAAACAGAATAATGCATTTGTAGCTCAATTGGATAGAGCATCTCACTACGGATGAGAAGGTTTGGGGTTCGAATCCCTACAAGTGCACATAATAATTTAAGCCTTTCAGTACGATACCGGAAGGCTTTTAATTTGAAAAACGCAGATGCTCAACTTAGTGTTATTTGGCCCGCCGGGAGCTGGGAAAGGTACTCAATCACAAAAACTTATTGAAAAATACGGTCTGATACACCTGTCAACAGGTGATTTGCTCCGCGGCGAAATTTCACAGGGAACCGAGCTTGGTTTAGAAGCAAAAAAACTAATGGACGAGGGTTTATTAGTACCGGATGCGGTAGTAATAGGTATGATAAGTAATAAACTTGACGCTAATAAAAATGCGAAAGGTTTTATTTTCGACGGGTTCCCACGCACAGTAGCACAAGCCGAGGCGTTAGATGCTTTATTAAAAAGCAAGAAATCGGCTATATCAGGCATGATTGCTTTAGAGGTTAATGATATAGAGCTGGAGCACCGTTTATTATTAAGAGGCAAGGATTCCGGCCGCCCCGATGATGCAAATCCCGAGGTTATTCGTAAACGCGTAAAAGAATATAATGATAAAACCGCGCCTGTTGCCGGTTTCTATAAAGACCAACACAAATTTAAAAGCATAAACGGAATAGGTTCAATAGATGAGATTTTTGCCTCTATTGACAGCGTTATTGCTTCTTATTAGTTTAAACAGTCCGAAAGACCGGAAATCGGCGAGCCCGAAAGATAAGGTTGAATATATACTTTCGGACTTACTGACTTCCCGACCTTCGGGCTAAATACCATTCTCTATGTCAGGTTCCAATTTTGTTGATTACGTAAAAATTTGCTGTCGCTCTGGTAAGGGTGGTGCGGGTTCGGCGCATTTACATCGTGACATACGTACGGCCACGGGCGGGCCCGATGGTGGAGATGGTGGCCGCGGCGGGCATATTATTGTAAAAGGTAATGCGCAGTTGTGGACCTTGTTGCACTTAAAATTCCGTAAACACGTAATTGCCGGCGACGGCGACCCGGGCAGCAGTTCATTAAGTAGCGGTAAAACCGGCCGCGATGAGATCCTCGAAGTCCCGTTAGGAACGATAATGCGTGATGCAGAAACAGGCGAGATCTTATTCGAAATAAACACCGATGGCGAAACTAAAATATTAACCAAAGGCGGCCGTGGTGGCCTGGGTAATGCTAATTTTAAAACAGCAACCCGCCAAACGCCACGTTTTGCACAACCCGGCGAAGAAGGCCAGGAAGTATGGAACATATTAGAGCTTAAAATTTTAGCTGATGTTGGGTTGGTAGGATTCCCCAATGCGGGTAAATCAACTTTGCTATCGGTGGTATCTGCAGCTAAGCCAGAGATTGCCGATTATGCATTTACAACCCTTGTGCCTAATTTAGGTATTGTGGCGTATCGTAATAACAGGTCGTTTGTTATGGCGGATATCCCGGGTATCATAGAAGGCGCATCAAAGGGTAAAGGTTTGGGTATCCGTTTCCTGAAGCATATTGAGCGTAATGCCGTGCTGCTGTTTATGGTGCCGGCTGATACTACGAGAACTATACAGGAAGAATACGATATTTTACTAAAGGAACTGAACGAATACAACCCCGAATTAATGCACAAACCCCGTGTATTAGCTGTTACAAAATCAGATATGCTGGATGATGAGCTGGTGGCCGAAATGAAGCAGCAGGTACCAACAGATATACCATCGGTATTTATATCATCAGTCGCTCAGAAAAATATTGATGTTTTGAAAGATCTGCTCTGGAAAGAGATCAACAGCCAATAATAAATTGGCCGATAATGCGGTCGCGTATTTTTATGGCAGGGTTTACCTGATAAATAGAATAGGGCTGCAGATTTTTTGTAGCGACAGAACCGGTAGCAAGCACTGCTTAAGAGCCTATAACAAGCCCCTAGTTAAACTTTCACCAGCTCGCCTATGCACGCGCCATTTTATATGGTTACCGGCCTGTAATTAAATCAAACGATGTCTTTTTATAATTATGCTACCGGTAAAGACTGGGGCTCATTTTGAGCTACATAATGAACAAGGTATGCGGTTGGCTACAGGATATATAATTAAAATTTTTAACTCTGACGACTTTTTTGCTTATAAGGAAATTTTAACCGATATTTCATTATATTCGTAAATTAAAATAAGGACGTTCTTTTAAGCCACTTACAACTATCTCAATTTAAACGGAGATATTATACGTAGTGGCGTACAGGCACGGTGTGGGTACTACCACACCAATTTTTTTATTGTAACAGGTTATTAAGGGTGGGAAACGTATGATTGCAATATGGAACAGCCACCGATTATGAGTTAATCGTTGGTTTTATACATCTAAATAAAGCAACCACTTATATTAAAATAAAACCACGGATAATATGTTTACAGGTGATGAATGCAATAAATTATTTAAATCGGATTAAAGCCTTGGGCAATGATTATAAGGTTATGAGAAAGAATAGAATAAAATTTGCGTTATTATGTATTTTTTTTTAAACCTATAAGTAATATTCAATATATTTGAAACATGCTAAGTCGCTGTTAATAAGTTTGTAAGAATAAAAATAATACCCCATGTTAATTAATTTGGTTGTTGATATATATAATGCTTTAATGCTTAATTATTTGCCCGAATTTTTGGACCATTATCAATTTATTTACTATATAAGTATTGTTGCTTTTGCTGCTTTAATTTCAGTAATTGCCATTCCCTCAATTTTACATATTGCCCGTGCCCGCCATTTATATGATGATATTGGTCATTTCGGCAAACAGCATGACCACGGCATACCACGTTTAGGCGGCGTTGCCATATTTGTAAGTTTTATAGTTACAACGCTAATTTTTAGTGTAGTAGACAGCTCATTCTCCATCGGATATTTGCTTACAGCCAGTATAATTCTATTCATAATGGGGCTAAAAGATGATCTGTCAGGCGTTAATTCAAGCACAAAATTTTTAGTACAATTTGTTGTTGCGTTAATATTGGTGGTTTTAGGCGATATACGCTTAACCAGTATGTATGGCGTGTTTGGTATATACGATCTTCCGTTTATAATCAGCTCGGCATTGTCAATATTGGTTATTATAATGGTAGTTAATGCTTTTAACCTAATTGACGGTATTGATGGCTTAGCTGGTATCACAGGTATTGTAGCTAACTGTGTTTTTGCTGCCGTATTTATTTATACTCATCAGTATGCACTTGCTGTAATCTCATTAACTTTAATAGGTGCTATCATCGGATTTCTGAAATTTAACATAACCCCTGCCAAAATATTTATGGGCGATACGGGTTCATTATTTATTGGTTTAATATCCGTAGTACTGGCAATTAAATTAATTGAGTTAAATAAATTCGAAACAGCCGGCATACCACAAATTATTTCGGCGCCTGCTTTAACGGTAGCTATATTGATAGGCCCTATTTTTGATACCACAAGGGTGTTTTTTATCCGTGTAATGAGTGGTATATCACCTTTTAGTGCCGATCGTAACCATATACATCACCGGATATTAAGGTTGGGCTATACTCATTTACAAACTACTATGATATTGGCTGCTCTTAATATCGTATCAATAGGCCTGGCACTGGTTTTTGCCGAAATTGGTAACTTTGCTTTAATAGCCATCATATTTATACTATCGATGTTGTTTAACTGGGGTATTACTTTCCTTATCCGCTCGCAAGACCGCGAAAGTGTTGCTTTGCGTAACCTGTTTATTTAAGTTAAAAACACTTCCTTTTTAATTTTAATGTCTGTTTATTTCTAAAATATAGGCTTAGTTGCCTGTTTTGTTACCTTTGCAGCCTACTTAGGTTAATATAATGAGGATAGCGATAAACGGATTTGGCAGGATAGGCCGCATATTTTTGCGCAGCATTTTAGCTAAGCCTGGTATCGACGTAATTGCCATAAATGATCTTACAGATACCCGCACACTTGCTCATTTATTTAAGTATGATTCTGTTCACCACGGCTTTGCAGGTACGGTTACTTTTGATGATGAACATCTTTACATCAACAATAAAAAAATAAAAATACTGGCACAGCGCGACCCCGGACATTTACCCTGGAAAGAATTAACTATCGACCTGGTAATTGAAGCCACAGGCAAATTTACCTCAAAACAAGGTGCCGAAAAACACTTAACAGCAGGAGCAAAGCAGGTTATTATATCAGCACCATCAACGGACAAAAGCGTGCCTACAGTTGTTTTAGGCGTTAATGATGGTGGGGTTGATCTTAGTTCGCCGGTACTGTCAAATGCATCGTGTACCACTAACAACGTTGCGGCAATGGTGAAGATCCTGGACGATAACTGGGGCATTATTGATGGCTATATAACCACTGTGCACTCTATGACCGGCGATCAAAGCCTGCATGATTCCCCGCATAAAGACCTGCGCCGTGCACGGGCTGCATCGGCATCCATCATTCCTACAACTACCGGTGCGGCTAAGGCCATCACTTCTATATTCCCGCATTTGGAAGGTAGGCTGGGTGGAGCGGGTATCCGTGTGCCGGTTTTGAATGGTTCATTAACCGATTTTACGTGTACCTTAAAAACGCAACCTTCCGTACAAGAGATAAATCTTGCCTTTAAAAAAGCGGCACAAAGTAGTATGAAAAACGTATTGGAATATACCGAGGACCCAATTGTATCACAAGATATTGTTGGTAATACCCATAGCTGTGTTTTTGATGCGCAATTAACCTCTATAGTAGGCGGGTTAGTTAAAGTAGTGGGCTGGTATGATAACGAAATGGGCTACTCAAGCCGCCTGGCCGATTTGGTCGAAAAAATAAACCTGTTAAATGATTAAATTTATCTCCGCTGAAGAGGCATTACCACTGCGCAACGGCGTATTGCGCGAAGGCAAGCTAACACCCAACGAAATGCGTTACCCTACCGATAATGCCGCTGGCAGCTTCCATTTAGGGTATTATATAAAAGGTGAACTGGTTAGCATAGTTTCCTTTCACCCGCAAAGCTATAAACAGTTTAAGGGCGATGGTTACCAGATGCGCGGCGTAGCCACTGTAGAAAAGTATCGTAGCCAGGGCGTAGGTACCCGCCTGCTTAACTTCGCCATAGTGCATTTGCTGGGGCAAAAAGCAAATTACATATGGTGCAACGGTCGTAAAAATGCGCTTAAGTTTTACCAGAATGCCGGTTTCGAGATCGTATCGCCCGAATTTGACCTGCCGCCGGCAGGTCCTCATAATGTTTTGTTATTAAAGATCCGGTAAGTATAGCAAGTTGTAAGTTAAATGTTAACCCAGGGTTACCTTTTAGCTTTCATCTTTCAGCTTTCACCTCAAAACAAACATCTTTTTCATTTTTGCGTTCGGAATTTAGAATTAAATGCTGATTTTGGCGGACTTTTAAATAGACCGCACTGCAACTATGAAAACTATAGATCAAATAAAATTTACAGGCAAGAAAGCCCTTATCCGCGTTGATTTTAACGTTCCGTTGGATGAGAATGGTAACGTTACTGATGATAATCGCTTAACTGCGGCTATCCCAACTATTAAAAAAATACTGACTGACGGCGGCGCCGTGATACTGATGTCGCACCTGGGCAGGCCAAAGGATGGCCCTAACGATAAAGATTCATTAAAGCACGTTATAGCGCCTTTGTCTGACCTGTTGGGCCAGCAAGTTGAGTTTGCTAACGATTGCATAGGCCAGGAAGCTATTGATAAAGCTAAAGCCCTGTCAGGCGGCGAAGTGTTACTGTTAGAGAACCTGCGTTTTTATAAAGAAGAAGAGAAGGGCGATGCCGCTTTCGCTAAGAAATTAGCCGCTTTGGGCGATGTTTATGTAAACGATGCCTTTGGCACCGCACACCGTGCACATGCCTCAACATCAATTATAGCCCAGTTTTTCCCTGACGCCAAGTACTTTGGCTATGTTATGGCTGCCGAGCTGGCCAATGCCGAAAAGATCCTGAACCATGCCGAGAAGCCTTTTACCGCCATTATGGGCGGCTCGAAGGTATCCGACAAGATCCAGCTGATAGAGAAACTATTGGATAAGGTTGATAACCTGATCATAGGTGGGGGTATGGCTTATACTTTTGCTAAGGCACAAGGTGGTACCATAGGTACCTCATTAGTTGAGCTGGACAAGCAGGAACTGGCCTTGAGCCTGATCCAAAAAGCTAAGGATAAAGGCGTAAAGCTTTATTTACCAGTGGATAACGTTATTGCCGACGACTTTAACAATAACGCCAACACCGGCATAGCCAAAACAGGCCAGATCCCTGATGGCTGGATGGGTCTGGATATCGGCCCGGATACTGCCAGGCTTTTCAGCGAGGTTATTGAGGAGTCGAAAACTATACTATGGAACGGCCCGATGGGAGTTTTTGAGATGGAGAAGTTTTTGGTAGGTACCAAAGCGGTTGCCGAAGCGGTAGTTAAAGCCACCCAAGGCGGCGCTTTCTCGCTGATAGGCGGCGGCGACTCGGCAGCGGCAGTGTCTAAATTTAACATGACCAAGCAGGTTAGCTATGTATCAACCGGCGGCGGCGCGCTGTTGGAGTATATGGAAGGCAAAGAGCTACCCGGCGTTAAAGCGATAAATGACTAAATCAACAACATAAATAATATCAAAATGGCTCCGGAAAACCGGGGCCATTTTTTTT
Organism: Mucilaginibacter sp. UYCu711; assembly: GCF_050433825.1. NCBI lineage: Bacteria > Pseudomonadati > Bacteroidota > Sphingobacteriia > Sphingobacteriales > Sphingobacteriaceae > Mucilaginibacter > Mucilaginibacter sp. UYCu711. The sequence continues at coordinate 1,448 of NZ_JBNPWM010000021.1, read as the reverse complement.
GCAAAATTTGGTGACTTTTTTTGAAAGTTAATGACCCAATTTTTATGGCAAACTGCTGATATTCAAAACTATCCGTTTGTTGCCGGATATGCACCCGGAGTTGCCATTTGTATGGGGTTTGTATACCGTTTGTTTCCACATAACACCCACTTTTTCGCATACTTATTGCGAACTCATTGGTGCGTTAACAGTACCCACCCCCGGTTAAAAATTTTAATTTAAAATGTGGTGTCAAAGTAGCGCCACCATTTTATTTGGTGGGGTTGGCGTAATTTGTAATGGTTGCAGAGTGGAGTGTTATCACGTGACGGGGCGTATGCAAACTACCGGCATCCGCGGCGGCCAAGAGCGGTGGATCTACAAATTAAGCATACAGCCCATCCTATGCAACAACCCTCAAATATCACCACACATGCATCCACAGCATCCGGAAGAAAAAATCACACCACCACCCAACGTTTTTAAAAATTGATACGATGATGCAATAAAGAGCATTATAATTTAAAAACCATGAAAAATTCAGCACTTATTTTAACCGCCGCATTGTTGGCCGTTTTAGTTATCCAGGGTTGCGACAAAGTACCTTTGTCTGGCCCCGATAGCTCACCCGAAATTAAAACATCTAAAACTACCGTTTACCCTTTCGACGGGGGCGACACGCTGCTTTATACCGGCGCCGGCGCTGCCGATTCGCTTAAATGGACCGTCAGTCCGGAGGGTAATTCTTATATCAGGCAAAAAGGAAACGTTGCTGTCATCATATTTGGCAAGGTGGGCACTTACGTTGTTACCGCTAATAAAATAAACGGCGGCACCCCGGCCAGCATCACCATGAACGTAATATCAAGTGTTATCCCGTTCAAATCAGATGGCCGTACTACGCTTACTAACCTTGCAACCAGTACATCAGATACCGTACAATACGTGCCTATAACCGGCGATGTTAAATTGGGGCTGATTTACTACCGCAACCCCGCCGGCGATAGTGTTTTGGTGAATTTTAATGCCGCAACCGTTAACAGCTTTTGCTCAAGGGGCACTATGCAATTCAGTTCGGTGCTGGGCAACGACCGCAACTATAGCCTTGATCTGATAAATATACGCCAGCCCCTGGGCTGTGCCGGCGCAACTGCACCCGACAGGCAGGCAGGAGAGGACAGGGTTTTTGTAAACAAGCTCCTGGGCCTGGGCAGCCATTCGCTTAAAATAACCTATAGCGGGGTAACCTATAACGGCAGTATAGACGTAGCCGCACACACCATAACCATTAACTGGCCCTACACTACCGGCGTGCTTATTACCCCTAAAGTAGTAAACCAATAGCAACTTGTAAGCACAACAAAGGCGCCCGCCATGAAGTGCCCCCGAAAAGTTAGACGAATTTAAATTAATTATTAATATGATGAGCTCGGTATTTTAACGGGCTCATTCCTTTTAGATTTAGTTTG
>NZ_JBNPWM010000020.1:0-16946 GCF_050433825.1 Mucilaginibacter sp. UYCu711 | reverse complement strand
GCTTATGTTGCACCGCGGAATGAGCTGGAAGCGCAGCTGGCAACCATATGGCAGGAGCTGCTGGGCGTTGATCGTGTCGGCATCCATGATAACTTCTTTGAGCTGGGTGGAGACTCTATTTTAACAATCCAGGCCGTAAGCCGCATGCGCCGCGCCGGTTATACTTTTCAGGTTGCCGATATCTTCAACCACCAGAGCATATGGGCGCTGTCGGCTATGACCCCGGCCGGGCCAGGATCAGCAGAAGGCGGCGAGCAAGGCTTGTTAAGCGGCCCAACGGGTTTACTGCCCATCCAGCAATGGTATTTTGAAAAAGCGCCGGTAGCGGTATCGCACTTCAACCAGAGCGTACTGTTAAAAATAGATAAAGCCATCACGGCAGCGGCCCTGCAAGTAGCCTTTACAAAATTGACAGCTCAGCATGACGGATTGCGGTTTAAATATATCCAAACGCCAACCGGCTGGCAGCAGGAGTACGGAAGTTATGAAAATAAGGTAATTACAACCGATCTTACAACGGTATCAGCAGCAGAATTAAGCACGGCAATCACGGCGCAGGCCGATATTTACCAGCGAAGCCTGGACATTGAAAAAGGCGAGCTGATGCGTGTTATATTAATGCAAACGCCGGCAAGCGAAACAGGGAACAGGTTGCTGGTCATTATTCATCACCTGGCAGTAGACGGCGTATCGTGGCGTATTCTACTGGCCGACCTGGAAGCATTATTAAATCAGCCGGAAGCAGCCTTGGGCAGCAAGAGCAGCTCGTACCGTCAATGGTACCAGGCTTTGGAAAACTATGGGCAGCAGCGCGGCCTGCAAGGGCAGTTAAACTACTGGGAAAGGGTTATAACTCAATATGAACCTTTACCGGCAGATGAGCCGTATACAGGCACCGTTCAGTTAGCAGATATACGTCGTTACACAATACAGTTAGAGGCTGTACAAACACGTCAGTTATTACAGGACGTACCGCGGGTATATCATACGGAAATTAATGATCTGCTATTAACAGCATTGGCAGAAACGCTGTGCCGTTGGATAAATAAAGAGCAGGTAGTGATCGGATTGGAAGGCCATGGTCGGGAAGATATTGCAAAAGATATAGATACTACCCGAACAGTGGGCTGGTTTACCAGCCTATACCCGGTTCTGTTAAAAGCCGGAAGGGAGCACCAGGCAGATGATCTGATCAAAACGGTAAAGGAAGACTTGAGGCAGATCCCTGATAAGGGATTGGGCTATGGGGTATTAAAATATATCAACAAAGAAAGCAGTCTTCAAGGCAAAACCAGTTGGGACATTGTATTTAATTACCTGGGACAGTTGGATACGTCAATAGATGCAGGAAAATGGTTAAGGGGGGCAGAAGAACGGGCAGGAGCAGGCCGAAGTGAGTTGCAGGCGGTAAGTGAGCTGATATCGATAGATAGTCATATCAGATCAGGCGAACTGGTGATAAACTGGAGCTACAGCAGTAAGCATTACCGGGAGGACACAATTAGTAAGGTGGCGGGGGATTATATAGCCGGGCTAGAGAAACTGATCGGCCACTGTCTGGAGCATGGCAAAAGTGGCAGTGTATTTACACCATCAGATTATGGACTAGGCGGAGATATAAGTCCTGCAGAGCTTGATCAATTCATGGAAGAAGATAATAATGATAATATAATAAGTTTTTAAGCTGTTATGGAAATAAAGGAGTTTATTGCGAATCTTAAAAAAATGAATTTTTCTTTAAGTGTTGAGGATGGCAAACTCAATTTAAAGGGGGATAAGAGTAAAGTAACCAAAGATGAAATTGAAGCAATAAAAGCTAACAGGAAAATTATTGATTATATTAAAGCTCATAAAAGCGAATTAATTGAATATGTTTCCATTTTTTCAGAATCTTTTTCTTTAAAAAAATCTAAGAATATATCATCTATTTATCGTTTAAGCGGATTACAGGAGGGTATGCTTTTTCATGGATTATCTGATGAAGAAGGGGAAACCTATAAAGTTCAATTTAAATGTGATCTGCTAAATGTAAATATTCCGGCATTTAAAAAAAGTTGGGACTTTTTGATAAAAAAGCATAGCATACTTAGAAGCGCGTTTTTCTATGATTCTTTTAATATTCCGGTTCAATGTGTTTACCGTCAGGTAGAATTACCATTCATGGAGTTAGATTACCGGGAGATGAGTGAGGCCGACCAGGCAATAGCCGTAAAGAATTATGAAGAAACCGACCACAATAGAATTTTTGATTTTAAACAAGCTCCGCTTACCCGGATTACTTTAATACGCTTAAGCCAAGAACGATACCGTATGCTTTGGACAACACATCATATTTTATTTGATGGCTGGTCTTTTGCGATACTGTTAGAGGAATTTTTAACTACTTATGAACAGCTGTTATCTGATAAGGAAGTAAAGGCGTTTAATGAAGATAAGTTTGAAGATTACATACGCTATTTAGAACGCAGCAACAAAGAAAAAGAAGAAGCGTATTGGAGGGGATATCTGAAAGGAATAAATCAGAGTACCCTTTTACCATTTATAGCACCTGGCACTAAACGGACGAGCGGTATTGGAAATTACAAAGTTGAAACCCTGTCTTTTAACGTCGCCGTCACAGAAAAGATTCAACGCTACACTCAAAAAAACCGGATCACAATCAATACATTAACCCAAGGAGTATGGGCGCTGCTTTTGCATCAGTACAGCGGAAAAAGTGACGTACTGTTTGGTGTAGTTGTGTCGGGTCGTCCGGATGATTTACCTGAGGTAGAAAGTCGGGTAGGCATGTATATTAATACCCTTCCGCTTCGCACTTCTATGGAAGCCACCTATAATATTGACACCTGGTTGCAGGGGTTACAAGCTGAACAAGTTTCTTCACGTCAGCACCAATACACGCCTTTACAAAACATTCAAGCTTGGACAGGCGTAAAAGGCGATCTGTTTGATACCATAATGGTGTTTGAAAATTATCCGGTAAATAAACTGGTAAGTTCAGGTGATTGGTCATTGCGTGTTGAGAATGTACAGACAGATGACAAAAGTAATTATCCTTTATCTTTATTAATAAATGCTTCTGAACAAATAAATATCCTGTTTAGCTACAACGAGGGGTTACTGAATAAAGTCTATGTAAAACAAATTCGGGATCATTTCGAAAATGTGTTACTACAAATAACCGATAATGAAGAAAATAGGTTAGGCGACATCAAACTACTGACCCGTGCCGAGGAAAACCTTTTATTGAATGATTTTAATGCAACTGCTACAAAATATCCTAAGGCCAAAAATATCGTTGATCTATTTGAAGAACAGGTAAGAAAGAACCCTGATGCAATAGCTGTAATCTTCGGAACTGAGCAATTAAGCTATAAAGAATTGGATGATCGGTCTAACCAACTGGGTCATTACCTACAAAAGCAGGGTGTTAAAAACGAAATGCTTGTACCTGTTTGTATGGAACGCAGTTTGGGCATGATCGTTTCCACCCTTGCGATACTTAAAGCCGGTGGGGCCTATGTACCAATTGATCCCCTCTATCCCCAGGAACGGATAGCGTTCATGTTAGCGGATATTAATGCTGCCATTGTAATTTGCAACGATACAACCCGGCCTAATTTATCGACCGTAGCCGGACTTATATTTATAAAACCTGATGACGCCCTTATCAGTAAGGAAGCCATAACAAAATTACCAGGTCATACTCCGCCTTCGGGCCTTGCCTATGTAATGTATACATCCGGATCAACCGGCCGGCCAAAGGGAGTAATGATAGAGCAGGGAAATGTAATAAGCCTTGTAAAAGGAACAGACTTTGTTAAACTAACTGACCATAGCAGGTTGTTAGTAACAGGTTCTCCATCATTTGACGCTACAACGTTTGAATATTGGAGCATGTTACTTAACGGCGGCAGTATAATTCTATGCAGTAACGAACAGTTATTAGACATTGAACAACTTAAAACCATAATTTTTAACCATCAGATAAATATAATGTGGTTTACTTCAAGTTGGTTTAATCAGTTAATGGACACCGATGACTCCCTGTTTGTGGGATTAACTACTATTTTGGTAGGAGGCGAAAAACTTTCGGAACAGCATATATATAAGTTTCATAAAAAATATCCAAAAATTGAACTGATCAACGGTTATGGTCCAACAGAAAATACAACATTTTCTTTAACCTATGAGATCAAAAACATAAATGGATTGGCGTCTATTCCAATTGGACGCCCTTTAGCTAATCGCCAGGCTTATGTATTGGACCTGCAGCGACAACTTGTGCCTATTGGGGTACAGGGAGAGATCTACCTGGGGGGGGCGGGCCTTGCCCGTGGCTATTTAAACCTCCCGGAGTTAACGGCTGAAAAGTTTATTAATAATCCATTCAGTGAGGATGCAGGATCACGTTTGTATAAGACCGGCGATATTGGCCGTCGGTTCCCGGATGGCAGTTTGGAGTATGTGGGCCGGGTTGATGACCAGGTAAAAATTAATGGCTACCGGATTGAACCAGGCGAGATTGAAAGTGTACTCAATAACTATGACCAAATAAGCCAGGCAGTAGTGCTTGCCAAAGAAGATGATAATGGACAAAAACGATTGGTTGGCTATATAGTTCCAGCTGACAAATTCGATAAAAAAGCTATTCAGGACTACCTTATTACAAAATTACCTGAATATATGATACCGGATGTTTGGGTAGAAATAAAGAGCATGCCCCTTACCGCTAATGGTAAGATCGATAAAAAGGCGCTTCCAAGTCCGGAAGTAAGTGAAATGCAAAGCAAAGTTTATATAGGTCCTCAAAATAAAGTTGAAGAAAAACTGGTAAAAATTTGGCAGGATCTGTTGAAAATAGCGCGCGTTGGTATTAATGATGATTTTTTTGAAATAGGCGGTCATTCACTTTTGGCTATGCGGTTAGTTTCTGTTATCCGGAAACAAATGAAAGCTGAAATAAAGATCAATGATATTTTTGAAAATCCAACGATTGCGGATCAAGCGCAGCTACTTGGCCATCGCCATACTAAACCTGCGTTTTCGTCAATTACCGTTCAAAAGCGTCCGGAATTCATCCCTTTATCATTTAACCAGGAACGTTTATGGTTTATCGACCAGTTAGAAGGAAGTGTCCAATATCATGTATCTGCTGTACTGCATTTAAATGGAAAGTTGAATGAATTAGCACTGTCCTATGCCATACAGACAATTATAAACCGTCACGAAGTTTTAAGAACGGTATACCTTCAAAATCAAGGTGATGTTTTTCAATTTATCAAACCTGAAAATGAATTTTATCTATCGGTAATTGATGGTGCGCATTTTAAAGACGACGCTTCAGGCTTTACTGAATACCTACGGAACTTAACACGACAGCCCTTTAATCTTTCCAAAGATGACATGATAAGAGGTACCTTGATCAATATAGATGGGCAGGAATATGTATTGGTCGTAACTATACACCATATCGCATCTGACGGCTGGTCCATGTCGGTCATCATAAAGGAACTGGTAGAATTATACGAGGCCTATTGTATTGGTGCGGAGCCAAACTTACCGGTTCTGCCAGTGCAATATGCTGATTATGCTATCTGGCAGCGGAGTTATATGCAAAACGATGCATTACGAGCAGGATTAACTTATTGGAAAACAAAACTGGCTGATATTTATCCCCTAACACTTCCTACGGATTATGTGCGGCCCAGCCTTTCAACTAACCAGGGCGCTTCAGAGATTTTTTATCTCGAAAAGGAACTGACAGACAAGCTACAAGCATTGGGCCAAACTGAAGGAGCAACATTGTTCATGACTTTGCTAGCGACTTTTAATGTATTGCTTTATCGATATAGCGGGCAAGATGACATTTGCATTGGAAGCCCAATTGCAAACAGAACGCTGTATGAGGTGGAGCAATTGATAGGATTCTTTTTAAATACACTGGCTTTACGAAACGAGGTAAATGGTCATGAAACTTTCAGGCAATTATTAAAAAAAGTAAAAACTACAACACTCGAAGCATACGAACATCAGGATGTGCCATTTGAAAAGGTAGTAGAGGTAGTAACGAAAGAACGCGACTTGAGCAAAACTCCATTGTTCCAGGTTATGTTTGTTTTACAAAATACGCCTGATATACCGCAATTACACTTTAATGGTATTCAGCTATCCGCAGAACCATTAGAAAATAATACAGCAAAATTTGATATCAGCTTTACCCTAACTCCGGATTCATTTGGTCTTAGGGGGCTAGCACAGTATAGCACTGATCTTTATAGTGGTGAAACGATCAAACGAATGTTGGGGCATTTCAAACAATTGTTATATGCTGTTATAAATAAACCGGACGAAAGAATAGATACTCTGAGTTTGCTGGATAAAGCTGAAGAAGAAATAATACTGCATAAATTTAATGCAACTCAATCTAAAAAAAGCAAACAGAAAAATCTTATCGATCTGTTTGAAGAGCAGGTTGCAAAATATCCAAAAGCTATTGCACTAGTTTTTGGCCAACATCAATTAACGTATCAGGAACTTAATGAACGCGCTAACCGTTTGGCGAATTATCTAACGAGCTGCGGGGTAAAGGCAGGATCGCTAGTACCCATTTGTATAGAACGATCTGTACAGATGATCGTAGGGGCGCTGGGCATCCTAAAGGCAGGGGGGGCGTATGTGCCGATTGATCCTGCATATCCACAGGACCGGATCAGCTACATGCTGGAAGACACAAATGCAGCTATTTTACTTACTGAAGAAAAATATTCAGCTATCATAAGTACTGTAATCAGCATAGGAAATATAATTAAACTGGATACGCAATGGTCTGAAATACAATTTCATTCTGCAAACAATCCTGGTATTTCGATCAGCTCTGTTCAACTGGCTTATTTGTTATATACTTCCGGTTCAACAGGTAAGCCAAAAGGTGTAGAAATTGAGCATCATTCATTAACCAATCACCTGAATTGGTTTGTTAAGCAATATCAAATCAACAACCATGACAGTACGCTTTTAACATCATCCTTTAGTTTTGATGGCTGTATGACCTCTATTTGGCCTGTATTGATAACGGGAGGAGCCTTGCATTTGGCATCATATAATCACTTTGAACCGGAATGGATACTCGATTATATATTTGCGCATAACATTACTTATTATAAAACGCTTCCGAGCGTGTTTGACGCCCTGCTTAATACCGATAAATTTAAACAAAGCAATGTTTGTAAATCTATACGGTTAATTATTCTTGGTGGGGAACCGATAACTGTCCTGGATTTAATAGCTTATCTTTCTGTTTACCCCGACATCTTGTTTGCAAATCATTATGGACCGACGGAGTGTACAATAGGCAGCAGTTTCTGTTTGATAAACAAAGATAATATTGAGGAATATTATGAACGGCCGGTTATTGGAAAACCTATTAATAATACCAATATATATATATTATCCGGCAATGATCAATTGAACCCGATTGGCTTACCCGGAGAAATATGTATAAGCGGAGATGGAGTGGCAAGGGGATATTTAAATGAACCGGAATTAACAAAGGAAAAGTTTATTGCCAACCCTTTTAATCAAGGGCGAAACCCCAAACTGTATAAAACCGGAGATATTGGAAGGTGGCTCCCTGACGGAAATATCGTATACATGGGGAGAGGTGACAACCAGGTTAAAATACGGGGGTATAGAGTAGAACTGGAAGAGATAGAAAATGTATTACAACAAAGCGAACTTATTGAACGCGCCGTTGTACTGGCTAAAGAACATGATCTTGGAAATAAGCAATTGGTTGCTTATGTGGTTCCTTCAAGCTCATTTAATCAGGATGCTATCATTTTTTATTTAAAAAATAAACTGCCGGCCTATATGGTTCCTTCGTTATGGGTAGCGCTTGAATCTTTCTCTTTGAGCCCTAATGGAAAAATTGACCGGAAAGCGCTGCCTGATCCTGAAAAAATAACAATAAATGATTATGTCGCCCCGCGCAACGAAACAGAGAAAGATATTGCAATTATTTGGCAGGAACTTTTAGGGATTGAAAAGATTGGAGTTAATGATAATTTTTTTGAATTAGGGGGGCATTCTCTGCTGGCAATGCGTGTTATTTCGGCGATGCGGAATAAACTGGAAATTGAACCGGCGGTCAGAGATATTTTTGTTTATCCTACAATTGCAGGTTTGGCAACATTTCTTGCTACCTCAAACCAGGCTTTATTATTTCCTGCTATTACCAAACAGGCCCGGCCTAAATATATTCCTTTGTCTTTCAGCCAGGAAGGATTGTGGTTTATCGATCAGTTAGAAGGAAGTATTCAATATCATATGCCTACTGTACTGAAATTGCAAGGACAATTAAAAACCATTGCTCTAGAGCGTAGTTTACAGTATATACTTAATCGGCATGAAGTGCTGAGGACGGTAATCAGGGCACAGGACGGCCAGCCTTATCAAAAGGTAAAAGACGGATCAATATGGCAGTTAACTATGATAGATGGGTCCGGTTATAAAGAGGATGCCGAAGGTTTACAAAGCTTTGTACAAAAGTTAATCAAAGAGCCATTCGATCTGTCAACTGATTTTATGCTGCGTGCTAACCTGATTAAACTTGCTGAGCAGGAACACATGATTGTTATGGTCATCCATCACATTGCATCAGACGGTTGGTCCACTTCTGTTTTTGTAAAAGAAATAGCAGAATTGTATAAGTCATACGCAGCAGGTCTTGAACCAAATTTACCGCAAATGCCAATACAATATGGAGATTATGCTATTTGGCAACGGAATAATATTCAAGGCGATCTATTAAACAAAAAAATAAATTACTGGAAAGAAAAACTTTCCGGTACTGAGGTGCTGCAACTACCCGCCGACAATATCAAACTTCCAACTCAAAATAATAAGGGTGCGATTAAAAGTTTTAGTATTGATAAGAAATTGTCTGTGCAGTTAAATGAATTAAGCAAACAACATGAAGCCAGTTTGTTTATGACGCTTTTAACCGCTTTTAAAATATTGTTATATCGCTATACGCATAAAGAAGATATATGTGTTGGAACTGGTATTGCCGGTAGACAACAACATGAATTGGAAGGACTGATCGGATTATTTATAAATACCTTGGCTTTACGCGATCATGTACTTGGTGAAGAATCGTTTTTACAACTCTTACAACAAGTAAAAACCACAACTTTAGAGGCGTATGAGAACCAGGAAGTGCCGTTTGAGAGAGTAGTGGACACGGTGGTATCTCAGAGAAGTACAGATAAAAATCCATTTTTCCAGATAATGTTTGCTTTAAACAATACGCCCGACGTACAGAAATTAGAGTTAAGTGGGTTGCAAATATTAGGAGGAAAGTATGAGCATACCACATCAAAATTTGATCTGACTTTTCTATTATCAGAAACACAATCAGGCGTGCAAGCATCTGTAGAATATAATACCGGTGTTTTTAATAAAGCGACGATCACACAAATGATCAGTCATTATACTGAATTGCTAAATGCTATAACGCAAAGTCCGGAACTTAGTATCTGGTCCTTGCCTATGATGACCGCATTTGAGAAAAAGCAATTACTAATTGAATATAATAATACCTCAACAGAGCTATTAGGAAATGAAACAGTGATATCGTTGTTTGAGCAGCAAGTGTTAAAAACTCCGGCTGCACCGGCATTGGTATATAAAGAAGAAAATCTAACCTATACGGAACTTAATGAAAGAGCCAATAAATTGGCCCATTACTTAAAAAGCAAAGGTATAAAAGAGGAAACCCTGGTGCCTATCTGCTTTTATCCGTCAGTACAAATGATAGTAAGCATACTGGCGGTATTAAAAGCAGGCGCTGCGTATGTACCCATTGATCCCGATTACCCGGAAGACCGTATAAGTTATATGCTGAAGGATACAGCGGCTTCGGTCATTCTGCGCGGTGCGGATGTAAGAGCAAATTTGCAGGTAAGAAAAGGAGCTGCTATCATTATAGCAGATGAAGGCCAGGATGACATTCGTAAGCAACCCGATAATAATGTAAGTGCTAAAATAAAACCACATCACCTGGCTTATATTATTTACACATCCGGGTCAACCGGTAAGCCAAAGGGTGTGATGATTGAACATGGTAATTTGTTGAATTATCTTTTAAACAGCCAAACAGATTATATTACTGATGATTGCAAAAGTTCAGGCAGTTTTATACACTTATCCTACACTTTTGATGCCTCTGTAACCGGTATATTTACGCCGTTATTATCCGGCAAACTGGTTGTAATAGGTTCAAAGCGTGCTGTTGAAGTGTTTGAAGATAACAACTTACAAAAATATGCTCCGTATGATTTTATTAAAGTCACTCCTTCTCACCTGGGGCTGCTTGAAAATGCATTTAACAAAGCTGAAAATTATTTGACTAAAAGACTGGTAGTCGGGGGCGAAGCATTACAGTTAGGTCAGTTAGCTTATTTAAACGGGCAGGGAATTGAAGTAGAGATCATAAATGAATACGGCCCGACAGAAGCAACCGTGGGCTGCTGTACTTATCGCCTGGATTCACTCACAAGCTTTGATGATCTATCAAACAATGTATCCATTGGTAAACCGATAGCTAATGCTCAAATATATATTTTAAATGAGTTTAATGAAATAGTACCTATAGGGGTAGCGGGTGAGCTTTGTATTGGCGGCGCCGGATTAGCGCGGGGCTATTTGAACCTTCCGGAATTAACCGCAGAGAGGTTTATTAATCACCCGTTCAGTGATGAGCCGGGTAAAAGGATTTATAAGACAGGTGATCTGGCCCGTTGGCTGTCAGATGGGAATATCGAATACCTTGGCCGGATTGATGATCAGGTCAAGGTAAGAGGCTACCGGATAGAGCTGGGTGAGATAGAAACCACTATTTCTTCAATTGCGGCAGTCAAAAATGTTAAAGTACTGGCCGTCAATCAAAAATTGAAAGCCTATATACAGGTTAATCAACAATATATACCCTTACTAAGTGACTTTGAACGTTTGTTAAATCAAAAGCAAATTAAATTTAGTGATCTGCACGTATTACCTAACGGACTTCCTGTTTTAAGCGCAAACTTAAATGAAGTACGCTTTTTATACCAGGAAATTTTTGAAGATCATTGCTATTTAAAGCACGGAATTACACTTAATGAAGATAGTTGTGTAATAGATATTGGGGCTAACGTAGGATTTTTCACAGTTTTTCTGAATGTTTTGAGTAAAAATATTAAAGTATATTCTTTTGAGCCAATACCAGAAGTTTATCATTATTTAGCGGCAAACAGGGAACTATATAATATTAAAGGAAAATCATTTCAATTGGCAATTACAGATATTGACAGTGAAATGGACTTCACCTACTATCCGCAGGTGAGCATTGTATCGGGCATCACCGATGTGGAGCAGGTGAAAGCAGTAGTACGTTCCTATATCAAAAAGTCTGACCATAACGAATTGATCACAGAGGAAATTGATTCTTTGTTAGCAGCTAAATTAGAAAGCAAAAAAATAAAGGTAAAAACCAAAACGGTTTCGCAGATCATTGAAGAAGAGAATATTGAAAAGATAGATTTGCTAAAAATAGATGTTGAAAACTCTGAACACCTGGTTATAAACGGGCTTTTGGATAAAGACTGGGCAAAAATAGGAAGTGTGATCATAGAGATTCATGACACCGATAATCGCCTGAGTAATATCCAGAATCTGTTAGTGCAAAAAGGATTTCATACTTATGTAGAAAAGGAAAAGATGTTATCAGAAGATGACATTTTATATAATCTGTTTGCAATAAGAGATACTTCTAAAAAAGGAATGACTGATTTAGGAGATAAGGAACAATTAAGAGCTACGGAATGGAGTCATCCGACGGAACTGGTCGAATATATTAAGGCAGATATTGAAAAAAAATTACCTGGCTATATGGTCCCATCTCAATTCAGCCTGTTAGATCAGTTTCCATTAACTAATAATGGGAAATTAGATAAAAATGCACTACTTAATTTAGAGGATGTTGAAATTGTGAATGATCAATATGAAGCACCAGTAACTGAAATTGAAAAAGGACTTGAAAAAATTTGGCAAGAGTTACTTGGTGTTGAAACAATCGGCACGCAGGATAATTTCTTTGAACTGGGCGGCGACTCTTTAACTGCAGTGCGATTGGTATCTTTGATCCGGAAAAATCTGGCTATAGAATTACCTATTAGCGATGTTTTTGATTATTCAACAATTGCCTCGCTGGCATTGCGATTACAAAGCAAATCCAGCACTGAGCTTCTTTCTGTAATCAATGTACAAACAAGGCCAGATCATATTCCTTTATCTTTTGGCCAGGAACGCTTTTGGTTTATTGACCAGCTAAATGGCAGTACCGAATATCATATACCGGCCGTTTTGCGGCTAAAAGGAAAATTAAATCCTGCCGCATTAGAAAATGCACTGCGGTCAATTGTCAATCGTCACGAAATCCTTAGAACAGTAATCAAGGAATACAAGGGACAAGGTTACCAAATAGTACAGGAGGAAAACGGTTGGCGGCTTGATATAATGGACGGGTCAGTGTACAACAACGATCCGGGAAAATTGAAACAGGATATAAGCGAATTGCTTGCATCTCCGTTTGATTTATCAAAAGATTATATGTTAAGGGCAACGCTTATTAAAGTGGACAATCAGGATAGCATATTGGTGGCTACTATGCATCATATAGCATCCGATGGCTGGTCTTTGTCGATATTTATAAAAGAGCTTGTTGAAATTTATAGCGCTTACCAGGAAGGTCGCCCGGCGTTGTTAGCCCCCCTTCCGATACAATATGCTGACTATGCTATCTGGCAACGCACACAATTACAAGGCGAACTGTTAAATAAAAAAATAAGTTATTGGAAAGAAAAGCTGCAAGGAACCGAACCCATACAGTTACCTACCGATTATGCAAGGCCCGGTATTCGAAGTAATATCGGGGCAGTCAGGAGTTTCGGTATAGATAAGGTGTTATCGGAAGAAATTCAGGCACTTAGCCAGCAACAAGGTGTTACATTATTTATGACACTGCTTGCAGCTTTCAAAGTGCTGTTACATCGTTATAGCGGTCAGCAAAAAATCTGCGTGGGAACAAGTATAGCCGGTCGTCAGCAAGAAGAGGTGGAAGGTATTATTGGCTTGTTTCTCAATACATTAGCATTGCAAAGCACGATTACGAGTGATGCCGCTTTTACCGATCTGTTACAAGAAATAAAAACTACAACATTAGAGGCTTATGAACACCAGGAAGTACCGTTTGAAAAAGTGGTAGATGCTGTTGTAAAACGCAGGGATACGGACAGTACGCCATTATTTCAGATAGTATTTGTGCTGCAGAATATACCGGATATTCCCAAACTGCATTTTGAAGGTGTAAGTTTATCATCCGAAGCGCCGGAAAATAATTCTACCAAGTTTGACATTATATTCAATCTAGTGGAAAATGAGTTGGGATTAAGGGGGGCCATTCAATATTCTACCGAACTTTTTAGTGCGGGAACGATAGATAATATGGCCAATCATTTCAAGGGATTGTTAGCTTCTATTATAAATGCGCCTTCACAAAAAGTAAGTGCTTTATCTATGTCAAATTCTGCCAAGCGTGATCAATTGCCTGAGGAATTTAACACGGAAGAAACAGGCGGTGCCAAAGACAATACAATGGTTGGTTTATTTGAGCAACAGGTAATAAAAAACCCTGATTCTTTAGCATTAATTTTTGAAGAAGAAGAATTGACCTATAGGGAACTCAACGAACGATCCAATCAATTGGCACATTATCTAAGGGCTAAGGGAGTTAAAGAAGATACGATAGTAGCTATTTTTATAGAACGCCGTGTGGAAATGATTGTAGGGATATTAGGAGTTTTAAAAGCAGGCGGAGCTTATGTGCCGATTGATCTGGAGTATCCACAGGATCGTATTAACTATGTATTAGAAGACACCCAAGCTAAACAGATTTTATGCAGTAAACAAAGCGGATTAAAATTACCTTATAAAAACGGTGTCGAATTAATTGAATTAGATAGTTCAAGGTCAATGCTTGATGGTCAACCAAAAAGCAATTTAAAAGTTGCTGTTGAACCAGGCCAACTTGCCTATGTCATTTACACCTCAGGTTCAACCGGTGTACCGAAAGGCGTGATGATTCAGCATAAAGGCAATGTAAATATGTCGGTTGATCAGATTGACCAGTTTGAAGTCACTCAACAGGACAAGATACTTCAGTTCGCATCCGTTTCTTTTGATGCTTCTGTATCAGAATTATTTATGGCTTTCTATGCGGGCGCTGCATTAGTGCTGATGAGCAAGGAAATGATCCAAGACGCGGCAAATTTTGCTTCAAATCTCGTCCGCACGGGTGTCAGCGTAGTTACGCTTCCGCCGGCCTATTTAAGAAATTTGCAGTTAGATGATCTTAAGTTTTTACGCGTGCTAATAACTGCAGGCGAAGCTGCAGATGTTCACCAGGCGGCTTATTTAAGTTCTTTCCTGAATTATTATAACGCTTATGGTCCAACGGAATGTTCCGTTTGTGTTTCCATATATAAAGTTGATCCCGCAGATAAAGTAAAGAGCCGTATACCGATAGGCAAACCTGTGGCCAATACCCGGATGTATATATTGGATGAAGCCAAGGAATTGGTTCCGGCTGGTATACCTGGTGAATTATATGTTGCAGGAGCAGGTTTGGCAAAAGGTTATTTGAACCTGCCGGAATTAACGGCGGAGATATTTACAAATAATCCTTTTAATGAGGACGAAAAATTATACCGGACCGGAGACATAGTGCGCGAACTGCCAGATGGGAATATTGAGTTTTTAGGTAGACGCGATGATCAGATAAAGCTACGCGGTTACAGGGTCGAGCTTGGAGAAATAGAAAATACATTGCGCCAGCATAATGATATAGATAGTTGTGTTGTAATTGCTAATGAAGATAAGGAATACAAGCAGCTGATAAGTTATTACAAACTAAAAAATAAGACCAGGCTTTGGCCTTCTGTAGCAGAGTTTTATGTTTATGACGATCTGTTGTATAAAACGATGGCTGGCGACGAGGCCAGGAATGCCAAATACAGGAATGCGATAAGAAAGGTTGTAAAAGACAAAGTAATTCTTGAGATAGGCCCTGGGTTTGAGGCTATTTTGTCCCGTATCTGTATAGAAGAAGGAGCGAAAAAGGTCTATGCGGTAGAATTGCTGGAGTCAAGTTACCTCAAAGCAAAAGCTACAGTCGAGGCTTTAGGGCTTGAAGATAAAATTATTGTGATTCATGATGATATCATGAAAGTTGAACTCCCCGAAAAGGCTGACTATTGTGTTTCTGAAATTGTAGGAGCAATAGGCGGCGCGGAGGGATCGGCTACATTAATTAATAGCAGCAGGCGACTGTTGAAGGATCCTAGCCATATGATCCCTTCCCGCAGCCTTACAAAAATTGCGGCTATTACTTTGCCGGAAAGTGAATTTGACAACAGTTTTGACGAACTGGGCGCTTATTATACATCAAAAATTTTCGAACAAACCGGTCGTAAATTTGATTTAAGAGTATATTTAAATTCATTCCCAATTGAGAATATTATTTCTAATGAAGATGTGTTTGAAGATTTGGATTATACCAGGGAATGCAAATTAGAAGATGAGCAAGATATATTTTTAGTGTTTCAACAAGCTTCAGTAGTACATGGTTTTATCGTTTGGCTCAACTTGTTTTGCGATGATGAAGAATTTATTGATACCGTAAATGGAAAATATACTTGGCTGCCTGTTTATTTCCCTGCATTTGATAGGGGTGAAGAAGTTTTAACGGCCGATTTTATAAAAGCTAAAGTCACAAGAAAAATATCATCAAACAACTTAAATCCTGATTTTATTGTAGCGGGCACATTGGTTAGAAAAGGACAGGCTAATAAACAGTTTGTTTATGAATCTATGAATTGTGCTGATACTTACCAGGGTAACACTTTTTATGAAAAGATTTTTGAAAATGATGATATCCGGGTTGCTAAAAAAGTAGAAAGGGAAGATTTAAAGGAATTTTTGAAAAGTAAGTTGCCGGAATATATGATTCCGTCTTTATTTATTGAAGTTGATGAATTTACGCTTAATATAAATGGGAAAATAGATAAAAAGGCTTTACGAAGCCCGGATACTTTAGAGCTGCAAGCTGATAAATATGAACAGCCTCGTAATGAGCTTGAAAGTACACTTGTAAATATTTGGCAAGAAGTACTTGAATTAGATCAAATTGGTATTAATGATGATTTTTTCGAACTGGGTGGACATTCGCTTCTTGCTATTCGGTTAATTTCGGTTATCCGTAAAGCGCTAGATATGGAAGTTGCCATTGCAATTATATTTGATAACCCGACCATAGCCTCACTTGCGGCAGAATTAAAAAATCAGGCCGCGACTGATACTGTATTATTCCCCACGCTCATTAAGCAGGCGCGTCCAGCGCGCCTACCTTTATCATTTGCTCAGGAGCGTTTATGGTTCATTGATTCGCTGGAGGGGAGCCGGCAGTACCATATGCCGGTAGTGCTGCGTTTGCGCGGGACACTGGACATAAGCTCGTTGAATAAAGCGATAGGGGAAGTAGTCAACCGTCATGAAGTATTACGAACGGTTATCCGCCAGGAAGAAGGGCAGGGTTACCAGTGGATACAGGCGGCGGACAATTGGCGTTTAACAGTTACGGACGGCAACCGTTACCAATTGGACGCGGCGGGCCTGGCGTTGCATATCGAGGAGCTGATCAGCGCGCCCTTTGACCTATCGTCGGATATGATGCTGCGGGCGACGCTGATAGGGCTTCAGCCGGAAGAATATATATTGGTGGTGACAATGCACCATATCGCGGCAGATGGCTGGTCAGCCTCGGTACTGGTACGTGAAGTAGTAGCGCT
>NZ_JBNPWM010000019.1:0-27609 GCF_050433825.1 Mucilaginibacter sp. UYCu711 | reverse complement strand
TATATTTTGCATGCGGTTGCCGTTTTTAAATATAAAAGGATCTTTTTGGCGCAGATTAACGCTGTATATTTTGCATGCGGTTGCCGTTTTTAAATGTAAAATGATCTTTTTGGCGTAGATTAACGCTGTATATTTTGCGTGCGGTAACCAATATTTTATAACAAGCAAGTTTCTATCCTGTCGTTTATTGATCAGTGCTGCGCAAATGAACCGCTTTAGGTGCCAGGGATTTTAAAAATCCTTGTTAGGTATGCTATAGCCGGTTGTTAGTAAACAAAACTCTCCCTGTGCCTAAGAAGCGGATGTACTTAACGCTGTATATTTAGCGTGCGGCTATGTATTAACGCTGTATATTTTGCATGCGCTTAAGTTCAAACCGTTTTACTTTCGCTGTATATTTTGCGTGCGCTTTCTGTGTTTCAACAATAAATTTATCTAATTAGTGCTTTTTTTTGGTTTTATGCTCAAGCCATTTTCTTTAAAACGTCAATTTTGGGCTCCCAAATTAACGGTGTATAATTTGCATGCGTTCGGGTGTTTAACGCTGTATAATTTGCGTGCGGATTGGTTAACGCTGTATAATTTGCGTACAAATGCCTTTTTTGGCCTTTTAACGTTGTATAAAAATCGTGCGTTGTTGCGGTCGCTGTATGTTTTGCGTGCGGATATTTTATGTTGGTTGTGCTTTTATAGGGAGTTTCAACGATTTTATGCCATTAACGCTGTATAAAAAACGTGCTCCTATTAATAATATACTAAAAAGTTTATTAAGAATAAAGCGCATGCAAAATATACAGCGTTATTAAATAGTTAACCTGTCTAATTGACATTTTCGTTAATTTATATGGCCGCTCATATCCCATGCACATTTTTTTTATCAGCTTAAAAATTAATTTCATTAAAAAGAGGGGGAAGATAAACTTTTAAAGATGTAAATTTTTATCTTTTTTAAAGCCCGTAGCTGGCTTTTGATCATTTGGAGGTATTGAGATACCCCTGCAATTTTTTTGTGCCTTAAATCGCTTTATTTCGATTTTGTTTAAATTAAATAGCTTTAATAAAAAAAATATTGCGGCCTGGGACCTTTTATTTAATGGAAACTTACAAAATCATAATAATTTAAAAAGAAATCTTTTAATTTGCGACATTAAAATTAATAAAATGAAACAACTTTGGTTAGCGGATTTGGTAAAAGCGCGAGGAATAAAAATAACAGCTTGCGAAAGAGCCATCGGTAAAACCAATCCGGTTTGGAAAAGATTATCCCTTGAACCCCACAAATTTAATTGCGCCCAGGTTCAAGGGTTGGCTGAACTGTTAGGAATGCCGCCGGCAGACTTATTTAAAACTATTCTTCATTTTAAAATGATAGCAGATGAAGAAGAAAAAAAAGCTGATAACTTACTTGCGCCTTTCAAGTAATTTTACGTAATTATCTATAGCCGCTTCTGTTAATTCCTGCAAGGTCATATTTAGATCATATTGTAAAATTGCCACTTTAGCATCTTTTAAATGTTTCGGTGAGATATGTACCGTAACCGTTTCCTTCGTTTTAATTTCTTCCAACTTTGTATTTTTTGGTTTTTTAACGGGTGCTACCTCACCGGTTTTTGCGGGAACTGTTATTTTATCTTGTATTGGTTCTTCTTTTTTTAAATTTTCTGTAATTTCTTCTTCCCCCTTATTCTCAACGCCTATAATATTTAAAGTCGCGGCGGTAGCAGGATTAGTAGTAGCATTTTTTTCTAAGGCAGAAAACCTATTTCTCTTTTTTAATGCCATAATTAGTTTATATTAAATTTAGTTACGAACTCATTTATAAAATTTAAATAATTGTTTTTTGCCCCTTTAGCAGCTACATCATTTACTGACTTAATTGAACTGAAAGTAGACAAGTTTCTTTCAAGGTGTACAGATTCTTTTA
The DNA here is from genome assembly GCF_050433825.1 of Mucilaginibacter sp. UYCu711. Taxonomy (NCBI): domain Bacteria; kingdom Pseudomonadati; phylum Bacteroidota; class Sphingobacteriia; order Sphingobacteriales; family Sphingobacteriaceae; genus Mucilaginibacter; species Mucilaginibacter sp. UYCu711. Next base: position 25,685 of record NZ_JBNPWM010000019.1, on the reverse strand, counting down.
CTGTTGTATCGAACAGGGGTATGTTAACCGCTTCGGCCCATTCCGGTATCATTTCATCTTCTTTAATTCCCCTGGATCTGTTATGAAAAGCATAAACGGAAAATGGAAGTTTTTTTTCAATACGATAATCTCTTAACTCATTTATAAGTTCTATAAAATCATCCGACCCGTCCAGATCAAGTTCATGAGCGCCGACCGGAATAAGGATACTCTCTGCAAACATTAATAAATTCAATACCTCTTCTTGTTCCTTCTCGGAATTATCATCTTCATTAGTGATCCTCGGCATATCGATGAAAATATAATCATGCAGAGTAATATTTTCCAAAATAGTTTGCTGGAGGCTTTTTACCGGTGTATAAATAACCGGGTACGGCGGTGTTTCATTTTCGTTAGCATTTTGTTCCTTGTTTCTTATTTTGGAAATACTTTTTTGGCTGTCACATTCAATAATACAAACTGATTTTTTAAAGTCGAGACAAAGGCTTGTCGCCAGGTTAATTGTGGTAAATGATTTTCCCACCCCACCCTTACGGTTGCCAATGAGAAAAATTCTTGCGTTCTGTTTTTTCATTATATTTCTTTGGTTTAAGATGTTTACTCCCCCTGTTAATAAAATAACGAATCTTATAAAATTAGTAAAAGCTCAATTTATAAAACTACCATATTAGCAATTTATAATATTATATAATTAGCGAAGTATAAAAGTATCTAATTATAAATTTATACGAATATAAAAAGATAAAGTTACAAAATAATAAAAAGATAAAATTATAATATGCTCATTTTATATCTTTATAAAATGAGAAAGATATAAAACTACTAATTTCTAAAATGATAATATTATAAAACTATAAAAAAATGGAATGTATAAGAAATTCATATTATAAATTTATAAAAGGCTAAAATTATAATATGAACGGTGTAGGAGCCCTCACTTTATAATGGAACAGCCTATAAAATTATAAATTTATAATTTTATAAAAATCAAAACCTTGATAGTTAACTATTCCTTAGTAATGCGTAAGCAAGATGAGTACACTAAATCATTGATTTAGTGTGCGTTAACATAGTTGACGGTATTTTTAATGCTTAATCGCTTGATTATCAATTTGATTTTAGTACTTTTGTATATGCCTGTTAAGAATACTGATATCCCAGCGGACCCAATTGTCCATATTGCCCCACAAAGCCATAAGATTATCGTTTCCGCAGCTAATGAATGGGGCATGACGAAGAAAGAATATGTTGATTTTTGTGTTAAATTTTGCAGTGAGTTAAAGCTTGATCCCACTAACTATTCCTCAGCCCAAACACGTGCCTATAAGAAGAAAATAAGTAGTATAAACCAAGTAAAAAACCTTGAATCAAGTCTTATAGACAGAGTTGCTGAAACTCGTAATACAGTCATTTCCTTTATTAAGCAGATGGAAAAGGAAAAGTTAGATGTGATGAATAAAAGGCTTATTGCTTTAGATTTAAAGCAACTTAAAAACCAGGTTATGATAATAGATTTATTATCGCAGTTACTGGCTGATAACCCTAAAATGCAAAAAGAAATGTTCGCAAACTACGTCAAGAAATTAAATGCATAGTAAGATTATTACTCCAAAGAACAATTCAAATAATGCCATTTATTCAAATAATGGTTCTTCCATCCGTGCTGTTAATTATTTAGGGAAAGAGGAAAAAGCAAATGATAAAGTTTTTTTTTCTGACGATAAAATAACTTCCTATGATAAACAATTTGTTGTTGAGGCTATAGATAGTAATGTTAAAGGGTTAAAGGCTATTGACGATAAATTTGATTCTATCATTATTTCCCCCAGTTTACAGGAACTTGCTCATATTGGTGATGATCCACAAAAATTAAAGGAGTATTGCCGAGACGTTATGCGTAATTATTCCAATAACTTTGATTTATCTGAAAAAAAGAAAGTTAGCGAAAAACCGGTCTCTTTTTTGAGTTCTGGACACGCTCCATATTTAAATGACCCTGAAAACAAAGGTTCATTTTATATAACCTTTAAGCAGGATAACGGTAAAGAAAAAACAATTTGGGGCATCGACCTTGAAAGGGCAGTAGTTGACTCCAATGTAAAATCAGGTGATCAGATTTTTATTGAAAACTTAGGTAAAGAAAAGGTAATTGTTCCCGTAGAAAGTTACATCGATGGAAATAAAGTTACCACCGATAAAGAAGTTACAAAGAATAACTGGAAGATACTATTTCCTGATGAAATGGCTTCTAATGATGCTAAAAAGGCCGCTTTAAAGAAACCCACACCGACAGCTGAGCCCCTGTGGTTTGCTACTATCCATCACACCAGGGAATATAATGCTACAGATGCTAAAAAAAGTAAGGTTATTGTTGATTTGAAGGAGCAGGGCCTTACCTTGAAAGAAATAATTGAGCTAAAAAATAAAGAGCTTTTTTTAAAAACAATAAATCCATCGGTTGCTGAAATCGAAACATTTTATAAGAACGGCGCCGTAAAAGCAGGGGATAATAAACCAGGTGATCAACGCCACCTTCATATAATTGTTTCCAGAAGAGATAAGCAAATGCGTCATACGCTTAATCCTAATAGTTATGGCAGATTTAACCGAAATGGTTTTGTTACTGATAATATAAACAGATTCGCCAATAAATTCAATTACCAGGGTAATTCAATGTTTATTGATGAAGCGCGCGTAAGGAGTTTTACGCGAAGGATTGAACATTTAAATAAAAAGTTTAAGTTAGCGCCTGATTATTTGAGTGAGGGAAAAATTATAAAAGCATTTAAAGATTCCCCCAATAAAGATGAATTTTCGAAAAGATTTAATAAAATAGAATGGAAAATTAAAAAAGGTGAGTTGCCGCCTGATCCTATGAAATTCCTGGTCCCTGATGCCGAGCAGAGCAGAGAAAAATTCAAAAAAGCTAATCATTCATTCACAGTAGAATCTATACTTTCTACTATTAAAGGTGTATCAAATGAACTGGATGAAAGTAAGGATTATGTCTTACCTGTTAATCAAATGAAAAAACGACTGAAGAAAAACAGACAACAACGTGAGGCCGATCACGATCAAAGCCGGTAAAGTTTAGTTCACTTTTAAACAACAATGTATGAAACCTAACCAAGTTGAACTCGTATACGGGTTACTGGCACTATTAGTAATATTACTTCTGGCCGAATATTATGTATATTATAACTATGCCGATAGTGTGACCTTATCTAAACCACTACTTTTACTTAGAAACTTCCCCCTTAAAATTGGTCCGATTGTTAGAATAGGTTTCGTGATAGTTTATTTCATTTCCTCGGTTTTAGCCAGAGGGAGAAACAACCAAATACAAGATAAAAAATATTCGCGTGCTGCTAAACCGGTTATAATGATATCCCTTTTTACAACCGGCTTACTTTTTATAGTGGTACATAAATTACCACACATTGTTGTATTATACCCGCTGATTCTATTGGCTTACATTATAAGTTCTACATTCTATATAAGGATATTTAATGTTGGCTCTTTACTAAAAGATAACTTTTTGATAAAAATGGATACCAGCAGTATCCTAAACAAATACTCCTTTAATTTTCAAACAGACAATGGTGTAATAAACGTTGTAAACCCCTTTGCCGGTATCCTGGTACTTGGAGCCGCAGGATCTGGAAAGTCTGTTAGCATTGCCGAGCCAGTTATTGAACAAATGACACAAAAAGAATATTCGGGAGTAGTATATGATTTTAAATTTCCAACGTTAACGGCAAAGGTTTATACAGAAATGATGAAGTATGACAAGGGCCCCGTCGATCTGTATATTATTAATTTTAATGATCTAACAAAGTCGAACCGGGTTAATATTTTTTCAGAAGATAATTTACCGGACGTTACCTACGCGTTTGAGTACACGACAAGCTTAATAAATAACTTGCTGCCTGAGTCCATCGAGAAAAAAGATTTTTGGATTAGGAGCGCCTCAACACTATTAACGGCCACGATTTGGTATTTAAGAACACACCATAAACAATACTGTACGCTGCCTCATGTGGTCGATCTTATCTGTAATGGAAATACAGATGATCTTATCGATCTCTTAACGACCGACCTGGTAACCTCTGGTATGATTAAAAACCTACATGAGGCTAAGGAAAAAAAGGCAAGCGCACAATTAGCTGGTGTTTTATCAACCCTGCAAAGCACACTTGTAACAATCAACAACCCTAAAATCTTTTGGGTTTTAACAGGCAGTGATTTTACAATGGATTTAAACGACCCCAAGCATCCTAAAATGTTATGTATTGGCACTTCGGAGGATACAGCGGAATCATTATCACCGGTTGTTTCGTGTATGGTTACCGTGGCCGTTAAACAACTTAATAAGAAAAACAGGCAGCACAGTATCGTTTTATTAGACGAAGCCCCACAGCTTTTTATTCCAAAGCTTTCAAATCTTCCGGCCACCGGGCGTTCGAATAAGGTTGTCACAATGTTTATGGCTCAAAATATTCCACAGATCATACAGTTATATACTAAACAGGAAACAGATTCTATTTTAGGTAATTTAAGTACTCAATTTTATGGCCGTGCCAGGGATTTGCAAACAGCCGAATATGTATCAAAGATTTTTGGTAAGGAAGAGAAGGTAAACGCCAGTCTTAGTACAAATACAAGTGCCAATTCGTCCAGGAGTTACGGGCGTAATGAATCTTTCCAAATGAAAGAATTAGTTAAACCACAAGACGTATACAATTTGCAAACAGGTTATTTTTATGGTGTAACCATTGAGGCTAAAAATCCAACATTTCACGGAAAAATTAAGGTGCCGGATCCACACCAGGTTAAGCTTGACGAAATACCTGTTTTTACACCTGATGCCACAGATGAAAATATAAATAAGAACTATGCCCGTATAAGAATGGAGATAACAGCCCTGCTTGCCGGGGAGATACCAAGGGATAGTAAAGACCCGAAAGCCGCTTAAAATGAATAAAAACACACTTATAGAAGTGTTAAATACCCTACACACATCCGGGCGGCCCCTCATGGAAATATTTGGAAGGATTTTATTTAGGTAATTTCCATTCGGGGCGGGTAGGAGAGAGGGGGAAAAGAAAAGTTAAGTACTTGATATATAATCTATTATGTCTTATAAATAGGTTATCTTTATATTATAAGACAAACAAAAACAACATATATTTTAATCTAAAAAACACCACTATGAAAACTTTTAAAAACCTTACATTCCTGCTTTTAGTAGTTCTATCAATGTTAACTGTAAGTTGTAAGAAAAGCAACGTTGAGCCAGTAACACCTATAGATAACGGTATTAACGTCGAGGCACCGTTCACCGCAAGATTTACTAAGAGTGAATATATTGTTAATACCAATGCTGGAGCAAAACTAACTTCTGACCCAATTGCGGCAATACAGTGTACCAACCCAGATGCATTAGCAACGGGTCAATATCATGGAGTTACCCAATTGTTTATGTGGCTAATTCAACCGGTTGCGGCAAGTGGGTGGATTACAACCCCTCTAACGTCCCTTACAATAGATGCAACTGATAATAATGATCCCACTAAAATTGTATCCAGGGGGTCTACTATTTTTACAACAAACGCTTTGATAGCCGACTCAGACGTGGCATTGAACCCACAAGTTATACAACCTTTAGGGAGTACTGCAACTACACCCTTAACGGCTAATGTTTCGTTGCGCTCGTATAAGAGAATACCGGTTACTAAAACGATAAAATACATACCAGAAAACTTTGATTGGAATATTAAGATTTCTCAATTAGATGCATTGTCTGCCAGTAGTGCTGCCGTTCACTTGACGGATTATATTAATGTTACAGGCGCGACTTTTACAGGAACCGATTCTGCCGTTTCGGGTGAATACTTTTACCCGAACAAAGTAGTAGGAAATACATATACAATTACAGCAACGAAGACCTATGATAATGGCACGTTTGTTATAACTAAACAAATCACTTTACATTAAACCCTGGGTCATGATCACTTCATTAAAGTTTTTAAGGCTTATTATTCAACTATTGGGGACGATCTTAATTTTAGTGGGAGGGACGATCTTAACTGGGGGAATTATGGGATTAGGTTACTACGGTTTAAAGACCGGCACCGTTAGGTTTATTGGACCTGTTCCTTTATTGGTTATAACAATTATACTCTCAAAGAAGTTTATTTTCCCCGGGCTTAGAAAGTTTGTCGCATGGCTTTTATACAGAATAGATTGTTCTATTGTAAAACATACAAAAATTTCACATCCGCGGTACTTTTATTAATTTATTATGAAGAATTTATTATTGTTACTTATTGCTTTAGTTGGACTATCTGTACACACCATTGCTCAAACCCCTCAAAGTGCATTTGAATTAAAAGATAAAACCTATTCGTTTTATCAAATAAAGCAGGGAGTTCCAGTAACACATACTTTTGATTTTAAAATGTTGGAAAAACTCCCTTAATGATTACCGTCGTAAAAACTTCTTGTGGATGCACCGTTGCGGATTATACACCAACACCGGTATTGCCGAAAGCCTTTGGATTTGTAAAGGTAACTTATAACGCTGCCGCAGTAGGGATATTTAGTAAAAACGTATTCATCACTACGGCCGACCCAAAAGAACCCGTTTTGATGCTTACAATTAATGGTGAAGTATTAAAGTCTGAATCTAAATAATAGCTCTTGACATTTTAAAATGTAATGTGTATATTTACACTATACAAGCTATGATTAAAACAATCAAAAGTAAGGCCGTAAGGTTGTTGTGGGAAAATAATGATAGTAGCCGGTTGCCGGCTGCTCAATTAAAAAAAATTAGACTTTTGCTACAAATCATTGACGATTTGGAAGAAGTCCCGCAAGATCTGGCCACGTTTACATCACTTCGCCCACATCCCTTAAAGGGAGTTTTAAAGGGGTTTTGGAGTTTAGATGTTACTGCCAATTACCGCATTATTTTTCGATTTGAAAACAAAAATGCTTTTGATGTAGATTATTTAGACACACATTAAATTTGATAAAATGGAAAGGATGATGGATTTATCGCACCCAGGTGAAATATTAAAAATGGAACTGATTGAGGGCCGGGGTTTAACAATAGGGAAGGCGTCTGGCCTGTTAGGAATAACCCGCCCAACATTATCTAATATAATGAATGGCAAAGCATCAATAACGCCTAATGTTGCATTGCGAATTGAAACAGTATTTGGTGGATCAGCAAAGTTTTGGGTCCGCTTGCAGTCGTCTTTTGATTTAGATATTGCTAAGAAAGTTTTCCTTGAAAACCCCCCAAAGATTCAACATTATCAGGTGGCATCGTAGTTTTTTTATAGTCAGAAAAGAGGCTACTTTACATAATAAATATTATGAGGCAGTTTAAATACCTAAAACAGGGGAGTAGAAAAAGCAATTATAGATTGACTAAAACACAATGTACGCAGTCATTTTGGACTAAACAATTATCTAACAGAAATGGAAACAACAGACACTATAGAGGCAATGAATAACCGCATTCATGAAGCAACAATTCAACTTAGAGAAGATAACTTTAATAGAGGTATCCCGTTTATGATGTTTTCCGATAATCTTCCTGATGGTGAAGCATATCTTGAATACCCAGACGGGAAAATTGAAGTCGTCCGCATTGATGAAGAAGGGGAAGAAAACAACCTGACAACGGTGAAAATACTTTCCAAAGTAGAAGCTGAGCGTGTAAGGATTGAATATGGACTATAATATTCCTACTCTTTTTGTGGTTTCCGGTCCCAATGGTGCCGGCAAGTCGACATATATAAAGATACTTTTGCCCCCCGAATTAAAAGATTGTAAACCTTTTGATAGGGACAAAACAAGGAGTACTATAGAAAATGAACTTTTTGGTAAAACAACAGATTTAACAGCTGATCAAAAAAGACAATCACAGGGCGATATGGAAACTATTTTACAAAAGGAAATGGTTAAAGCTGCCTCGGAAAAAAAACATTTTGTGCTGGAAACGCCGTTGTCCCATCCTGATTATTGGCGATACATCGATTTTTTTGCTAATAAGGGTTACCTGGTACAGTTGAGTTACATGTGTTTGGATTCTATTAAAGATTGCAAAATGCGTGTTTCTAAAAGAGTTAAAGAGGGCGGTCACAATGTTGACGTACATACAATCAAAGGAGTTTACGAAATGAACCTTAAATATATTAATGAGTTTAGAGACACCTTTAAGCAAATTTCATTGTACGATGGTATGAAGAAGCCCGATTTGATCGCGCGACTGGAAAGCGGTAATGTCGTGCGAGTGGAGCCATTGGCATTTAAAAAAAGCTGGATCAAACAGGGTTTGACCGATATATATAATGATTTGGTAAGGTCCGGGAAGGAAAAAAGTCATTTGGGTATTTATAAAGTGGAAAATGACCAGAACCAAAATTTGGGACGATAATAATATACTAAACGATAAAATATAATTTATGAGTGCGAGAACCTCTTTACTGGAGATTGTTGATATTAAAGAAAGGAAAAAGTCTTCTTATCAACGTGACCGACTTTCTAACTTTCAGGGATATTGCCTTAACTATTCCTTGAAGCTTTACGACGTAATTTATTATCCTGCTCAACTAAAAGGGATTGTAACACGCCCAGAGGTTTCGTTCTCGTTTTATAAAAACTAAAGATATGCCTGAAATTACAATTGATAACGCGAAATTAGTTAAGGAACTTTATTTAAGGAACCTAACAACAGACCAAAGCAATTATATTAAAGCATTGCAGGTAAAGTTTCAAAAGATAAGAAGCACAGAGGCGGGCAGCCTGGCACTGTTTGGATATTTTAAACTCGAAGGCCGGTACGAGGAAGAAAAAAGAGCAAATGCCGAACTGAGGAACGAGCTCCGGGAAGCGAAAGCAAATTTCGAAAATCTTAAAATGAAGGTAAAAAAGCACTTTCAGTTAGAGGGTGATTTATTAATCTCGAAGGAAACATTGCTTGAAGCAATTAATGAGCCGGGCAAACCCCAGGCGATGCTTACTCGAATGGGTAGTTAAACCTTGCTAATTTTGTAGATGTTTTTGTGCCAGGTTGATCAGCTGGAGAACAGCCGGCCATGAGTTTTTGTAGATATTTCTCCGTTCTGGCGCTACGGATCCGGGCTACCAGGCTTAACAAATTGTAGATAATCCCTTAACTAATACGAGACCGTTGCAAAATATCCCTACTTAGATAATTGAAGATTTTCAATATTTTGATTTTCGATGTTGGTAGTTTTTTCTGATTTATCGGTTCATTTTACGTTTGGTTTTGATTTTAGCGGTTTTTTAACCCGGTTTTTATCTCCTATTTGATGGCTAATATTGCATTAGACACAACTATCCCAGGTGAACGGTATAAGTTGTATGCTATGGCTTCCATCAGGTGTTGGGTATGTGTTTTAGCCTTTCCCAGATACCTGGTTATGCCGGTTTTAAACCACCGGGTTATTCCTCCGAGTGTCCGCTCAACCTTAAACCTGGTTTGACTGACGATTTTATTGAATTTTTGCTGATGGCCGGTTAGCGGTTTGTTTCTTACCGCCTTGTACATGATGCCATCTTTTAATCCATTATTTTTCAGATAGCTTCTATTGCTTTCACTGCTGTATCCCTTATCTGCCCTCACTCTTGAACCCTTTTCAATACCCGCCTTTGTTATTACATCTTCCAAATGAACGATATCACTTTCATTGGCCGCGGTGGTAACAACTGCCCTAATAAGTCCCTGATCATCGGTAGCGATATGTTTTTTATAACCAAAACGTAATTTACCGGCTTTCTTTATCCATGCACCCTGTATGTCAACATGGCTTTGTGTTTTTACCGCAAGTACCGTTTGTGTGACAGCCGGCTCCTGTCCGCTCAGGGATGTACCCAGTTCTTCTTTTCTATCTTCGACTACTTCATATTCTTTCTTGCCTCTTGGCTTACGTGGGCTATCTGTAATACTGGCATCTACAATAGCCCCCTTTTTTAGCAGTACCCCTTTTGCTTCCAATTGCCCGTTAATGTTGGCCAGCAGTTTTTCATAAGCATCTTTTTGGGTTAATGCAGTTCTAAATCTGCTCAATACGCTATGGTCCGGAACATCATCTTCCAGGGTCAGGCCCAAGAATTTCATAAAACTCAAGGAATCGTTAACCCTTTCTTCTATTTCGTAATCACTCAAGCCATACCATGTTTGCAGAAGACTCATCTTAAATAGCAACAGGCCGCTGTAAGATGGCCTGCCAGCAACGCTAAAGCCTTTGGAATAGTGTTTCCTGATCTCCGCATCCATTGCTGTCCAATCTAATAATTGGTTCATTTGATCGAAAAATTCATTCTTTAGCTTTCGTTTGGACACCGATATTGCAGAAAAACTCAATTGTTGCGTGTTCTTTTCCATATATTTATATATGGAAAAGAACTTAATTAACTGTATAGCAATTGATTATGTGCTTTTACTGTGCAACGGTCTCAATACGTTCCGTCTACCATAATCTGTATATTTATTTAAAATTACAGACCTAAAGAAAAATCATGTACCTGATAGGATTTATACAAACAGCAAAGCCGCTCGTCCTCATTAACCCGGAAATGTTCAGGGAGGTTACCGGATTATTTAACTGGATAAACAAATTTTTGAACAGTTCAGATTTTGAGCTCGATACACCCGTTACGCTGGAAAACCTGACCGCCTCATTAAATAAGGACGTTCCCGTACAGATAAATTTTAATGGCTATGCCGTTGCCCTGCTGTTGGGTAACGATGAAGTGGTGCAGCAACATACCGAGCGTTTTGTTTATACGGATAAGTTTGAGCTATTAAAATTAGCAGATGATTAACAGGTCAAAACAAACCACCTGGAGAAGGCCTGAAAGAGTTGCGTCGTTACTCTTTCAGAATGAACGGCCAGTAGATAATTTTATATTTTACTTTTCCAGGCCCGCGCCAATCAACGCTACTCTTAATTTCTTTTGTAGATGTTTTTAAACCAGGTTGATCAGCTGCAGAACGGTCGGCCATGAGTTTTTGTAGATAATTATTTATTTAAAAACCTACGGGCCTGCCCAGATCCGGCACTCATGGAATTTTTTTTGTCTACAATTATATAATATATAGATCTGCTGCAGTGCAACCTGCCATCAAAATTTGTAGACGTTATTTAACTCCAGCAAACTTTTGCAATCTTATATTAAAAGAAAGCAAAAAATATCGTCCAAGTGAATTTGTCTTAGTGTCTATAATTTGGTTAGCAACAACAGTACGCTGTAGTCCGGTACTTTGATTTAACAGGTCGAAGGCACTTAAGGTTAATGAACCTATATCGTTTTTAAACAACTTCCTTTCTATTGCCAAATTAATGATTAGTGGCTTTTTAGCGCCAACGCCCTTATATCCGCTGTTTAATTCTTTTATAAAGTCATAATTAACCACCCATTGTTTTTTAACATACTTCTTTCCCATTATTCCCAAATTAATAGTTTGACTTGAACTTGTAGAGGAGGGTTGATTATAGCTGCTATAATTAAGTGTATAATTGATCGCGACCTCATTCTCTATTATACCAGGAAAACTAATTCGAAAATTTGCGAGTTGATTAATTATAAGGTTTTGCCCGGAGCTTTTTTCGTCATTTACAAATGAAATGTTATTAGAAAGATCACCCGATCCGGAAAGCGTTAAAAAGTAATGATCTGATTTTACCGCCTTGGTTAATGAATAGAAACCTCGAACACTCTTATATCCGTTTGTATTAACAAAGGAGGTTTGTTGTATAATGCTATTCCTTCTTGCAAGCCTGTCAGACACTATTTTATTTTGAACAATATTGAAGTCTACGTTTGAGAAGAAAGACGAATGAGTGTCCGGATTAACTGCATTATATTGAAATTTTAATGTATGATAAAACTCCGGCTTAAGACCCGGGTTTCCAATCATTTCATTTTGCGGATTAGAAACGTCCCTAATGGGTTGCAGTTCCAGGAATGACGGAGAAACACTATTACCTTTATAGTGGATAGAAAATGAGCTTTTTTTACCAATCGCATAAGTAAACCTTGCCGAAGCGTCGAGGTTTAATGCATGGTAGCTTGTTGTAGAATCGCGCGCAAGGGATTTGCCCATTAACCCTGTACTAATTACATCTACACCATATAGAAAAGTAGACTTATCATTAACGGTCCTAAATTTAATGCTGCCGGTATTAGTTATAAATTTCGAAGTATAAATGTCGCTTAAAGAATCAACATGATTATTTAAAAGTGTTTTAGGGTCAATTAGCCCTGTATTAATTATGCTTTTAGTATTGCTATGGCTATAGGTATAATTAATGTTTAAGCTTGTAGAGGAACTTAGGGGTTCATTATAGTCAAATGAGCCGGATAGCACTTTTGTATTATCAGCCTCATTAGTTAATAAATGTTGATTTGAAGGGTTATTGGCCGATGTTGCCAAACTGTCCATTTGGTTATCTATATTCCTTTCCTGGCTGTTTTTTGTGAAGTCAGAATTGAAGTTTAAGGATAGGTTTCTTCCCGGTTTTGAAAATTTATGATTATAAAGCAAGGATCCTAAGAGGTTATTCTGATTACCACCAATATTTAATGTATTGTAAAGAGTTGATATTGAATTAAAGTTATTAATAACGGACACACTCTTGTTTGTTGTGTTGGAAGACGTAAGGCCGAACGATGGAGAAAATTTAAAGTAATCATTTCTGCCATTATACTCAATATTCAAATTAAATTGGTGGCGGCGGTTCTTGCTGGAGCCTATACCCGTCTGGTTTGATGTAAGGCTATAACCCGGATAAACACTTTCTATATAGGTGGCCGTTTGAGTTGTATTAATATTATCTGAGAAATTGTAGTTCCCATAAACTGTGAGGCTTTTACTAATGTTATTCCGGTAATTAAGCCCAGCTGACTTTGTGAGTGTAATCCCATTTCCACCGGTAGTTATTGAACCCATACTGCCGGCGTTTGTGTTATTTATTGAAGAAACCACAGATAACTGTTGTTGCTTGTTAAAGCTATTTAAAGAACCGGAAGCCATATAACGATGATCTGTGCCAGCTGCACCGGTGAGGTTACCAAAGACGCCAATTTTTTTGTCATCTTTCAAACTGATATTGATTATTTCAGTCGCAGCACCCGTTTTGATTCCGCTAACATTTGCAAGGTCCCCGTAATCATTTATAACCTGAATATTCTTAATTATATCCGCAGGAAAGGACTTTAGGACAGCTGAAATATTACCGGCAAAAAAGTCTTTACCCTCTAATCGAAGTTTGGTAATAATCCTTCCGTTGGTTTTAATAGTTCCGTCCCGATCAACGGTAATACCCGGTAGCCTTTTTAATAAATCCTCTATCACATCACTACCCACGGTACTACCCTTTGCAATATTATATTGGATAGTATCTCTCTTTAGATTTATTGACGGAACCGCGGTGATAATAACCTCTTTCAACTGGTTGGCGACCATCTTTAATATTATCGTCGAAAGTTCAGAGGGATGCTCGACGTTATAATACCCGACAAAAGGCTTATATCCCAATGCTTTTATTTTTATTTGAAATGCCACCCTCCCAACATTCTTAAAAATATATTTTCCGCTATCATTTGATATGGTATAAAGATGCCGATTGTTTGAAGTCAGGATAACTTCCGCTCCGGTTATGGAAGCCCCTGTTGAGTCCGTTAATAGGCCAGATATGGTTTTATTAGGGGCCGATTGCCCCCTTGAATAAAAAGAACAAAACAAGACCATTACGAATAGTAAAACTGATCGTTTCATATGCGAAAAAAAGTTTATGAGATTATGAGTAGAAGTCTCAACAAGGGTTATTACTCCTCATTGAGACTTGTTATTTATTTATGGGAATAAATTTGTGATTTGTACGAGTGCAGTTGTGCTTCAATACGGTCAGATTCCTTTTGAGCCTCTTCCGGCGTTTTTGTATAATCCTTTATCCGTAAATCCTCAGGGTTTGATTCCTTAACAATTGTACTGGCGAACTTTCGTAAAATAAAAATATCGTCGTAGCTAAAAATAGTATTGCTGGGCGCAATCACCTGGTTATTGACAAGGACTTTTCGCGCTTCATTAAAATATATCCAAAATGCAGGTTGCTGACTAACCAGGACACCTTCTATCTGAAGTTTGTAAAGCGGAGCAATACCAACAATGCGCGTTTCCTAGACAGATCTTTGTTTATCAAAAACCCAATCTTCTTTAATTCTAAATTTTGTTACAGAATCAGGGTTGAATGTACCAGCAACCAGGTGTGAGCTGATTTTATCTCCTGTTTTTTTATCAATCGAATCAACCATGACACTATCTATAAATTTTGCCCTTGCCTCCTTTGGACTTAACTTAACTTTAAACTTATCTCCTGTAGGGTCTGCCGGGGATGGCGTAGCATCATAAGCAGTTATAGTATGATTATCAATCGCAGTAAGGATAATATCAATAAGCCTCGATTGAGGGTCACCAAAGAATTTATTCCTTTTGTCTTTTATATCGATTTCCCGCCAAATTCTTTTGACGGAGTAGATATTCTCAGGCTTAATTTCCGGAAGCGGAATAGCCTTAACATTTTTTAACTCAGTTTTTTGTATGAACCCATCTACCGGGCTATCATCTGATTGAGCAAATACAGTAAGCCCCACCAGGCTTAAGCATATCATTAAAGTGTATTTTAACATCGTTTTATTTATTAAGTGAACTTTATTAATTACGGGTCCTTGTTTTTTCAGAAATTAATATTTCCGGTGCCGGCATCACACAACGAAACCCGATATAACTTTTTGGGGCATCCTGGAACTCAAATGTTCTTGTCGTCGGTTTGACAAAAAATCGAATATCTTTCCAACACCCGCCCATGACTACCTTCTTTTTCATTTCAGGTGCATCATTCTCTTTGGCATTATAGGTCAAAACCGGGTTAAGATCACTTATAAAAGCAGTTGCAGACAAAGTGTAATAATTCATCGTCCACTCTGCCACGTTTCCAGCCATATTATACAAGCCAAACTTGTTAGGGGCATATGAAGTCACCGGAGCGGTATAAACCGCGCCATCTTCAGTATAATCACCTTCTTCTTGCTTATAATTAGCAATTGGGAGGGTGGTTTTCGATTTATTCCTAACCTTCTTTGTTGTATCAATTATCCCTATTTGTTCAGTTGCAGCATAGGCCCATTGTGCCTCTGTAGGCAGATCAATTTGTAATTGAATTAGTTTTGGACTTAACAGAGTGTGAACATACTTTCTCCATATTTTAGTCCTCCAGGCCGCGAATGCCCTTGCCTGTTTCCATGATACACCTACAACGGGATAGTCGTCGTAAACTGGGTTTGAAAAATAACTTTCCGTCATTTGGCTGTTTTGCGAATTTGGAAAATCCCTTGCCCATACGGTAGTGTCAGGATAAACGTTGATAGGTTCCCTAATTACCCGCTCTACATTGCCATTCTTTTCCGTGTAGTCTGGGTTTAGATACTCATAGTTATAATTTAAGAGCGCTACGTTGATTTCGTTGGCACCGGTTCGTTTAGCTTTGCCCGTATAGTACATACCGCGAAGTTTTTCCCTTATATTATTATTTGTTGATTTCCAAATGGCCTTGCCATCCGTAATTTTTCGCCAATTTATATTGGCAATTGAATCCCCATTTTTATTTGGAAGGAAAAAGCTTTTATCTTTTATATAGGCAGTAACGGCAATAGAATCTCTAACCCAATTCACAAATTGCCGGTATTGTTTATTGCTAACCTCTGTTTTATCCATATAAAAGGCGCTAAGGCTAACCTTCTTAAAAGTGGATGAATCTGTAAAAGAGGAATCTAATTCAGGTTGTCCGATTAATACCGATCCGGAAGGTACATATACCATTCCCGGGGGACCTTCCAATGTTTTGTCGTGAGAGGCTTTAACCCTTCCTGTTCTGTAACTTCTGGTGCTGCAACCGGCAAGTGCCGAGGCTAAGACAACCAGGTAAAAAAGTTTAATTTTCATGGCGTTAATTGATGTTTTTAATTTGGTGAGTTGTACTTAGGGGTCTGAAAAGGCCATTTTTATTAGCAAACCTTTCCTGATGCTGGAGAACGCTGTTTACGATACATAATTCAGGAGCCAGTTTATTTAGCAAATAGTAAATAAGGCGCTCATGGGTAGATAATTTTGGCGTTGAGTGTAACTCCTGATTATGGGTTTGATAAACAACCTTTTCAAATGACAACACATTTAAAATTGACGTAATGTTTATCTGGAGGTTACCCTTACAAACAAGAAAATTGCTTTTAATAATAAAACCAGCTGATAGAAATTCTTTTTCTATAGTCAACCAATCTAAATTGCTAAGCGGTAATTTATTTAATTTATTAATCACCTTATTGTATGTTTTTTTAAAAGTTTTGTTGTCAATCAAGCCAGGTAATTCATCCGTACCTGATTTAGTTAATGAATGTTCTTTCATAGCTTTCTATAAATAATATGAGACTTTTATCTTCTTTAATTCTTTCTATAATTGAAGTCCTTACCGCACTATAGCTTGTCAACCGTAGGTTCAAAAAGACACGCTTATTATCGGTCCAGACATTTAATGTTGGGTATTCTGAAAAGCCGCGGGCGATCAATTCCTTTCTGTATCTATTAATGAGTTTCATTAAACCAGAAAATAAGTCGTCCGTGGAAATATTGATGTTTATATCCGAATTATGAATGTAAGTGTCCAGGCTAACCATATCATTTTGTATTCGGAGGATACCCTTATTCTTTTTGATTTCTGCCTGAATGGTTTTTACCAGGTGTTTAACTTCATCCTTCTGCATAAGAGCGTCAAGAATTGCGGAAATTTCAACATTCACCCTTTTTTCAATTAGTGATATAAAATCACTGTTATTAATAACTTCATTATCAACCATAGCTTTATTTATTATTGTCCGTTATTTTGCTCAATTAAGAAGGTCAAGGAAATGTGAAAAGTGTTCTGATAGGGGTTTAATTTACTGGCTATTGGAAAAAGATAGGAAGCATCCAAAACCATGTGTTTGTAATTAAAACCAAGCCCGGCAGTTAAATATCTTTTCTCCCCCTTCTTAGGGCTCTCATACACCCCTCCAGCTCTGATAAAAAATTCATGCAGGTATTCGTATTCTGCTCCGGCGCCCAAAACCACAGACTGTAGTTCCTCTGAAACGCCGCCTGGTGCATCATAAAAGGACGTATATATGCCCTTGAAAACACTTCTATTAGTACTCATTCCCTTAACTATATTTCCATTTTCATCAACCGTGGGTGGCGTGGGAACTAATAGTTTGTTAGCATCCAGCCCGATTGTTATACTTGAATTTATTCCAGACAGAAAGTTTACAGCAGCGCCAACTCTTAAATTCGCCGGCTGAAAAGAAGTCAGATATGGGCCATAATTAATCTTGTTACCTAAATTGGAAAACGCAACACCCCAAGAAAATTTTGATTCATCAATGAACTTTTCTGCGTATAAGGCGATATCGCCGCTTACAGCATTTGCGTCTGATAAATCGTTTCCCGCTATTTGAACACCTGAATGAATATATTTCAAGCCAACTCCCAAGGAATACATTTCAGATAATTTTAATGAATATGATGCCCCCAGGGATAAATCATAAGGGTTTTTCACCCCGGTTTGAATGCCCTGATCATCACGATAAACCGTCTTTTGCTCGGTTAAATAATTGGCTGAAAACCCAATAGATGAATTATAGCCAACCCGACCGAATCCGGATAACCCTAATAGATTAATACCGGAGCTCACAGAGGGTAAATAAGGCGAATATGTAAAAGCGATAGCACCCTCTGTTTCAGCAAATGCTGGTTTTGCATTATTCCAATAGTTAGAATAGGCATCGTTTGACGTAGCTGCACCGATTTCACCCATCCCCGAGGACCTGGCATCCGGCGGCGTAATAAGAAAGGGCACAGCTACCGGAATGGGGTTCTTTTGTGCTATTGCGGCTATTGATAGGCCCAATAAATTTACAACCATTATTAAGATCTTCTTTTTCATAATCACTGTACGGTTATGGTTTGTGTTATCGAATGAGTTGCATTATTGCTGTCGGTCACAGTCAACCCTATAGTATATTGACCAGCTGTGGGAAAAATGTATTTTATGCTTGAATGTTGAGTAACAATAACCTGGTTGTCTAAGGCGAAACAGAAACCTTTTAAATAGCCTCCAAATTTTGCGTCACCATCGAAGCTACTGCTGCCGTCAATTTGATATTCGTAGGCGTCCTTATTAGTAGTCCTTGTAATATTCATTACCGATTTTGGGGGGAGATTATCAAAGTAACAAATCTTCGCATGTGCTGAACTTAGTTTACCGAACCGGTTTGTCGCGGTAAATATTATGTCACTTATTCCCAATGAATCAGGAAAAAAGTTCAGATTCAAATTTTGATAATCTGTTGGTAATTTGCCGTCTTTTATAGTAAACGACCTATAAATGAAATGCCCGTTTTGACCATTAATCTCATAAGTCAAATTACTTACCTGGGATGTCGGCGCATTAATATTTAAAACCAGTGGATAGTAATTAACACCCTCTTTTTTCTTTATAGAATCAGATAAGATGTTAAGGGTTTTGCTTTCTTTTTGGAAAGTCATTACCGGTGGTGTATCTATATTGGCGAATACATCTACCCTATTATCGCAGCCACCCGTAATTAGGGCGGCTGCAATGCTTAATATCAAAATTGCTTTTTTCATAAGATTAATATTTTAGAATTTTTAAATCTTCGTTGATTGTTTGACCTGTTACTTTAAGTAAATAATAGCCGGTTGCCATGGCAGGAAAGTTTGTTACCTCAAAAGTGTTAGCGCCCATTTTGGCATTAAAGGTTTTTGAGATTATTAAATTCCCCCTTAAATCTCTTAGCGTCACCAAGACAGCTTGACTTATACTTGCATCAAAACTGATATAAAAGACCTTGCTAAATGGATTTGGATAAGCAAACATTGAATCGTTATTATAAACGACAGGACCGGGCACAACGAGAACAGGCGGGGTAATTTGATAGTTATCCGGACCTACTTTAATTAATGCGTTTTTAGTTATTGAATATGAGCAACCTCCCGAAGTTGTAACCGTTAATGTCACGTTAAA
Source organism: Mucilaginibacter sp. UYCu711 (assembly GCF_050433825.1). NCBI lineage: Bacteria > Pseudomonadati > Bacteroidota > Sphingobacteriia > Sphingobacteriales > Sphingobacteriaceae > Mucilaginibacter > Mucilaginibacter sp. UYCu711. Next base: position 6,507 of record NZ_JBNPWM010000019.1, on the reverse strand, counting down.
GGTCCCAACTTGATAGTAATAATGTTGCGGATTAGCAACGCTTGAATGACTGCCATCCCCAAAATTCCAATCATATGTTACAGCACCTGGTACAGCAGCGGTAAAGGAAATAATTGAGCCGCTTGTAATCGTAGGATTTGAAGTAGTAAAGTCTCCGGTTGGAGGATCTTGTACTAAATTAGTAACAATTGAAGGTGATACGCAACCGGCAGCATTAATTATAGTCACAGTATAAGTGCCTACAGGTAAATTGCTGAAGACATTGCTTGTTTGATAATTTGTACCGTCAATTGAATAACTATGGCTTGGAGAGCCATCGCTTGGTATAGCAACCGTTATACTGCCCGTTGCGGTAACGCAATTTGGTTGTACAACACTAACTACTGGAGCAACCGGTATAGGTGGTTGAGCATTTATTGTTGCTTTTACAACCCCTGAAACACAACCGGCCATAGATTTAATTATAATATTATAATCGCCCGTTGGAAGGGTTTTAAATTCATTACTTGTTTGCCACGTAATGCCACCATCATCCGAATAGGAGCCATTAGTGTACGGCTGAACGGAAATACTTCCAGTACTCACTCCACAGGTCGGTTGAACGATTGTTAGAACCGGAGTAGACGGCAAAGGTGAAATTTGCACAGTTACAGCAAATGAAACCGGAGAAGTACAACCCTCTGTCGACGAAACTATGAGCTGGTATTTGCCAGCTTGATTAACCGTTAACGTAGAACTTGTTGAAATAACGGTTCCATCTTTAAACCACTGGTATCCCGGCAATCCCGCGTCTGCACTTAGAACACTACTTAAGCCGCTACATATCGGAAGGGTTACATCCCCCGATATTTTACCCATTCCCTGTATCGATATTGACGGCGATTGCGGTAGTGGATTAACAGTTGTAATTAATTTTGATGGTGTGTATACCGTTCCATTTATTGTAATAGTAACAGAATATTGACCCGCATTAGTAATTTGAATTACCTGAGTAGTTGCGCCGGTCGACCATAAATATGAGTCGGCCTGCGGTGCAATTACTGTTATTGTTTTACCCTGACAGAACGCAAATAACAGATTTCCGTCACTATCCACTGTCGGTTTATTGCCCGGATTGCTTGGATCATCAACTGAAATTACAGGAATCGCTCCATTATCATGGTTTGTTAAAACAATGCTGTTACTAACAGGTGATACACAGCCATAAATGCTTGTTGTAGTTGCAGTATAAGTGCCGGATGTATTAGTACTTAGGCTTGACCCCGTTTGGCCGGAAATTAAAGTTCCGTCCTTATACCAAAGGTATGCACCAGTTCCCGTAGCTGAAATTTTGATTGCCTGGGTTCCTACTATTGTTGTTGACTGCGAAGTCAACACAGGAGTAACCGGGCTTCCGTCAATTACAGTAAATTGAGTAGAAACAGGCGAAGTCCCACAGATGTTTATCGCCTCAACAGTATAGCTACCGGCAACAGAGATATCATATGTGGATGAAGTCGCGCCAACAATAGCCACCCCATTGTTATACCACTGATAATAGGTAGCAGCTGGTGTTGCGGCGTCTAATCTTACTGTTGAACCCTGGCAAATAAATGATTGGCCGGAAATAACCGGCATTATTGGAATACGGGATAAGTAAACCGTATACACTGACGAAATAAGACTACTTCCGCAAGAGTTTGCAGCTATTACAGTGTAATTGCCCGCAGCGGTTACATTTAAGGTAGCTGTTATTTCACCCGAAATAGGATTGCCATCTTTAAACCATTGGTAAGAAGTCGCCGTTAAGCTGGACGCAGTTAGTGTCATTGAACCCCCGTAACAAACTGCAGTCGGGCCAGTGATAACCGGTACAGCTGGTACATTTGTTAAAGCAACAGCGAAGGCCGCTGAAATCGGGCTGTTACCGCATACATCGGTTGCGATCACGGTATAATTACCAGATGCGCTTACTGCAAGAGTCGCCGAGGTTGCGCCTGAAATAGCTACACCCCCATTATACCATTGATACGATGTAGCTGTGGGAACCGTAGCATCTAACATGATAGTTGACCCCTGACAAACCGAAGCCTGGCCTGTGATCACCGGCATGGCTGGTACGTCAGTTAAAGCAACGGCCAAGGCCAAAGATACAGGGCTATTACCGCAAGCATTAGTTGCCATTACTGTATAACTACCGGCCGCAGTAACGCCAAGCGTTGATGCGGTTGCCCCTGGAATAGCTACGCCCCCGTTATACCATTGATATGAAGTAGCTGTTGGCGTTGTACCCGTTAAAGTAATTGTTGAACCCAGGCAAACAGTTGATGGGCCACTGATCACCGGCCTGCCAGGTCCATTTGTTAAAGCAACCGCATAAGCTGTTGAAATAGAACTATTACCGCAAGCGTTTATTGCTACAACGGAATAATTACCGGCAGCAGTAACGGCCAGTGTTCCCGAATTTCCTCCCGAAATAGCTACACCCCCATTATACCATTGGTACGAAGTTGCCGTTGGGGTTGTACCGTTTAATGTAATCGTTGAACCCAGGCAAACAGTAGCAGGGCCACTGATCACCGGCATAACAGGAACGTCGGTTAAAGCAACCGTGAAGGCCGCAGAAACAGGGCTATTACCGCACACATCGGTTGCGATCACAGAATAATTACCAGCACCTGTTACCGCCAGGGTAGCCGAGGTTGCACCTGAAATAGCTACACCACCAATGTACCATTGGTAGGAAATAGCAGTTGGTACCGTAGCATTTAACGAAATCGTTGAACCCTGACAAACTGAAGCAGGGCCAGTGATCCCCGGCGTAGCAGGTACGTCTGTTAAAGCAACGGCGAAAGCAACGGATACCGGACTATTACCGCAAGCGTTGGTTGCCGTTACAGTATAACTACCGGCAGCAGTAACTCCAAGCGCTGATGAGGTTGCTCCACTAATTGCGACACCTCCATTATACCATTGGTATGAAGTTGCCGTTGGAGTTGTACCCGTTAATGTAATTGTTGAACCCTGGCAAACAGTTGATGGGCCACTGATCAGCGGCATACCAGGTCCGTTTGTTAAAGCAACCGCATAGGCTGTTGAAACTGAACTATTCCCGCACGCGTTTATTGCTACAACAGAATAATTACCGGCAGCGGTAACGGCCAGCGTGGCCGAGGTTTCGCCCGAAATAGCTACACCGCCATTATACCATTGATACGAAGTGGCGTTTGGCGTTGTACCCGTTATAGTAACTGTTGATCCCAGGCAAACAGTTGCCGGGCCTGTGATCACTGGCTTGGATGGAATGTCGGTTAACGTAACTGTGAAGCCGGTTGAAACGGGACTATTACCACAGGCATTTATCGCCATTACTGTATAAGACCCCGTACCAGAAACTGAAAGCGTAGCTGAGTTTGCTCCTAAAATCCCTGTACCATCCTTATACCATTGATAAGACGTTGCAGTTGCAATAGTTCCATCCAGCGTAATTGTTGAGCCCTGACAAACAGTTAGAGGTCCAGTAATTACCGGTGTTGATGGAACGGCATTTAGAGTTACAGTGAACGTGTTTGAAATAGGGCTATTTCCGCAATCATCGGTTGCGATCACGGTATAATTCCCCGCCGCAGTAACTGAAATATTAGACGAGTTTGCGGAAGGTATAGGAACGCCGTTGTTATACCATTGATAGGTTGTGACGTACTGTGTTGCGGCATCAAGAACAATTGTTGTTCCGGAACAAACATAAGATTGTCCCGTAATAACAGGTTTTGTTGGCAAATAATGAATCGCAACAGTGTAAGAAGCCGATTCCGGGCTATTTCCGCATGGATCAATTGCAATAACGGTATAGTTACCCCCATTTGTAACACCGTATGTTGCAGAATTTGCACCGGGTATCGATGTGCCATTTCTATACCATTGATAAGAGGTTGCAGTAGAAGTAGTGGCATCTAAAACGATGGAATTGCCAGAACAAACAATCGTTTGAGTTCCCGTAATTACCGGCATTGGTGGAACGAAAGCCAGAGCTACAGCGTAGTTTGCTGATGATGGACTATTTCCGCAAGCATCGGTAGCGATCACAGAAAAATTGCCACTTGTAGTTATTGAAAGTGTCGCCGAGGTCGCACCACCGATAGGACCCCCCCCGTTGTACCATTGGTAAGAAGTAGCGGTTGGAGTGCTCGCATTTAAAATAACGGTCGAACCAGGACAAACATAATTAAGGCCGGTAATCACTGGTGTTGGAGGTACGTCAGTTAGCGCGACCGCGAAGACACCGGAAACAGGGCTGTTACCGCAAGCGTCAGTAGCGATCACAGAAAAATTACCATCCCCATTAACGCCAAGTGTGGCCGAAGTAGCGCCAGCGATAGCAGTGCCGTTATTATACCATTGGTATGACGTTGCGGTTGGCGTTGTACCTGTTATTGTTATTGTCGAACCCTGGCAAACGGTTACCGGCCCTGTGATAACAGGTGTTGGCGGGACATCCGTTGAAGCAACGGAATATCCAGTAGACATTGCGCTACTAAAACAGGCGTTAGAAGCTATTACTGAATAATTACCGCCAGCAGTAACTCCAAGCGTGGCTGAGGTGGCGCCTGAAATAGCAGTACCGTTATTATACCATTGATAGGTAGCCGCAAATGCAGTTGTACCATCTAAAGTTATAGTAGAACCCTGACAAACAGTTGACGGGCCTGTGATTGCCGGGGTAGCAGGTTGACTAACTTGATTAACCGCAAAAATATCGGAAGTCGGACTCGTTCCACAGGTGACATAAGCAACTACTGTATAGTTACCCGTGGTGTTTACGGTTAAATTTTGGCCTGTTTCACCGCTTATTGCAGTCCCGTTATTATACCATTGAAAAGTTGCACCTGCATATGGTGCCTGAATAACGGTTGATGAACCCTGACAAAAAGTATGCGAACCCAAAATAATAGGCTTACTTGGTGCTTGTAACTGGATTACCGTAACAGGAGCAGAACTTGTCGACCCGCAAGAATTTATTCCGGTGACACTATAATCTCCAACAACAGTTACAACATAATTTCTACTTGTCGCACCTGAAATCGCCGGACCGTTAAAATACCATTGATATGATGTGCCCGAAGTCACAGCCGTGAGCGTCGTACTACCTCCCGGACAGAATGCGTTGTTGCCATTTATGAAAGGTTTTGACGGAACCGTACTTGTATTTACCGTGAACCCCAATGAAGCCGCACTTGTTCCGCAAGAAGATGAAGCGGTAACAGTATAAACGCCCCCACCTGTTACGGAAAGCGTTGATGCGGTTTGACCACTTAAAGCAGACCCGTTATTGTACCATTGGTATGATATAGCATTAGCGGTTGTACCGTCTAAAGTAATCGAAGATCCCAAACATACTATAGCCGGGCCGGTAATCACCGGTGTGCCGGGAGCAGTACCCAATGAAACAGGAAAGTTTGATGAGGCGGAACTTGTACCGCAAGCCGATGAAGCAGTCACAGTATAATTGCCGGCACTAGTCACAGCAAGCGAGGATCCTGTTTGACCACCCAATGCTGAGCCGTTATTATACCATTGGTATGAAGTTGCATTTGCAGTTGTACCATCTAAAGTAATAGTTGAACCCTGACAAACCATAGCCGGGCCGGTAATCACGGGTGTGCCGGGAGCAGTACCCAATGTAACAGGAAAGTTTGATGAGGCGGAACTTGTACCGCAAGCCGAAGAAGCCGTTACGGTAAAATTGCCGGCAGTAGTCACAGCAAGCGAGGATCCTGTTTGACCACCCAAGGCCGAACCATTATTATACCATTGGTACGACGTTGCATTTGCAGTTGTACCATCTAAAGTAATAGTTGAACCCTGACAAACCATAGCCGGGCCGGTAATCACGGGTGTGCCGGGAGCAGTACCCAATGTAACAGGAAAGTTTGATGAGGCGGAACTTGTACCGCAAGCCGAAGAAGCCGTTACGGTAAAATTGCCGGCAGTAGTCACAGCAAGCGAGGATCCTGTTTGACCACCCAAGGCCGAACCATTATTATACCATTGGTACGACGTTGCATTTGCAGTTGTACCATCTAAAGTAATAGTTGAACCCTGACAAACCATAGCCGGGCCGGTAATCACGGGTGTGCCGGGAGCAGTACCCAATGTAACAGGAAAGTTTGATGAGGCGGAACTTGTACCGCAAGCCGAAGAAGCCGTTACGGTAAAATTGCCGGCAGTAGTCACAGCAAGCGAGGATCCTGTTTGACCACCCAAAGCCGAACCATTATTATACCATTGGTACGACGTTGCATTTGCAGTTGTACCATCTAAAGTAATAGTTGAACCCTGACAAACCATAGCCGGGCCGGTAATCACGGGTGTGCCGGGAGCAGTACCCAATGTAACAGGAAAGTTTGATGAGGCGGAACTTGTACCGCAAGCCGAAGAAGCCGTTACGGTAAAATTGCCGGCAGTAGTCACAGCAAGCGAGGATCCTGTTTGACCACCCAAAGCCGAACCATTATTATACCATTGGTA
>NZ_JBNPWM010000018.1:0-57664 GCF_050433825.1 Mucilaginibacter sp. UYCu711 | reverse complement strand
GCCGAACCATTATTATACCATTGGTACGACGTTGCATTTGCAGTTGTACCATCTAAAGTAATAGTTGAACCCTGACAAACCATAGCCGGGCCGGTAATCACGGGTGTGCCGGGAGCAGTACCCAATGTAACAGGAAAGTTTGATGAGGCGGAACTTGTACCGCAAGCCGAAGAAGCCGTTACGGTAAAATTGCCGGCAGTAGTCACAGCAAGCGAGGATCCTGTTTGACCACCCAAAGCCGAACCATTATTATACCATTGGTACGACGTTGCATTTGCAGTTGTACCATCTAAAGTAATAGTTGAACCCTGACAAACCATAGCCGGGCCGGTAATCACGGGTGTGCCGGGAGCAGTACCCAATGTAACAGGAAAGTTTGATGAGGCGGAACTTGTACCGCAAGCCGAAGAAGCCGTTACGGTAAAATTGCCGGCAGTAGTCACAGCAAGCGAGGATCCTGTTTGACCACCCAAAGCCGAACCATTATTATACCATTGGTAGGATGTCGCATTACTGGTTGTGCCATCTAAGTTAATAGTTGAACCCTGGCAAACAACATTAGGCCCGCTGACCACAGGTGTGCCGGCGGCATTACATAACGAAAAGGTTTTACTGATTTGAAAAGTCCCATTATCATAATTTTTACTCGCATTTATTGTATAAGTGCCAGGACTAGTAAGGGATGAAGGCGAAAAGGTATTCCCAGATACTCCAGGACCGGAAAAAGTAAGTCCACTAATATTTGAAAATGTTGTAAGATCAATATTTGCAGATGAGGGCGAAATATTGTCTAATTGTGATTCATTGCCATTCCAGGCAAGACTTTCGGGATATACGGTTAGTGCGCCAAAACGAGGTGTGCGATTACGCACATATTCAGCAAGTGATAAGACGATTGGTTGCGTAGCGGTACTTCCCAAGGGTTCAATTAATTGAGCCCCGAAAGTGAACATGTTTTGATCAGCAATATTCGAATTCCAATAAGAGGGATTGAAAGGTGCGAGGAACCTTCCATCTATAATATTTGGATCCGCATTATTCCTCGTTGCCACATACACTGAATCCAGGGGTTTCATATTCCATCCAGGTACAGGGCTTGACGGCTTTAAGATAAAGAGGAAATCTTCATAAATCCCCTGCCACTGACCAGTTAATATTGCATTTGGGCGAAATAACAGCATCACAACAATAGGATCGGATGTTAAGGTTGCCGCAGCATTTGTATTCACAAGGTAAACCGATGGTGCCTTTGACCAAGAAGGCGGAAATGGCTCAGGATTTGCCGGAGGTCTCACTTGCGCAATCACATTATATCCACTTAGGATTATTAATGTAAAAAGGATGAAAAACTTTATACTCTTTTTCATGGTTAATTGATTAAATATTTGATGCCTAATTGAATACCGTACCTCTCCCTGCCAAAAGAATTACTAACCATAACCTTTTGAGTAAAAGAGGTCGTAAGCATGAGGTAATCTGTGATTGCCGCTTCCACTTCCGCGCCGACTAATGGCCCGAAGTTGATTTTATGGCGGTCCTGGTACCAAAAGTCTTTAACTACATCGTAGCTGACATTGGCACCCATTCCAACATTGAAAAAAACCGTTTCCTGGATATTGTAAGGCGAATAATAATAAATCAAGGAACCGCCATAAGTGCCAAAATGCACCTGGTTAAAAATCCCGTTTTCGTAAGACGCACCCGCCTTGATATACCCCGTACTGGTTAGGTAATCGGTTCCGGATAAACTGTACGTAAATCCTATCGGCGAACGGCCAATAGCACCTTCAATTCCGATCTGTCCCGGATAGTGCCAGACAGACCCTAAACCGGTATTTCCCCCAAATTGGGCAAAGGCGCGGCCAGCAATCAGCATGATTGCTAAAAAAATTAGACTGTATTTCATATTATTTAATTACTGGAGGTTTTCATAGATTGATATTCCTTGTAGAGCAGTTGTTGCCTTTGCTGCCGGATTTTTTCACTTTGTGTTGCGGTCGGGGTTACCGCTTCTTTTCGCAAAGCGTCAGCTTTTACTCGCAGATCGGCAGATTGGATCATAAGGTCGCCACATTGTTTTAATAAACTCAGGCGCTCAGCGTGTGTCATTGAAAATTGACTATCTGTTTTTATTGAAGCGGACAACTCGACCGACTTTTCTGCCAGGTTATCAGCGGTTTTATCATAAAAATCAGCGACCTGGAGTTTACGAATACTGCTTGCATCGTCTAATTGTAACCTGGTATTTTGCGATTGCTGTAAATTTGTTGTCACCGCGGGCTGCGTTAAGTTTTGCTGATCCCGGCCATTGAAAGAATAAAAGACAGATTTGGCCGACTCTCCCGATGTTGCACCACTTTGTAAAAGTCTACCCGGCATCCCCTGATTTGGATTTGGGATAAGGTTTCCATAGTTTAACGAAATCCCCTGAGCCGCACTATATAAAGTGTTCATATTTGACCACTTTAAATTAGCTATCTGACTTACTGCCAAAAGTTGTTGCTTCACCTCACTTTGCATATTGAACATTTGGGAGGCTATTTTTTGGCTGTTATATAAAGTCTGACCGATGGTAGCCAAAGTTGCATTGGATTTCATCATATCTAAAGCTTGCTGCACCTGTGCCGCTATACTTTTTGAATGATATAGATAATTTGACGGCGTTACATCTATAACCGCCATTTGGGCCTTTACCATAAAGGGCAGTCCAAGGAGAAGGAGTACAAATAATTTTTTCATGCTTTGATTTTATGTGAATTGATTTAGTTACCTGTTATATATACCTGTTTGCCGGCCTCGATGGAAAAGGTCCGGTATTGAATATTTGAAGAACGTGGCCGTACACTACTCAAAAGGGAACCAACCACGCCTAATTGCGAGGTTACAATACTTACCGCTTGAGATGGCGCTCCGCTTGCATCAACCTTTGGCTCTCTTACGTTCGCCTCAACTCCCTGTATCATATCGTCACCCAACACCTGGAGGTTTACAGAAATTATTCCTTTATTGGTTTTAACATTTGAAATTTGAATGTTAACCCGCTTACCGGAAATTGACGCCTTACCATAAATAACCGTCCCTTCACTTATTATGGCATCATTAACTTTTAGATCACCCTTCATTCTTATTCCCACCGCATCGCCATCTTCAACCTTTTGGCTTTTCAGTATTTCACCCAAAATTGGTTTAACCGTTTCACGCTTAAAGGAAGTATAGTCACCATAGCCCGAAGACTGTGTTGTTGTTTTAGTCTCCGTTTCTTTATGCAAAGAACTTTTCGCAGTTGCGGTACCGCCGGAATTGTAAACGAAATTGAAAGGAGATCCTCCTTCTGTTTGAACTGGCTTTGCTTTCATGGCCGGCAGGTGAACCAGATTTTTCTTTTTGCGCGGATGAAATACCGCAACTGTTTTTTTGGCAGGAACCACCACACTAACAGGGGCGGCAGGTATCTTTGCCGGGCGCTCAGTTTCCTTTACCTCCGGTCTTCTGCTTATGATAGGTGTGTTTACCATTTTCATAATGCTGTCACCCTTTGGAACGGCCAGTCTACTCATTGAATCCTTTCTTGCCTTTTCCCGTTGGGCCTCATATAGTGTGGCTTTATCAACAACCACAGGAGCGTTTGCGCTATCAATATTTGGTTGGTTTACCAAGCTTCCGGAAGAATCGGCAGTTGTCGCAACAGCCTGGAAATAGGTGTACCCAAAAAACCCAAATACAATTAACACAAAGACCACAACACCGATGATGATCTTTTTCTGTTGTGCCTTTTTGGCTAATAATAGTTCTTCCGGGGTAAATTGACGTGCCATCTTAATTTTTTATAAATAGTGAACTCGGTACTTCTAATATTAAAACCCGCGAACTATTACGCTCTGTCATTTCTATGAGTAATTTGCCTTTACCTTTTACGGTACCGGCATCCATCACAAAACCATATAACTTAGTTTCCTTGAAGTCAACAAAGGCAGGTGTGTTTAACTGCTGGATCACTTCGAGTTGATTTTCGAGGGACGTATTTGAACCTAATAAATCACCCGCCTGGTTTAAATAAACCATTTGTGTTTTATCAATCATAAAGCGGTGCTGATTGTAATTTGAAACAATCAACTTTATATACAGCTTATCGCCGCTAAGTTTTATGTTTCCCATCGATAGAATTACCCGCTCCTTTTGGGTGGTAATAGTTTTATATGGCGAAACAATCGCGACAAAGGATTTTAGTTTATTATCTAAGTCGGCATCGAATTTTTTATCGTTACCGGTAGAATCAATTACCGCAGTTTTATCAGACGCCTCTTTATGATTGCTGCCGGATCTTTGCCCGTCCCTGTTAATTTCTTTTCCCCCTCCCTCGTTATTGCCGAGATCATACATGTATTTCTTTTTGCTATCGTTAGAATAGGCTACTATTTTGCTGATATAACCGGAAGATGTTCTTATCAATAAACCGGTCGGCTCAGTATTTTCACCTAACGGTTTTAGGAAAAAAGCGTCGCCTTTAACTATGCCAGTGTACTGCTTTGACCCAACTTCAAAATATGAAATGGAATCGTGGCAGATCACATAACTTGTCCTGGCTATGTTAACGAAAATTGTATCCAACTTTTGAGCCCTGCACAGTTGCCCCGCTAATCCAAAAATCACCATTAACAGTATTTTTTTCATGTTCAATTATTTAGGTGTTTGGACTAATGAATCAATCACTTTCTTATCAGCAGCTTGTTTCTCCAGCAGCTGGTTTTCGTCTTGTTTGACGTCAGCAGGATTGTAGACAATGCGGCTTAAAGAGGTAATAAAAAGGCCGTATGGATTAAGGTCCGACCGTTGTACCCTATCGAGGGTAAACTTATAAGCCAGCGGGTTTGAAATGCTTTTATCACCGTAATGCGTTATTAAACGCATAAATACAGCACCCCTTTGCGGCCTTGTATCTTGTAAAACGACTATTGAATCGATTTGAACAGTATTCGAAGCATCATAGTTTACATACTGTTGATACAAGTGGTTATTATCGTAATCAGCTTTTATCGCGCTGCCAAAATCGCGGTGAATTAATGGTAATGCCGCATTTAGATGCTGATTGTAGGTAGTAGCATCATGGGCAAACATGAGGTTGCAGAATACCTTTACGAAGTTCCTGGACTCGTACTGATTAAAGGTGTTGTCGTTGTCTTTTTCGGTGGCCCAGATCGTGCCGCTATCCGTTACAACAAACACCTTTTTTCCTACCTCTTTATTTAGTCTAACATATGCCCATAACCACCCGGCGTTGCTTAAAAACAGCGTCACAATGGCGAGTATGCAAATCCCCTTCATAATATCGAAGGTTTTTGAGAAAGTTTTAACGTTATCGGTTTTCATATTTTAATGGTTAGCGTTCTATTGAGTTGGTCTTGAATTATTACTAAAGGCCATTGCAAACCCCTGTACTGTAGGCGATGGCTTTGGTGCCGGCGAACCGCCGGAAGGATTACTTGGTGCAGCTGCATTTTGTATCTGCGAACTTTGGGAGGTAGTCGACCCGGACGCGAGCGCCTTAGCCCCCATCCCCGCGGCAGCGGTTGCCACCCCTGCCATTTTTGACATAAATGCCCCTGCATGGGATTGGCCGGCATACAGACTTGTTAAATAAGGAACCAGGATATAACATAACATCACTACCACATTCGTAAAGAGATAATTGGTCATGTTATCGTTACCCGAAAAGGTATTGATTACCATTTCTGAGTTACCTGATGATGCAATGGTTATTGAGCCATAACTTTGCAGATATACCTTAAACAGCATATCCAGAACTGCAAGCGTTAAATACCAAAAATGGACGTAAATAAACGATTGCAGCCATTTGGAGGCTAACGTCCTAAACATCGGAATTATAGATAAGGCCAAGGCCAGCGGGCCCACAGCATATAAAAAGGCCACCATCACATCACGAAGTGCCAGGATGATATACCTTACCCCGCTCATTCCTATTTCTATAATACCGTCGACAATATATTTGGTAATGCTAAAGCTGTCCCAAAACGACTTGTTCTGATTGCCTGCCTGTTGCATCTTTACCATTAAATCGTCAACCGCGGTCGAGGAATCAACGCTATGCGATAAGGAATCTAAAGCACCATGCAGTAGAGGCGCTAACTCTGTATAACCGGCAATCAGCGTCATTAAAAGTACCGCCCGGAAAATGGGTGTAAAATCAAAACGGATATCCTGCGGGGAAAATAAGCCCTGGAATACCGTACTGCACATTGCGATCACCGTAGCAATCGGGACAATATAAGTGTAGCTTACACTTGCTATTTGTCTTGCCACAACGTCCAGGCCGTAAAGATTTACATTTGTAATTATTGCTATCATAACGATGATTGTTGATCTTCAACTAATTGATTTATTGTAGATTCCATCCGCCCGCGCTCCCGGAATAGTTTGATAAGCTTATTGCGTTCTGATGCCTTGGAAGACAACGCAATCCCCATATGCGCAGGGGCCTCGATGATAAACACCTTTGCATTGTCACCGCGTTTGGTGAAGATCTCCCGCCATTTACCTTTTTCATCACTTCCCAAGCTTTGGATTAATGATATTTCATGGTCGGTATAGCCAAGGTGTTTTTGCATTAAAGGAAGCGAAGCAGCTGCCGGCCCCACATGATTTAAAATAATGTGATTGGTGCTGTTTTGAAGGATAGCAGCACATATTTTTGAACCGGCTATTTCAGCAATCGACTGCGTAATAATGGTGATTGAGCCCCCTACCTTACGCGAGGTACGGTACATCAATTCTATAAACTCATTAAGGCCGTTAAGCAACGACCAGGCTTCATCGATATAAATATATTTTTCCTGATCGGGAAACTTGCTGATTTGATCTAAGGCCAATTGGGTTATTAATAACCCGATAATCGGCTCTAAACTTTGATTGCTTTTTATCCGCGCCATATCAAAACACACCAGGTCGTGTTCAGATATATCTTCATCATCGGTCGCCGCGAAAACAGCGCCGAAGATATCTTCGGACACATAACGCTCTAAAGCAAACACAAATAAACTGAGGTCTATAGCCCCGGTCATTTGAATAAACTCTTTTTTAATGTGAACCGGCGTGTTTGGATCCTCGCCGTATTCTATATATTGGATAACATAATGATGGAAACCCTTTAATGACGGCCTTCCCATTATCTTTTCTTCTATTTCTGCATTGATAAATTTGTAATAGTTAGTGACAAGCTTTTCTAAAGCGCCTGTCCTGTCTGCATCATAATCTATCTCACGGCCTTTCCATAACACGGTTAAAAGCCCGACAAGAAAAGAAAGCTTATCGGAGCCGGCCAGATCGAACTTTCCGTATGCGTCTTTCAGTATATTAAAGGGATTGAAGCGCAGCGGTTTCTCCAGGGAATATTCCATATACCTGCCCTGTAATACTTCCACAACATTTTTGTAAGTACCGCCATTATCAATGATTATCTGCTTGCAACCCCGCTCTTTGCGTTGCGTCAATAAATAGCCCATCGTAAAGGATTTACCGGAACCGGTCGGCCCAATGGTTATACCATTCATACCGTTACCCGATTCATTGAAAAAGTCAACGGTTAACGGGTTCCTGTAACGGTCACAAAGGATATCACCCTTTCTATCTGGGAAATAGCTTGTAATCCAATGCGTGAAACACACTGCATTTTCAAGCGGCATGGTGATCCAGTTATACAGATCAGCAACATTGCCCGGCGCAAATCCTATAAAATACTGGAGCGTGTCTAAGGTTTCAACACGCACCTCCGCACCCGACATTGAACGAATGGCCGAGATAATATTATCTATATACCTTCTTCGCAGATCTGCGTCACCCTCCGCGATCGAAACGCAGCATTTTAATGACACTAATTTTTTGTCGTTTGCCCGAATATCCGCGGTTAGCTCATTTATTTGTGCTTCCGCTACAACATTATCCTGGTTTCCAAAAAGGTTAGATTGGGTATTTAGCCGTTTTGTAAAATCGAGGCTCTTTAATTTAACCTGTGTGTCTTCTACCGCAATAGCAGTATGTAAGATATGCGGGAAATATAAGGATTGCGTTAAAGGCGAAACAAAAGGTGATGTTACCCCCCAGGAGTTGTTAACCGCGTCACTAAGTGAACCGCCCTGCCCGGATAGGGATACCATGTTCACCACTTGCTCACCAACACTTATATTATTTTCAGTTCTATAAAGCGTGCGGGGATTTCCCTCGTGTTCGCCAAAGTAAAAGTCCTGATTGAAATACTGGCGGTAAACCTGTTTAAGGCCCTGGTTATTTAATTGCCTTAGCCTGATGCCGAAGCCGGTACTTAATGCACTGGCGAATTGTTCCCCGCCCGATTTAGCATTTGCCATTAATACTTCAATATCCTTTAATGGGTTTTTTAAAACCCCGAACAGATCTTTTTTTAATGCGGAGATCTGCGTGTTAATAGCCAGCATTTGGGCCATCTTTTCACTTTTGCTAAAGGATAAAAAACAATAGCTTTTATGAAAAAGCTGTTTTCTATCTTCAAAATGCTTTTGAATTTTTTGATTAAAATAACCCCTGGCCTCTTTCTTTGCTACATAAGGGACGTTATAATAAACATCCATCTTATGAAAGATCGTGCCCGGAGTTAAGTTCTTTAATGCGGATTGAAACGTTGTGTTTAATTGCTCATATTGCAAATTATCCAGCTTTTCTAATTCAATTCCGGTAACATCGAAGCCGATTACGACCCGACCGCTTTCCATTACCATTAGATCATCCTGAAAAGTAAAAACAGGATGATAGGAAATAGCATCTTCACGCTTTGGTATTGTTGCCATTTAAAAAATTTTAGTTGTAAATCAGTCTATTGAACCCTTGTCGGCTTAGAAGTCGCGGCTATCCGATTCATTGTTTAACCGGTTTTCGGCAGGTTCTTTAATCCAAATGTGTTTTGGTTGCAGGTACTTCGCGCTCAGTAGTGAAAATAAATAAGAGGGGTGCTTTTTGCCATTGGCAATACGCAGTAAGATATACAGGGAAGCAACTATCAGTACGGCTATTAGATAGTAATACTTTGATACCCTGAAGAACATACCTGCAACACCACCTCCTATAAAGAATACTAAGAACAGTAAGGCGATAAATCCAAAATCAGCGAAGGGAAGGCCCAGGACCTTACCCTCGCGTTCAACCACTTTATAGATCTTATGCTCCATAAAATTTGCAGTTGATTAGATATTTATTTTGGTATTACCACCGAAGTCAGCAAAGAAGTAGTTGAAACAACCCCAAACTATAATGCCGACGATAAGCCATAACAGGTTTGTTAAAGCGCCCTCTTTGTGTTGACCAAAGAAGCCGAGACATACTTTTACAACACCAAAAACCACCCCGATAAGGAAAATCACATTTACAATAGAGATAAATGTTGTTTTAAACTGGTTCAGTTGGGCGGCGGTTTGTTGGGCATGAACAACATTAGCCAGGAATACCAGGCCAAGGGTTAATACTAATGGAGATACAGTAGACGATGAACCTAGTTCATCCTTTTTAATTAGAGAATTTGATTTCATTTAGATAATTATTAATTGTTGTTATTTATAAGTGAACTTTAAAATTGTTTATCCTTAGCTTTTTATTCCCGCAAGCTGGATAGTGATATCGTTAGTTTTTATGAAGCAGTAGAAAATAGTGCTTGCTGGAAATCGGCATTTTCCAACAGCTGTTTTCTTGCTCTTTCTTTCAATGAGTTAGTTTTTTTTCCGGTTATTAATAAAGGATTATCACTTTCCAACATGGAAGCGACAAGTTGCTTTTCCAAATTATCCTTCCCAAGGGTCTCTAATTTATCTACAACCAACCGCGATAGTTTTTCGGCTGATTCACTAAACCCTCTTTCGTTCTTTAAATAATTTACAATCTCAAACCTGTCCTTTTCGTCCATGACGATGGTGTTGTTTAAAATATTCTGATGATTCTTTAGGATATAGTCATTAAGAGGATCAGGCAGCTTTGCCGCAATCTCTTCGATTTCTACTGATGATGTTTTTTCCGTAGTAGTAGTGTCCGTACCTTTGGACGGCTCGGCTTTAATATCAGCCGGAAATTCCATGCTACCAAGCCCGGTAAATTTCCCGTCTTTAAATACAGACGGCGCTTCGGCAATTTCTTCAGCTACCGGTAAGGCCGGCGCGATCTCGACCGCTTTGATATTCGGGACATCATCGGTTACCGGCACCACGTCCGGGTTATTGTTTAGGATTTCTTTATCGATAGAACTGTAAAAATATTCAAGGGTTGTTTCCTCCCCCTCCTTTACTGGCTGTAATTCGGTTTCCTTTGATCCGGCAACCGAACGTTCGGTATGCTCCCTTAGCCGTTCTTCAGCTTGCTTTTGCTCTGTTAAGTGATCTTTCACCGGCAGCAATGTTTTGCCCTGTTTGGGAGCAGCCTCTATCACTTCTGTATCCGATACCGGAACCTGGAAAAAAACGGTCCAGTCAATCACCAATATAAAATATAAAAGAACCACGGCGAAAAATGGCAGTAACAGGATGATGAAATTGGTACGCCTATGCTTTTCGTACTTATAAAATTCCAATAACGGGTTTGTGTGGCCCACCCTGCATAGGCCAACACACATTATTAAAATGCCCGCAATCGCAATTAAATGAATTAGTGTTTTTTTCATCAACGCTATTTTTATATGTAGAATATCAGGTAAAAGGTCATTACTTATGTTGCCAAATATAAACCAAAAATCGAAAAAACAAAAGGAATAATAACAAAACTAAAAGATTTCTTTTAATTTTACGTTTATACGGATAGTTGTTTATATTTGTTATCAGAAAATTTTATATTTTTATATTAATTTAGATTGAATAATATATGAACAATTACCCCTTGTCCCCAGAGGAGTTCACCGCCTTACAGGACCGAATACGTGCCTATAAGGAAGATATAGACCTCTCCACTTTCATTCGGGAAACTGATAGTTCATACTATAAAGATGAAACCAAATCAACCCGTACCAACCATATTCTAAAAAAGGATTATCCTAATTCAGACCAGGCCGAGGAAGTTATTTCCTGCTGGAAACGCAAATCTGATCATGGCAGCGGCCATTATATGTATGCAAACAAATTGGATTCCAAGGATAGCGGTTCAATTGTTGAATGGGTAAAATCCCGCAATCAAACAACCAGCATTATTAAGGTTGATGAAATAATATCCAATTATAAAAACCAACCCCAACTTATAAGGGATAAGGTTGCTAAAGCAGATAAAATAACGGCTGCGCCCGAAACCGGTCGCAACGTTAAAGTTGCCCAGTTTTTTAATTTATCCCCGTTAAATAACCGCGAATACCTCCATAAAAGGGGTATCGAGGATAAAGTATTGGATTCTAAAGAATTTGCAGGCCGGGTTTTTAATGAAGTGGTAAATACCCAAGGGGGTATGACCTTTACAAATACAGCCTTCCCGATTTTTGCAAAATCGGGTGACGTTATTGGTATCGAAAGGAAAAACTACGGCTACCATGACCCTGAACGATCTTTTTCAAGATCAGCTGCCGGGTCAGAGAAAGAAGCAGGCGTTTGGAACTCCAAACACAGTGCCGGCACGCCGGTCAATAAGGTTTTCCTTTGTGAAGCGCCGATTGATTGTTTGAGTTACCACCAGCTTAAAAATAACGGTACCGATAAAACCGTTTACTTCGCCTCAAACGGGCCCTGGACAAATACGCAGATCGATATCGTGCAGTCTTTTATTAATTCCGAGAAACCCGATAAAGTGATCTTAGCGCACGATAACGATACGCAAGGCTATAAATATAATATTCACATGGCGGGGCAAATATGCCGCCCTGTAGATTATATCGAAAAAAACGGCGATAAACCAATCGCCGGCAGCGGTATTCTTACGGACGATACCGCCATTAAAGTGACTTGTACGAATGCCGGGCGCTATCAGGTTAAGCTTAATTTTGATATTTCTTATGCTAATCAGCAACAGGGACAGGCTATTTTGAGTGACCTCCAAAGGAAGTTTAAAGATTTGGGAGTGAACGAGGAAGGCTTGCAAAAGTTTGATGCTAAAGTGACTAAGCAAGGTCCTAATAATGCCGAAATGGATGTGTATTTTCCCAACTCGACGTTTGAATTAGGGCAGGCAAGAGACCTGGTGATAGGTGCGCGTAAAATGGAAAATTATTTAGTCGTAGAGAAGCCGCGTAACAAAGATTGGAATTTGGATTTGAAAGATTTTATAGAAAAAAGTCAGAACCAGGTGAAAGGAGTCGATAAAGGTGATAAAGATTCAGTTTTGTCAACAGGTGACGTGATTTCTAAAAGCATGATTAAAAGTTTTCAGTCAGACGTGAATAATGATCTGGGATTAAGCAGGTAGCATTAATTATAATCTTTTTTATTTTTGTGCGTTTCCGTCGGTCGTACCCTTACAGAGTGCGCTTTGCTCCCGTCCGCGAAGGAGCGGACAAATTATTCCATAATTTCCTTCCAGGCTACTAACGCTTTTTTTATTATTTCCTATATTAGTCAAGCTTACCATTACAATCATTCATGGCTAAAGAATATTATCCCCCAATGGACACACTCGATAAAAAGCGCCTGCACAGGCTTTTTACGATGGCAAAAGAATTAACCCGGTTGCGTAAAGAAACCCTGTTATATCGACTTAATGATTATCTACAAGCAGCCTTTGCCAAAAATCTGATTGAAGATGAAACGGGCAGATCCTTCCTTGTTTTTAACGGTGTATCTGTTATTGGAGAAAAGGAACTGCTGATCTACAGAAAATATTAAGTATCGGTTTTACGAACTTTGAGGAGACCTTGCTCCAAGAGCCCGACCATGATGCAATGCAAGGGTTCCTTCATTTCTGCCACCTATCTTATTTTAAACGATACCAGGAATATTTTGAACCAGTTGCGGCAGACAGCATATTGACATTTAAGGGCGAGCCAATTCGGCCCAAAAGCAATTTTAAATCGATAGAGCATTTTTGTACAAATGCTGCCATGCTTACATCTTATTTTCTCACAACCAGGGATTCCGATCTGGAACGCGCAATGGTAAACTTTTAGCTAACTTCATTGTTTAAATGCTATGAATAACGAAAACCGGGAGACAATTTATTTTAAGGAAACAATCGAAGGCAACGAGCATTATTACCGCATCTTTATGACGGACGACCATTTCGACGTTATCCATGACGGACGTATTATAGGCCAGTTGCAGCATGATAGCGAATGGAAACAAATTTCAGGCGATCATTTATCCCCGGCTTGCATTGCAAAAATTGGCGAGAAAAATGAGGATCACTACGAATAATGTGCGCGCGATTTACACTCAGCAAAGCTGAAAAAGATATCCTTGCGGCCTATGCTGCCGAAATGATAGACCCGTTTAATGCCGATACCAATATTGCGCCTACTGATGGTGGATTGGTCATTCGTGCGGATAAAACTAACGAGATCCACAATTATCATTTTGGATTAGTACCGTGGCACGCCGCGGATACCAAAACAGACTATAAGGGCGTAAACGCGCGGAATGATAATTTGTTAAAGGGCCAGTGGAAGACCATCATGGAAAAAGGCAAACGCTGCCTTGTTATAGCGGATGGGTTTTATGAGTGGGAAAACGTAGATGGCGAAAAGTTACCCTGGCGGTTCACTTTAGATGAACGTGAAATATTTGCCTTCGCGGGACTATATGATACGTGGGTACATCCTACCACTAAGGAGGCGTATCGAAGCTTTGCTATCATCACCACCGAACCAAACAGCTTGCTTGAAAAATACCATAACCGTATGCCGGTTATATTGAGCAAAGAGGAAGAGCAATTGTGGATTGCAAAGGATCTTCCTTTAAAAGAATTAGTCGAACTATGCGACCCATTCCCCGTTGAGCAAATGAAGGCTTACCGGGTATCTAAAGCCGTAAACTCTACCAGAGTTAAAGGGGCGCTTAACAAAGGCCCCGAACTCATACTACCTGCAAACAGCGCCTAGTATCTACCCTTATTGCGGGGTATGCGCCAAGGCGCATATTGCGATATAGGAATTGTTGCATAATAACCCCGACCTACAGGTGCAGATTATTTGACCTCGGCTACCGAGGATATGGACAATAAGTTTAACCCTGTTTTAAACTTATTAAAGTTTACGTTTACGCTTTTCCAGAATTTCTTCGCGGTTAGAGGTTTTAAGAACGATAGAATCTGCTAAAGTATCGAATGATTTTAGTGACGATTCGTCTACTACAACATCATCTGAAGCAGAATACAAGGTTCCATCAAGTTTAAGCGGCAGATTTCGATTTTCGCTACTAATGTTGTGTTTTTTATAAATGTCAGCAATTTTGGTAAGTTTTACACCATTTATAGGAGTAACAAAAAAAACGACCAAAGCATTGGACGAACCAAAACGCTTTTGCACTTGGTCAGCTCTCATTTGTTCTAGCTTAGCAATTTTTGAATTGTTTATAATAAGGTTATGGGTTACCATTAATTCCTTACCGGAGGAGGGTGATATCACAATAAATAGAGTTGAAAATTTTTCTGCCGGTTTTTGATTGGCATGCTCTTGATGAGGCTTTTGAGCCATAAGAATAGTTGGAAAAAGTATTATCCCCAATATCAGTTTTAAGTTTCTTTTCATATTTTATATATTATTTTTTACTATAAGTTGATCGCACACCAAAAAAATAGCCTTCTGGTACAGTATTATATGTCCCTGATTCAGGATCGTACAACTGCCAACTATTATTGTTGTTATAACCCGTTATCATTACTTCATGAGAACTGTTCCCAGACGCATTTATCACTTCACCCATCATAAGAGTGTGGTTTACGATGTTCGTTTTCATCGTAGCGTAGGTTTGCGGTCCACCAGTACTGCTATCATTATTAAAATAATGATTTACTAATGCATCCATATCCGCCGAAGGTACACCATTTGTGTTTATCGTTGCTATAATTTGGGCCAAATTCATGTTTTTTGTACTGGCGTAATACAGTAGCGCATCTGATGCAGATATGACATTATTTGATGGCCCAATTAACTTTGACATTAATTCAATAACCTTGAACACGCACATTGCGCCGACTTGTGTGTCCGAGTTATTATTTGGCGGCAAACCTTCAAGGGGTAGTTGATGATCCGCAGGAGGGATTGTACCTGTGGAGGTAGTCCCACCGCCACCACTGCCACCACCACCAACCTCTGTAGGATTAGTTGGCCCTCCATATGTACCGCCCCCGCCGCCGTCATCACCACCACCAGGACTAGTAGTTATAGTAACCTCTGAAAGCGAGATGTCTGCTAATTTCAAACTCCTAACACTTTTGTTATATAAAAATGCAAGTTGGTTAGAACTTTGCTTTCCGGCGATATCTATCGTTAATTGATTTAGATAAGTATTTTTTCCGCCAACAGAGCTTGACAAATACACATTATTGTATTTCTTCTTTCCTGATGAGTACATCACCAGATAAATTCTGTCTTTTCCGTAGTTGTTTCGGTTTGAATTTCGAACTGTTCCATACTTTAGTTTTTAGCAAACACAAAGCTATGCTAAAAATATTAGCAATGTCAATAGGAAATGAAATTATTTTTATGCGACTAATTAATCCCTTTTGCGTGGGTTACGTCGCCGGTAGGGCCAGGTGCTATTGAGCACTTATTAGGAGGTCTATAAAATAGAAACCCCAGGTGCCGACCCAGGGTTTCAAGTTCACTTATAAATAACAACGATTAATGCTATCCATATACAAAATTAACAAATATTATTAGGCTTTGAATATCTTTTGACTATTATTTATTAACCAATAATAAGGCCATATTGTTTAGCTTCCTCTCTGAATTGTTTAAGCAATGCAGGAAGCATTTTTAATGCTTCGCTATCCCCTGAGATTTCGACCAATATCTTAAACTGGATACTGTCATCTATTTCGTCTACAGTCAGTTTACCTTTCCATTTAGCGGGGATATAATGCTGGGTCAGATCTTCATCTAAAAATTCTGAAGCACGAATAATTTGCCTTAAGGTAATGTCGTCTCTTTTCCAAAAATATTGTAAGTTCCGCTCACTCAAACCCATGTGTTCCCCAAATCGTTTTAGAACAATTTTACGTTCTAACAATTTATTTTTAATAAGGGTTCCAACAGGTTCTATCATTGTATACAAATCAGCAATTTTTTTTTTGCTTTTTGTGCCCACCGACTGGAAATTGATTGTTAGTATTAGCACCAATTATTTTCTATTTTTATACGATAGTTATAACTTTTAGTTAGTACGTAGAAAAAACTTATAAAGTGCCTCACAGTAAGGCATATAACCTATTTCAGGTATTTACCGTATAAATCTATAATTATTAATTAATCTATGGTTTATACCAACCTGAAAAAATCTTTCTACCTATACCTATTATCTTTCTATGAATACTAACTTCATTTTTAATCAAGGATTTACCTTTTCAAAAAACCCTCTTGATAAATGGAACTATCTTGCTGATTGTTCCTGGTCTGAGGATTATCGACTGCTAACTAAATTATTTGCCTTTGATAATGAGGCTTTAACAAGAGTTCTTGCGAGCAACGACAAACTAAAAACCTATGAATTATTTTTAATTTTTGATAACAACCCAGGATTGGGTAGTATCATCCTTGAACATTATTCGCTGCCTTATGACCATGATACCTTTTCTAATTTTATAAAATTTTTATGGAATCATGTTGATGTTATAATGAATGATATTGCTGATTGTGTTTATTTGAACGTCGACCAAACGCCCTTCGACCACTTGCCATTTCAATCCTTAATGGAAGAATACTTGCATATTTCTCACGATGATTTGAGTTTTTGCCGGTTGTTGATACCCATTAACGAAAAGCCATTGGTTGTTAAATAATAAGATCTTGCCTTTATAGTGGCTTAAACCATCTAAAGAGGGGGATGAGAAACGCCTTTATAACAAAATAAGACTTGTAAAAACGTTAGTATATGCGTATCTTTATATCATAAGAAAAACAAAAAAACATATTTATTCACTTAAAATACAACGATTATGAAAAGTTCATTAGTAAACAAAGTAACCCTTATTGGTAACATCGGTAAAGAGCCAATTTTGAAAGCCACCGAAAAAGGCCATGTTCTTAATTTTAGTATGGCTACAAACGAATTTTACAGCACCGGCGATGCTAAAAAACAGGTTACTGATTGGCACAATTGCGTTGCCTGGAAGGGTTTAGCCGAAACCATGAGTAAGCTTTTAAATTCAGGTACTAAGGTTCTTATCGAAGGCAAACTTAAAAACGATAATTACGAAAAGGAAGGAGGTGAAAAAATTTATAATACGCAGATTGAAGTTACAGGGTTCTATTTAATTGACCCCAAATCTAAAGAAGATTAATCTATGATAACAGGGAGGTTTAACAGCCTCCCATTTTTTATATTTGCTTTAATATGATAGCCACAATTTTATTTAAAGACAACTCAACAAATACAGTTCAATCTATTGTTTATGATCCTGAAGAAGTTGCCCAGACGGCGTTCGATGTTTTCACCGAAGGCGGTAGCGAACATGAGGGCCGCTATCAATGGGATTTGATCGCTCACCACCCCACAGAAGGGAAATTAATAAGACTAACGATGTTCACCAAAGCCTGATTATGCAGCAGCTAAGAGACTTTAATCCTTTTAACGAAATCCGCACAATGAGCAGCTTACATGTTGTTTTACCTATTTTAAAATTAGAAACCATCGAGGACTTTCTTGATTTCATTTTAAAACTTTATGCCGATGGCTATCCTAAACGGGCGAAATCATACTTTAACTTGCTTACCATAGATGAAAAGGACTTAGCAACAGATTATTATTATCGCGCTGTCATAGCTTTCAATGCTGCTGTTACTGGCGAACACACCACCCTCGACTACAACGAATTTATGCAGGTCGTACAGGCCCGCTAATTCTTTAAATATTATGCCGGGGATATTAGACGTTTTGATATGGAAATAACATTTAAAGATAAAGCGGATGTTACTCTATCGGTACGACTATTATAATATTTTTTTTGTAGATGCTTTTCTACCTGATTGATAAGATGCAGCACGACCAGCTATGAATTTTTGTAGATGAATATTAAACCATTCTATCTAAATCGGATATACAAAGAACCCTTCGCGAAATGCAGGATGCCGAATCCTTACCTTGAGGGCATCATTCAACTTTATAAGTAAAAACCTGCCTGCTCTTATGGCCAATGTATTAAAGAACAAATAGGTTTGGCGCTACTTAAAAAAAGTTAAGATTATTACCGAGCTTTCAACCGAGGCGGTAATCAGGAACATAGATAGGAGCCATTTTAAAAGAGCGGTGCAAAATGTTATATCCAATGCGGTTAAATTTTCTTATCCCGAGGGTATTATTAAAATTACCAGTAAAACAGATGGCAATCTTTTAATTTTAAAAATAGTCGATGCCGCCATTCGTTCATGGCGGGGATAACCTTGTCCGTAATAGCGGATAAGGTAGTTGCGGAAATATCCATCTGGTAGATCTCCATGATATGTTTGGAAATATCCCGTGTGCTCAGGCCAAGCCCATACAAACCGATAACCTTATCTTCCAGCTCTTCGGTAATGATCACTTGACGCTTTGGTAACACTACGGGTTCAAAGCTGCCAGACCTATCCCGATTGCTTTGCAGATCAAATTCGCCTGAAAGGCTCTTTACCCGTTTCGTGGTTTTACCATTAAGCCGATTGCGTAAACCTGCAGCTTTTTCTTCCTGCAGATGCGTTTCAAGTTCGCCCTCAAGTGCCGCTTCTAAAAAATGTTTCAGTAAAGGCGCAAAGATGCCCTTTTCGCCGTTAAGCGGTTTACCAGCGTACATCCCCTTGATCGCTTCACGTTTGAAGCTTTCAAAATCAAAATTGTTGTTCTCGTTCATCCTACTATATCTAAGTTAAAAATTCTATCCAAATTCTTAACTGACACAGTTCATTTTACAGTCTCATCTTTAAAGGCCATATACCCATCGGTATGCCCTATAACGTCATAATAGTTTCGGCGAACAACTATAGCATCCAATCCAGTATATTGCTTTATAATGCTCTCAACGTCTTTGCCGGGGTTGTCTTCATATACCTTTTCGGTCATAAATACCTTTTTAGTATTATGAACAAAGTTTCCCCCATCAATATTCAATGGTACTTCAATAATACTGGAAGTAAATGCTTGTGCTAAAGCCTGTTTAGTTAGCTTGTTTAGATAACGGTAGTAGTTCGCTTCCTTACCTAATGTGCAGTAGTTTGGCGAATAATTAAATTTATAAATTTTGTCACCTGCAAATACACCCATGCAATCCCTCAACCATATTTCATCAAAGTAATTGATAACTAAAGTGTCAACGTTTGGTTTATGTCTAAACCGGGCATTCAATTCGCGTTCAGTCTTTTTGGTATTAGTTATTACAAATAATTTTATATCTCTTGGAATTAACTCTATTAACTGATTGTTGAATTCAACCAGTGCTTCATATTCATTTGAAAATCCTTTTGGATATGCTAAAAAGAGGTTTGTAGATTTACTAAAATCTGCTCTAATCATTATTAATTCGTCAAAAAAAGACGCTCCACTGCGAACGTAAAAAGGAGATTTAAAAGGCAAAATTCCTTTTTTTCTTTTAAATTATTTACAATATATAGCCTTAAAGTTGAATTTACTTTAACAATAATGTCAATGTATATTAAATTCGTAGTCCGAATACTGAAATATATATTATATATTTGTAATTCAATTACGGCGCAACTAAAATCCGGGATTTTACACAAAGCCTGAATACAAATACCTTCTTAAAACATAATCTTTCATTAACTGGTTAAAGTATAAGTAAGTCAATTATAAACCGGTCTGCCCACTTGGTTGAAATACATGTTGTTGAATAAGCTGTTTTAAACAGATTGCCTGTTGGTGGTTTAGTATGGCTTGTGGTAGTTGGTACTACATTTTTTTGTTTTTGTACGTTACTGTGAGCAATTATTCAAACCACAATAAACACACACCACTAAATTTTAACAATTATGAAGAAAAAAAGTATTTTGGTACTTACCGCATGCTTAGCATTTTTTAGCTGCAGTAAAAAAGAGGGAGCGCCTACGGCATCCGCAGGTTTAAAAACTACGTTGGGGTCTACACCCGGTATCAATTCGGTAACCTCACTAAACTCGTGGGACCCGGTCGATGCCACAACCGCCTACAATGCCTTCAACACGGCTTGCTACAACCCGGCCACCAAGCTGTATTACAGTACCACGCTTAAAGACAACATTGCCGCCATCTGGACCAACGCCATCTTTTGGGACATGGCAATGGATAATTACAACCGCACCCGTACCTCGGCGGCGCTTACACGGGTTAATGATATGTATACCGGCGGCTATAACCAATACGCGCATTACGACTGGAATAATACCACCGTTTGGTTTATTTACGACGATATGATGTGGTGGGTTATGGCACTTTGCCGCGCCAACGCTATCACGGGCAACGCCACCTATTTAACCACGGCACAGTCGGGCTTTGACAGGGTTTGGAACGGATCATACGACGCCGCAGGCGGGGGTATGTTCTGGGATTTTAACCACTCGGGTAAGAACTCTTGTATCAACTTCCCTACCGTTATTGCAGCGATGCGGTTGTATAATCTGACGGGCAACAGCGCTTATTTAACTAAAGCACAAAACATTTATACCTGGGCCAAAGCCAACTTAACCAACACCACCACCGGCCAGGTGTATGATAACAAGATAGGCTCCAATCCTCCGGGCGGTACCGATTATACGTATAACTCGGGCACCGCTATTGGCGCGGCGTATGCACTGTACAAGCAGAGCGGCAATAGCGCTTACCTGTCTGACGCTACTCGCTATGCCGACTATGTTAAGAACAACCTGTGTAACGCGCAAGGCATACTGCCTGCCGAGGGCGACTTTAACGAACAGGGAGTAATGAAAGCCATCTTTGCCGACTACATTATGCAGTTGATAAACGAGGGCAAGCAAACACAATACCTAAGCTGGATCCAAACCAATGTGGATACTGGCTGGGGCAACCGCGATGCGTCGCGCAACTTGACTTACCGCAACTATGCGGTGGCTTGCCCTACGGGCTATATCCAAACCTACGAGGCTTGCAGCCTGGTGGCCTTTATGCAGTTGTATCCGGGAGTTACTTTTTACCAAAATACGCTGTATGGCGGCACGGTGACAGGCATCATCCCGAAGGGTAACTATACCCTGAGCCAGCTTACGCCGTATGGTTTTGTTAACGATTGGGCATCGTCTGCCAAGGTGCCCCAGGGGTGGACAGTTACTATGTACGCCAACGATAACTTCACGGGGCAGGCGTGGACATTGCCGAGTGGTGATACCCCGCATTTCCCTAACTTGACACCTAATGCCAATGATATAGTGACGTCGGTTAAGATCCAATAAGGGCATTCAACCTAAATTTTTAGAGGCATAATAGGTTATTTTACTTGTTATGCCTTTTTTGTAACTTGTATGCAGCAAAACGCAGTAGAACTGGTACCGAGGCACATTTCCATACAGATCAGGAGCACGCAGGGGGCACACATAAACATCAAAAACGCAGACTTTTTATGAGGCCGCTAACTTTCTTATCCGTCATAACTGCAGCATCACCGTTGGCAATGCTTTTCGGCACCGATAAACCGGCACCGGTGGCTGTCATCAGTACCGACGATTTTCAAACAGCATCGGGGTTAATATATTTTACGCTGTTACCGCAAATAACCTGCCTTTGCAATTCTGTTAAGCTGATAAAAAGCTGAGTCAGGTAAACCTGCAAGCGCCCAACTGCGTGCAGCACTGTATCTGTGGCTAACTACTGCCCGATCATTATTCGATAGAAAGGCTTTAGAGTAAAATTGCGCTGCTTTTAAATACTTCTTGCTTTGAAAGCTTGCAAAGCTGTATCAACATAGATTCCATATATCTGCTGCGAGTAGGCAGAATGGCTTTGATACAAAAAACATATTCCTATCAAAAAAGACGTACGTCTTAAATGTTCTTTCATAGTTGACGTCCTATGGGTTTAACTGCAATTCTGTATTGTCACGTACAAAATAAGTATTTACGTCTGCCAGCATATAGAAATGTTCATTAGCTTTATTAATAGGTAAGGTCATCGCATTTGCAAATCAAAGCAAGTTTGGTCTTTCCGAATATTTAAGCATATGTAAAGATAGTAAAAAAGTGTAATTACGCAGGCGCTTGTTGTTGCTTCTTCAAAGACGTTATAAGCCACCGAAGAGAGATGGGAAGCGTATTCCAAGTCCTTTAGATTTTCTTTGTGATTACTATTAAAACTATCTTGCTGACAAAGAATAGGGTGAACCAAGTCAACATTTGCAGCCTGAAGTTTTTAATAAGTTTTCCAAAGCACAAAGGCCTGGCACCGGCGGGGAAGCTTCAACAGGTTTAAGCCTTTGTTTTTCCCGCCAATGCATCGAGCAGCATAATGGTACGATCTATTTTAAAAGTATTGAAGGCACGGGTACTAAATTTTATATAGCTATATGATTGATAAAAGGATAACCTCTACCTATCCGGGATTTGATGAATCTTTGGCCTCAATAAAAAAATTCAAATCTTCCGGTGATCTTTTTAGCACCATGCTTACCGATGGCCGTATCATACACCATACCGCGAATGGGTTTATTTCATTTAAAAAGTGGCTACTTGATAACGATAAAGAAGATATTGGAAATTCAACTACAACAGATTAAACCAAAAACATTTTTCTCTTTAAACCACCGTTTAAAAAACGAACCTACTTATCCGAAAAAAGTAGATAGCTAATTTTATTTTACATAAATATTTATATTGCAGCATAAATCTTTGCCAGCCATGAAATCTGTTTTCTGCATATTATTTTTATTCCTGGTAATGTTTGCCTATAGTTCTTCGGCACAAAAAAAGCAACAACCGCAGTCTGTGCTTTGGAAAATACAATCGCCCCTATCGCATAAAACATCCTATTTATTGGGTACCTTACATTTATTCGGGCAAGCCTGGATAACCGCACACCCTAAAGTAGACAGCTTGATAAAATTAAGTGATATTTATATATGTGAAGTTATCGCTAATAACCCAAACGTTCATGAGCAACAACCTGTCAAAACTCCTACTCATGTAAAAGCGAAAGAACTTTTCGGCAAAAATTATGACAAGGTAAATCAATACTTTATTAAAACTACCGGCGAAGGCTTGCAAGAAAACATAGACAATGATGACGACCCTGCCGAGGTATTGAAAGGGATGACTTACTTTTTATCGCAAGTTATAGCGACCCAAAAGGGCTTCAAAATTGCGCATGATCTAATGGATAATTATCTACTTAAGGAAGCCATTGCTCAAAACAAACTTACCGTACAGCTTGACAATGATAAAGTACCACGAAGTGTGGCGACGGGAAACATCATTGACGACAATAAAATTAAATCTATTGTCAATTTAGTAAATATAATTACCGATTCCGCTTCGATTAATAAAGTACCGGAACTAACTGAGCTTAATTTATACGATAAAGGCAAGTACTCTTTTAATTTCACAGCTGCCGATAAGAGAGGTGAACAAATTGCAAAAGCGATAACCCGCAACAATTTCTGGATGAAAAAATTACCAGCGTATTTAATTAAGGGTAAAGTTTTTATCACCGTAGGTGCCGGGCATTTAGATGGTAAAGATGGGTTGCTGATGCAATTAAAGAAACGAGGCTATAAAGTTTCGCCGGTGAATTTGTAGGGACCTCCGAAATTATGTCACTCCCTCATCCGCAAAGCTATAAAACCCATCATTGGTCACTACCAAATGGTCAAGTACCCTGATATCGAGCAGTCGGCGCGCATTGGCAGTTTTCTTGGTGAGGTCAATATACAGTTGGCTCGGTTTAAAATTACTTGACGGGTGGTCAACTAATGACCGAGATATGCAACAGCATCAATTTCAACATCTCCTTAAACGCCCCTTTGAAATCTTCCAACCAGTTTTTTTGCACCTATTGCAAATATCTTTTAAATGTTTTTTTTTAGATATTTCTTGGCGGGGTACCAAGGCGGGGCTTTTTTAGCTAACTCCTTAAACGCATATTTGACGGCGACTACACCCCGCCCAATTAATTAACGTAACTGAATGGACGTTTCGTACGTAATTACCGAAGAAGGATTCGCTTTTGTTGAGCAGCAAATTAAGAAGAGCAACTCCTTCTTTCTTAAATTTCCTTTTATTTTGCTAATTATAGCAGTCGCGGTTTTTTTAGCAAAAATACATCCGATAACTTTACCGCCGATTTATTTTGGCGCGATTATGTATTTAATTCTCCTGTTTTTGCATTTAAGCCGGTTTAAAAAAACGATAGAAATCCATCAACATATCATAAAAAATGTTGATGTGCGCCAAGGCGAATTAATCCTTACAGGGTTTGGTTCTTATCGGAAAGGTGAAAGCACCTATATCCTAAAGCTATCCAATCGTACTCTTAAGAAAGGAACACCTGAAAACGCAGACAAAAACATTTACAGCATAAAAAATACTTTTTATATAGAATCTGAAGATCATCCAGGAGAGTCTTTCTTCTTCATAAGTTCTTTTTGGGATGATTGGCAGGAAATTGAAAATTTGATTAGCCATGAATAAGACTTGTTTAATATTTTGCTTATTAGTCCTTTCTTCGATTCGACTGTTGGCTCAACAAACAGAGGGTGTAGTAGATAATGGTACTTACATAGATGACAGGCTTGGCTGGACATTTAAGATTCCAGAAAATTTTTCGTCGGTTTCAAAGGAATCCCGAATAGAAGATACTCAAGCAGCAATAAAAAAATTAAAGGCAAATACTGTGAGTAATGGTTCCGTATTACTTTTATCCTTCAAAAAAAACGGCGCAACTACTGAACCGAAATTTTTGAGTGGCCTACAGAATAAAAGTGCAATAGGCGTCCCTATTGCAACAGAAGCTGACTTTATCAACTATATAAGTAATGTATTGAAAAGGTCCAGCCAGAAAGTAGAGATAAATACTTTCAAAAAGAAAATTGGACTAAAAGAATATTACGGCTATCAACTAACATTTGCGAATAATTTAAAGCAAAGAGGCTTAATTAAGATAATTGGCAATTGGATTTTTTACCAAACCTGGATCTTCGACAATGAAGACGACGCAAAGATCATCGAAGCCGCTATTTACAGCGCAAAGCTAAGATAAGATTGATTTCAGCATGATGGTTGACTGCTTTTAATAGCCCTTCAAAACATTATTCCTCGTGAAGTTTTTTTGAACAAAATCTGCTGCGTCGTTTCCGATCTTTGGTCTATAAGCCGAATTGAAACCCTGGAAAAATCTAAAACTTAGTTTACTTACTTTTTAAGACTAAATAAATATTTCACGATTATTGCTTTTAATTGTCCCCAAACTTGCTGAAGTCTCAAGGTTTGTGAGAACATGAAGCAGTGTTGTAAATACCGCAACCAGGCCAAGCCAGAACTCTCCCCCCCCTCATTCCCGCTAAACGGCCGTTTTATGATTTATATAGGATGCCCTTTGCATGAATTCGTTTTTGCCAAATTCACGATTTCGTTTTAACCCTTACATTTTATTACAAAAAATTCCTTAACTAAAAAGTGTGAAGTGGCGGTTTATGTACGTTTCAGTAATTATACCCATCTTACCCGGTTACGCGCTTTTTGCTTAACGGTTGAATAAGGGATCTTTGCGTTCAAGGTGAAGCTTATTATTAAATTAAATCAGAACATCATAATAATGACAGTTTTAATACGCTTAGGACTAATTGCCACACTCCCATACGATTGTATTAAAACTTTATCAAATGAAAGTGTACGTATGTATCTGTTGTTACATCACTCAACCTTGTAAGTATAAACTTGCCTACCTAATTCGCCATTAGCATTTATGCCCTCTACTACTACCCTATAGGTCCCAGGGCCATCAGCATTATAAAAATCGAGTGTAGTTTTCCCCTCAATGTCCGTGTTGACATACGGATTCCAGTAAATAGTTGTACGTAAGTCCGGCTGTTTATAGGACTCTGCAGGGGCATCGTAACGAGGTGAATAAAATTTACGAGCTTTGTTAAATCCCTTGGGCATAATATTAGCTATGTTTGGATAATAACGTTTACGTGCCGAGGATGGTTTAGTAATTATTAATACGTAACCTACATAGCCTTCAATATCGTCGCGAAGATCTTTCAAAGAATTTAGCAGGGCTACGTTTGTTCTAACTACCTCAATTTTAGCCAGGTCCTCCATTAAAATACCTCCGTCTAACATTTCGTCAACTTCACCCGGATCTCTTATTTTTCTTCCGTCAACAATAAGGCCCATTTTTCTTCCCTTAAATTTGTCTGTACCATCACTTGTGTGAACTAAATCATTAGAGGGCCGCATACTTACCATTGTTTTACGGCCTAAGTCATCGGGCTCGATACTTATACCAGGTAAACGACCTTGCATTGCCATGGCAAGATTATTGTAATTTTCAGGGTCGGGGATAGTAATCACCTTA
Organism: Mucilaginibacter sp. UYCu711; assembly: GCF_050433825.1. Classification (NCBI taxonomy): domain Bacteria; kingdom Pseudomonadati; phylum Bacteroidota; class Sphingobacteriia; order Sphingobacteriales; family Sphingobacteriaceae; genus Mucilaginibacter; species Mucilaginibacter sp. UYCu711. The sequence continues at coordinate 31,031 of NZ_JBNPWM010000018.1, read as the reverse complement.
TCTACAGATTGCCCGGGCACTGTAAATATCTGCTGATCTGAAATATCCTCTCTTTTAATAATTTTCTTTGCTTTAATATCCACCTGTTTTAATATATGCAGCCCGGTTAGCTTAACTGTTTGACCCTGTTGTTCTACTTGTTGCTGATGGATTTTTTGCTGATTTATAATTGCTGTTACATCCGTGTTATTTGTATTTTTATTATTTTTGATAGTCACCTGTGGGATGCTGTCTACCGTTAGGATCACTTTATCGCTATTATTATTATCTTTGGCCTGGAGTGAAAATTTAGTATTATCCCCAATAAACATTTTATCAAACTTAAATCTGCCGTTTGCATCGGTAACGGTATCCCTTAGTATTCCTGCTCTTATTGATAGCAACTTAATAAGGGCCCCCGGCAAAGGTTTATGAGTTAAAGTTGTGACTAAACCCGAAATAGAAGATGCCAACCCCTCTGCTTCAAATACAGGTTTAGTATTTACAATAGTGCTTAACGTGTTCCATTCAAACCGGCGATAGCCTTGTGTCAGCATCAGGTTATCCAGTGCCAAGTTGACCGTATCTGTTTCGGCTGTAAAATAATAGTTGGGCTTTTCTATAAATCCTTTAATATCAGAAGTCAACAGGATATGCGAAAATATAGTACTCTCGGCAGTCTCATCAACATTTACCTGGCTTTCATCTATCACAGCTACAGAGAAGTTGCCCGATGTTGGTTTACCTTCACTATCATTGGCGCTTAGGTTAAGCTGGACATGGCCTTTACTTTCATAAACCATTTTTTCGGTTTTAACAGCCAATTGCATTTTATCATCGCCCTTAATAAATATTATGCGCTCGTTAAGCGGCTCATTATTACCATCAAAAATGGTAAACTGAGCTATACCGCCGGGAAACAATTTTTTATCCACCCAGAGCGAGGTTATAGCGCTGTTTATTGCCACTGGTGAAGCGAAAATAGTTTCGCCGCTACTTTGAGCAACCATTATAACGGTTGATTTTTGCAAGGTAACAGAGGCGCGGATTCGTACCAGGATACTATCTTTATTAGGCTGATAGACCGTAAGTACGTAGCCTTCATTTACGGCAGCTGGTAACACTATGTTTTTGGTTGTACTATCCGCGAATTTAACGGCAGCCGTGTAAGTTTTACCTGGTAGCGGTTTCAATAAAAAGCTGCCCATGCCGGCATGCAGGGTGTTAAATATGGCTACCGAATTATTGTCATTGTCTATTATCTTACCGCTTATTGCAGTTCCCAGACCATTAATACCTATAGCCTTGAAGGCGACCCTTGATGTAATGCCATTAACTAAACTACCACTCTCGGGGAAAAACTGGACATCGGATTGTTGCAGGGCAGGATTGTAATTCTTTTTCTTTTCGGTTTTTGCAGGATCACCTACGTTAAATATCCGGTCGAAAAAATATTCCTGCCCGGCGTTCAGCATCCATTTGGTATAAGCGCGTACGTGGTAGCTGCCCGCCGGTAAATAATCATTTAATACAAAATTGCCTGCCACCATACCTCCATCTACGGGTAACTTTAAAGCCTTCATAAGGGTATCGCGTTCATCCAACAAGTCAACATATACCGCGCCGCTTAGGGCAGATAGCTCATGCCTGCTGCCGGTAGTAAGATACCCCTTAAACCAAATGGTATCACCAGGCGCATAGTGAGGTTTATCCATATGCAGGTACACTTTCTCCTGCGGTAGGCTGTCTGTCCAGTTTTGCAAGGCTATGGTTAGTTTATCTACTGCATTATTTCTGTGAGATATAGCCGGTGTCGGAGGCTGATAATCGACCGGCAATTGATCGCCCACACGAGCTATAGCCCAGTTGCCCCGGATATAAAAATCCCGGTAATCCACATAGTTTCCTTTTTGATCTATTAATGATTGAGGGGTTGTTAATCTTAAAATAGAGGCATTTTTTTCAATAGGGACGACGATTTTATCATCTTTCATTTTATCCTTGAATCCGGCCGATCTTCGGGGATCGTAGGTAATATAAAGCTGCTTAAATGTGAATGAGATCAAATTGTTGCTGACAGCTGCCATCAGAGAGTCGAACTTTACCGGGCGGTCAACTATCATTACTCCTTCAACTCTTTTATTTCGGGTTATGAGGCCGTTAACGGTGCTGTAAGTATAAACAGCACTACCATATAACGGCCTTGTTATAAACCCATTTTCGTAAGTGCTGTTAGTATACACCGAACGCAAAAAATGCCTAAACGAACCCTGATAGGTTTCTGCGCGGTTTTTAGCCCATTTCTCTTTGTCGGCTTCGGTACCGTCTAACTCTTCAAAACTAAAATCACCGTGATATAGCGCTAAATTGTCTTTACTAATATAGCTGAAATCTTTAAGCAGATAGTGGATGCGGTAACCCAACCGATTGTTTTTGATGATCAAAAAGTCATTCGCCTCTGCCAGTAATAACCCTTTTTGGGTGCTGAAATGTATAATTTCCGGGTTAATTATATCACATTGCCGTGCATTTGCCGAAGTACCTAAAAAGTTTTCTTTAAACAGATTATAGTTTTTGTTCCAGGCACTTTTACGGCCTATTGTTACTTCGTCGAGCGTTATGGCTTTTGGCTCCAACCGCATTCTGATATTAAGAGCTGTATTTTGCACAAAAATATTTTGCGTTAATGGGGCATAGCCAAGCATGTGTACGGAAACTTGGAATGCGCCTTGTGGTACGCCTTTAAACCTAAACCGGCCATTCTCGTCGGTAGGCATTACCCGCTCACTCCCGCCTATAAAAACAGTTGCGCTTTTAAGAGGTTCGCCCTTTTCGTTTACAACTGTTCCGGACACATCATACTGCGCTTGTGCCAATACACGGACCGATGAAAAAAAAAGGATGGTAAAAAAGCAGAACTTGGCAAAGGTTTTCATAAGATCAGGCATTAGGTATAGCAAATATAGAATTTAAATTCTATTGCTTATATTATGCATAAAAAAAATCAAGAACTAATTGTTTAATTGAAAAAATAATTACAGCTTTACGTAACTTAAACATTATCAAAGTCTAAACCCATGTTACTCCATTACCGTAATAGTTCTATAATTTTCGTTTTCCTGAGTAGAATAAAAAATAAATCATTTTTTTATTCAAATTCTGTCGCCTTTTTTAATGTTGTTTTATATTATTTTAATAATAAGTCCTCCCCCCTTGTTAGACGTAATGATAAATCTAACGACCTGAACCAAAATAATAACCCTGATTTATACATTTATTTTAACTAATTTAAAAAGAAACATTATGAAAAAAAAGAAATTATTTATTAGTGCTTTCGCGATAGTATTAACGTTCACCATGGTTTTGAGTGTATATACTAGGGTTAAAGCAGACCCTGATCCCGTCCAAGGTTGCGTAGAGACCGGAGCGGCCGGTGGATATACAGGGTCAACCACATATGCCGATTGCGTGACCTGTAACGATATTGGGTACCCCGAATATTATACGGTAGACGATGTAACCTATTTCAAACAAGCACGAGGATATGTTCATAACCAGGTGACTTTGACCAATTGTTACGGGGGGGGCGTTGGTTGTTATAAAACAACATACAATCAAAGCTGGGATCCTGGGCCTTGTGAAGACTACATATATGTTGTAAGTACAGGAACTGGTAACTAACAAAAAACAATCAGGGTTATTATTAAATTTTTGTTTGTCGCTGTTCTCAGCGTCCATTTTCCAACGGGAACATGGAGGATTTCTATTTCCCTTGTTAAAGCAAGGTGCAACATTAGTAGATTATAGTAAATACCTTAAAATTAACCTAAAAAACCTTTCACAAAATTTGAATTATGCAAACCTATAAATTTCGCTATCCAATAATCATCCTGTTACTGTCATCATATTTGTTGGTAAATTTTTCTTGTGGTCACTCTTCAAGTAAATCAAACGGCTTGAAACGAATACAGCTGGGGAACAAAAAAAACGCTTTTGATCTAAAAGCTTCAGATATAGAAAGTCGTGATGAGTATGATATAAATGACCTATTTGATTCGATCCGTTATATTCCACTTCAAACAACCAGGGAAAGTCTTTTTAGCCAGATCAATCAAATGGAGGTGACAAAGAATTATATTGTCATCCGTGATGACGCAACCAAATCAATATTGGTTTTTGAAAAAAACGGCACTTTTAAGTTTAGGCTTAAAAGTAAACAAATTGATGGTTTTACAATAGACGATGCTAAAGATCACATTGTATTTATTGACAAACTATTGCAAAAAACATTCACCTATGATTTTAAAGGTCAATTAATTAGTGTTAAAAAACCTAAGTTTGATTATGTTGGCATTGCACATTTAGGTCCAAATCTAACTGCTTACTATCGATTCTTTTTTCCTGCCAATGACCTGGAAAAGTTCAATAATTTCAATATTGTAGTTTCTGACGATAGCGGCATTGTTAAAAAAGCGTTTTTGCCGTATGATACTGCCGTTGTTAATTATACAGAGATAGGTAATTCACCGAAATCATTTTACAAGAGCAACAAAAATGTTTATTTTATACAACCAGATGATTACAAGATTTTTTACAATCTCGACAACAGTATTTTGCCGGATTATTTTACCATCAATTTACCTGAAAAAAATACCCTGCCCGAGGATTTTCTGACGAATGAAAAATATTACAACAAAAGGTGGCGATATCTTAAGGATAACCCATATCAAACACGTTTGATTATGAATTTATATATAATAGATTCCTTGATGTCATTTGAAGTATCTGCAAGTGAATGGAATGATATTTTTTTATATGATATTAAAAAGAAGAAAGCTATTTCTGTCTTTAATTTTCTTAGCGGTCCTAAAAATAATTATTTACCTCCTGGACTGCATTTTTTGGCGGCAGATGATAAATGCTTTTACCGATCGGTGTCTGCAAAGCAATTATTTGAACCGAGACAAGCTCATCAAACTCAATTAAGTTACGCAACGCTTCCTAAAGAAATGAAATTATTTTACGACACCCAAAATAATTTGAGTAACCCTGTTGTAATTCAGCTTTTTCCTAAAAAGACTTTGATTGGGTTAAAGAACAAACGTCGTAATTCATAATTGACTGTATATAGAAAAATACGTTAACCATGAAGGTTTACCTTGTTTTAAATAGAATTGCATTTAGTATTTTAATTGTGATGCTATTGGTTATTATCTATCATCCAATAACTTCGCTGGGATTTGCCAGCATGGATGATGATTGGATGCTAATTGGCGATAAATTGGTTCATCCGGTAGTTGTTAACTTGAAATACCTGGCAGTATTGTTCACCTCGTTTAATGAGGTACAGTATTCGCCGGGTAACACTTTGTACTATCATGCTGTTTATTTGATAAATGGTTATGATCCTTACTGGTATCATATAATTGGATTGTTAATTCATTTGATAAATGTAGGGCTGGTATATTTATTTATAAAAAAAGTTCTTGAGCTTTTTCACAACAGTTCTGCCTCCGTCATAGCCAGCATTTGTTGTTTGCTGTGGGCTGTTCACCCTTTAAATATAGAAACTGTGATATGGGTATCGGCATCTAAAGTAATGTTATATAGTTTTTTTACTTTGATCGCTTTACTTGCAATTTTGCATTTCGCTTTATCTAAAAGTAAAATTTATTACCTGATAAGTTTAATCAGTTTTACCACAGCCTGTTTCTGTAAAGAACAGGCTTTAATATTACCGATAACTATACTTACCTGTTTTTTGATTTTTTATTACACCCAGTATAAAATATCAATTAAGTATTGGCTCTTCGTCTGCGCCCCCTTTTTCTTGATCGCTTTTGTGTTTGGTATTGTAACTATTGTAGCGCAGCAAACAGCGTATGGCAAAAGTGAACCGGCTTCATTGTATAGCTTTTTTGACAGGTTAATATTTTCTTTTTATTGTCTTTGCTTTTATATTTTTAATACGATCATACCTGCTAATTTACATTATCAGTATGATTACCCTATGAAACCGAATCAGGCGATGCCCGTAATTTATTATACCTTTCCAATCGCATTTTTCCTGATCGTTTCGTTTTGTGTGTATTTTTTTAAAAATCAGGCGTTAAAAGCGCTTTATTTTTTCTGGTTGCTGTTTTTCTTGATAAATATTTTTTTATGCATCCAAATTGTCCCGATGAGAAGGCCAGCAATTATGGCTGACCGCTACATGTATCTGCCTATTTTAGGTTTGATAGTACCAGTTATAATCTTTATTACTGATTTTTTTAAAACTTTAACATTAAAAAAAACCACTGTCTTGAATGCGATTTTATGCGGCATTGGTTTAGTTTACCTGACTTTTTTAATTATAACAAGCAGCCTGATGGCAGCTGACTGGCAACAATATAACTTAATTTTAAAATGAAATATTTCAAATCAATAATGGCCCTTTGCGCCTTAACCATAGTGGCTTCGATAGTAGTTTTATTATTCATGAAGAAAGATAAATCCAAAGTTGCGCCACCGATAAATGAAAATGTTTATGCCAATGCACTGAAGGAAGCTAAGGTTGTGTTGTGGGACAGTTATGTTCCTTTAATAGTTGAAGATGACTATAAACAATTGAACCCCAAAACTCCATTTATTGACACTACAAATAAGACTTTTACGCTTAGCGATATTACGGCTAAGAAATATAAACTGGTTATGAGGTATTCCTTTGTTGACTGTGATCAATGCGTTAATGCAGTATTGAAGCAAATTAAAGAAGCGGCTCAGCAAAATTCAATAAAAGATGCAATAGCTATTACAACTTCCGCTTCAGCCCGCGATTTTTTAATAAGGGCGAGAGAAACACCATGTCCGGTAACATTATATAATATTCCAGATGGAAGTGTTGGGTTACATATGGAAAACAGGAATTTTCCTTTTCTATTCGTTTTGACACCGGAGGGCAGAGCAATAAAAATCTTTATGCCGGCTAAAGAAAATATCGGGCAATTAAAAGAATATCTGACAAAAGCCTTAAGTTTTGTAAATACATCAAATCACAATGCAAAATTTAAATTTTAAAAATATTCTTGATATGTTCAAGCGAAATATAGTCGTTATTATAGCTTTTATTATATTCGGCCTTTCTGCCATATATAATAAAGGCTTTTACCAACCCGATGAACATTATCAAATTGTAGAATTTGCTGAATTAAAGAATGGCAACAATCAACCCTCTGATCTGGCATGGGAATATGGTGCCAAAATCAGACCCGCTATTCAGCCCTTAATTTTCTATCTACTTATAAATGGCCTTCGTTTGTTACAAATCACAGATCATTACACCATAACAATAATTTCGCGGTTGATTGTAAGCTTACTGAGTATAGCGGTAATAACTTTGTTCATCAATGTTACATTACATTTAGTTGACGCGAAGTTTAAAAAATATTACCAGTTTCTCTCCTACTTCCTTTGTTTTATCCCTTTTATAAGCATTCGGTTTTCATCTGAAAATTTTTCGGCATTATCATTTTTGCTTGGCCTTTGTCTGTTATATAAACCGGTAACCAAAAACACTTATTACCTTCTGGGTATCCTATTGGGTCTAAGTTTTTTATTTCGATTCCAAACTGCTTTTATGTCAATTGGCCTCCTCTTATGGCTTATGATCGTATTTAAGCTCGATGTTTACAATTTGGCAAAGATTCTTATGGGCGCATTATTAATTGTGAATATCGGAGCCGTTATTGATTATTGGTATTACGGGGTTTACACGTTTACTTTTGTAAATTATTTCACAGCAAACGTTGTCAACGATATCGCATCAAGTTTTGGAGCTTATCCCTGGTATTATTATATACAAATACTTATTACGACATGCTCTTTTCCAATAGCATTTGTTCTTATTAGTTCAATAATCATCCAATTGCTTTTTAACTTCAAAAATATTTTAGTATGGATCCTTGTGCCTTTTCTTTTCATACATTTTGTTACTCCACATAAAGAAGTGAGATTTTTGTTTCCTATCGGAAACCTGTTACCACTTCTAATAATTTCCAGCATACAGCTATTATATAATCGCAATCTAATTAACAGTTACATCCTAAATTGCCTCGCTGTTGTATTTATGGTTGTAAATACCATTGGGCTATTAATAAATGTTTTCTCTCCGGCAGATGAGGAAGGCAGAATGAATATAACTCAATTCATTCACCAAAAATATAACAGTAAAAATATTTTACTTTATTATATCAATGAGGTAAATCCATACAAGCCAATAACGCCTAATCAACGATTTTACTTAGATAAGAATGTCACGCAAAAAGAATTGGCATCAGAGATATCAATTATCCAACCCAAAAGGTTTAATACCACCCTTTTAGTTATACAAAAAAAATCTATAAAGCATAATATAAATTTATTGTCGCGAATAAGCTTAAAACCTTTAACATCGGGCGTCCCCGAATGGATACAGCGCTTAAAACATGCCGTTAATTTTCGAGATAATGATAACTCGCTGGAACTTTACGAAATAGACTACAGACAACAGTAATACCTCAGTATGAAATGGGTTAATTTAACAAAACCGAACCCACCGGTTATTTTTCTAATCAGCCTGTATCTGGTTTATTTTATTTTCTGGTGGCTTTACAAATTAGCAATTATGCCAGGATTACATGGTGATGAAGCATGGGCGGGTTTAAAAGCGATAGATTTTAAGAAAAATCACATTCATCAACTTTCAGGGATGAACCATTACACCGGCATTCTTCAACCTTATTTTTCTTCGATAGCGTTCTCATGGTTTGGGAAAGGTGTATTTCAATTAAGAATAATTGGACCCGTTTTTAATTTTATCGGGCTACTCATTTTATTTTTTATTTTTAAACCGGCGCAATACCTAAGGGTAACTTTGATTTTGTTTTCAATCATTGCGCAATCTGTTTTTCTTCTTATTACACCCAGAATAGCTTGGGAGGTTAACTCCTTTACCCTTTTTTTTATCTCCTTGTTGCTATTTGCTGTTCGTATCATTCAAACAAACAAAAATTCCTTCATTCAGCGTCTCGGATATGCTCTTTTTCTTATCGTCAATATTTTGGGTACATATAACCACGTAATCTTTTCATGTGTTTCAATAGCTGGGTTATTAGGACTATTGTTTTGGAGTTTACACAACAAGTCGCTTGAATATAAAAATCTTATTATACTGTGTTCGATAAACGCCTTGAACTTACTACTCCTTTTTTATGGAATGCAAGCTGAAATAAACAAACTGGTTCCAGTACTTGGTTATGTAATCCTGATAATTTTCTTTTTAATTATTTTTGAGTTATATCTATTGTATCGTTTAACAGAAATTAAAGTAAATAATTTCCAGATTACAATATCTCCTTTCATTTTCACTTTATTGTCTATCATTTTTATTAATTGCTTTGCTTATTTCCATGGTGTCGCCTTCTTTCAACTTGTTACTAATAATAAAGTACTATTACATTTTTTCTCTTACGATACTAATTTTGTTCAAAGTGTTCTGTACATAATTTGTGGCTGCACATATCTTTTATTTTTAATTAAATTCCTTATCCAGGACATCCTTAATCCAGCAAAGGCAATTTTTGCTTGGGTTATTATTTCATATTTTGGGCTATTTAGTTTGTATACAACAAACTGTTCGTTTAGATATTATTTATCCATCTTAATTATAAGCAGCGTATATATCGCGCTAAAATTTAATCAGCACCCTAAAGGCATATATATCTTTTATATAATTATGACATTAACAACTCTATCCATTAATAAAAACCTGTTCGACATCTTTATCAATGAACATAGAATAGTTAAACCTGTCTATTTTAATATGGGCAATGGGGTGATGGAAACATCAGCCCATTTTCTGCCTAACAAACCAGTAATTGATTTTCTAAAACGTAATAAGACACAAGTAATCACCTATGGCTCAAACCGATATTTCTTAGAACAGCCAATTAAATTTTATTATTCTATAAAACCATGGGTTAAGACAGCAAACAAGGCAGCAACAATTGACTATGACTTCGAAAGTTTTGGTAATGGCTATCAACTATTTAATACTTCATATTAACAGAATGATTATGCGATCAAAAAAGATTTTGTTAGCGGCTTGCGGACATTTAGTTTTAGCCGTTACATTTTATTTAATTTTATACCGATTAGGTATAATAACTTCATTTCCAGATGAGCGGAATGTTTTGAAATGGGACGCTGAGTGGTTTAATTCAATTCGATTGAATGGGTATGAATTTAGAATGAATGCGATATGTAATCTTGCTTTTTTTCCCTTGTTTCCCTATTTCTGGAAATGGACATTCTTAAATGGAGTAGGTATTAGCATTGTTAATTATTCCATTTTTATACTGTCATTAGCCTATTTATTAAAGGATGAAGTTATTTCTTATATTTTTCTTCTTTTTATTTTTTCAACTGCTTCATTTATCTTTTTCGCGTTACCTTATACAGAATCAATGTTCTTTCTGTTTGCGACTTTGATTCTTCGTGGCTACAAAACAAACTCCAGGATTATGATGATTACTGGTTTCTTTCTGGCATCGCTGGTACGCTCGGTTGCTTTAATATTTATTCCGGCAATAATTATCTGTGCATTTTTTTCCTCTAAACTACTATTGAGCAGGGAACTAGGTAAAACTGCATTTTATAACATTCTTGCTTGCTTGACAGGATTGTTTATTTCTGCGTATATCCAATACCATCAAACCCATAAATGGCTATATTTTTTAAAGGTTCAAAAAATTTGGGGACGTGAGTGGCTTTTACCTGGTTTCCCATTAACTTCCACTTATCCAGCACGTACAATGGGCATTGATGGTACAGCGTTCATAATTGGTATACTCGCCATTTATTTTTGCTTTAAATATGTTTTTGTTTTTATTAAAAAAACTTTTAAAAGCTCAAATATTGTTTTTGAAATGGATATTATGGTTTTATTCTCAATAATTTGTTTGGCAGGAATTACCATCTTAGATACATGTTTCACTTTTAAAATAAACTCTTCTTCCAATATTTGGAGCATAAACCGGCACATTTTCTGTACTCCATTTTATATTACATTTTTATTGTGGCTTTACAAAAGCTACAAACCGGTAAAATCAGAGCAGAGTTTTATTCTTTTGGTTATTTTAGCTGGAATATATTGCACAGGGCTTTACATCTATCCCAATTTGATTTTATCTTACTTTATTTTCTTTCTCTCCCTTTGCATATTCAAATATTGGCCAAGTTATCGTCTCTACCTGATACCAGTTTATATGTTCGGCGTAGTCATACAAATACTATTCTATCAGGATTTTTTAAGAGACTTATGGGTCGGTTAATTAGGTTCGTCTTGATCGAGACTAAGTCAAAACAATGTTAATATTAAAATTATCCTCCTAGGATTGTTTCGATTTAAAATTATTTGTTTATATTGAAACAGCAAACCACCTATATACCAATCACCTATGCGCCTACCAATTATAGTTAAAAACCTAATTATATCATTTTGCCTGCTTATTGTTTCAGGCACCGCTGTTTTAGCCCAAAAAATTATTAAAGTCGATTCTAGCCATGTGATGACCTTACGGGTCGATCCGTCAAATGCGGTGGGCGGTGTTGCTTCTGATTTTTTTAGCGAGGTAAATTATATCCCTTTAGAAACCACGAAAGAAAGCCTTTTTGGCAGTATATCCAAGCTGGAAATCACCGACGATTACTATATCATACTGGACCAAAATACACATTGCATTCTTTTTTTTACTAAGACGGGTAAATTTCATACCAAAATTAAAAGTTCAGAAGGATCACCCATATATGATTTCAGTGTTAATAAATGGACCAAACAGATAATTTATACCCGCGATAATTACAAAAATCTAGCTTATTGCGATTACGATGGTAAGATTATTAAAACCACAAAACTAGGCGGAGAAACAGCCAAAGACGAAGTAACCCAATATTCGTTTTACTTTATTGCACCCGATAAAATTGTTGGACAGAATTATCAAAATACTTTAGATAGCACCGATAAGTATTATAAAACATTTTCTAAATCGCTGATCGTATATGCTATGGATAACCATAAGGTATATGCTCAAGGGTTGCCATTTAAAAAATCAACAGGAAAGGTAGAATACGCCTGGACCGGTTTGGGCCCGCTAACCAGTTTTGGGGTAGACACGGCTTATTTCTATTCGAAAATGTGGGACTACAGCATTTACACCATAACGCCTAATGCCATACAATTTACCTACAAGTTTCATTTGCCTATGTTTTCGTCATTACCGAATGATTTTATGACAAATGCACTTTACGCCGACAAAAAATACGAATGGCTGCAAAAAAACAGGGACGTAATTTATGGTCTGGGCAATTTTTTTAGGACCGGTAATAACCTCGTGTTTAAAACATTTTCAGAAAACGGCTATAATAATAAAGAAGATAACCTGATCTATAATCTTAAATCGGGTACGCTTATAGCCTATAAACATATACAGCAGGATGAGCGATCCTATTTTTTGCCGATATACGACCCAACAGGCTATACATTTAACAGTAGTGGCATATTGGCATGTGCCAATGGCTATATATATACCAGCGTATCAGCTGTAGGTCTGTATAAGGGTTATAATGACAATACCGAGCAGAAGGTTAACTATCCGCCGGCATTGGCTGAGTATTTTAAAAAAGGCAGCATAAAAGATAATCCCGCCATTTTGCAGCTTAAACTAAAGGATGATCTATAACGTAACTGAATTTACATCCCTAAAAACTAAACCCAAACCCCATCATAAACCCTCAACCGTGAATATAAAACTAAAGTTGCTTCTTGCTATCTTGGTAGCAAGCATGGTACATGGTACTGTATCGGCACAAACGGCGCAGAGAACATCAGCCCAAACAGCACTAAAAAAAGACACTGTAAATGTAGGCACCATTACCGGGCTGGTTAGGGATAGCGTGCATAACTATGTTATGCCATCCGCAACGTTAGCTATTTATAAAGTTAAAGATAATGAGCTTGTAAGCTATCAACTGTCAAACGTTTATGGCAAGTATCAATTTAAGCTGATGCCAGTGGGCGTTCCCCTGCGCATAGTTGTAACGCACGTTGGTTATATGTCGGCAAAAACAGAGTTTATCATATCTTCCAAAACCAAAGCGATAGTATTAAAAACGATAAACATGGACCGTATAGATCAGTCACTTAAAGAAGTAGTCATTTCGGCTGCACAGGCACCTATGCAAATGCGCGGCGATACGCTTGAGTTTAATGCCAGCGCTTTTAAGCTAGATACTACAGCCGTGGTTGAGGACCTGCTACGCAAACTTCCGGGCGTAACTATATGGAATGATGGTATGATAACCGTTAACGGTAAAACAATAAGTAAGTTGCTGGTAGATGGGAAAGAATTTTTTGCAAGCGACAATAGAATTGCACTTCAAAATATCCCCAAAAGCTCGGTGCAAAAAGTACAGGTATACCAGAATAAGGAAGACCCGGATCCCATTACCCCGAAAACCGAAATGAATATTGTGCTTAAAAAGAACAAGAAGGACGGTTTTTTCGGCAAGTTTGGTTTGGGTGGCGGCACGCAGGATCATTATGCTGCCGACGGTATGATCACCTACTTTTCGCCAAAAACGCAGGTAGCGGTAGTCGGGGCACATAATAACGTTAACAAATCTGCCTATGATTTGGCTAGCTTAATGAGTTTTAACTCCTTTAAAGGCGAGGGTATAAATAGCGATTACCATAGCGACTTTACAAGGCAGGGGGTAAACATTTTTACAGGGGCTGGCTTTACAGCATCGCATGATTTTAGTAAGGACAGCGATCCGCGCCAGCCTTATGCTAAAACCAATATGCTAAAGGGTGAGTATTTCCTTAATGACGCCAATAACAATACCGTTAGACAAAGTCTGCAAATAATTCAGTTAAATAGCGGCGACCTGAGCCAGCTAAGCAATAGCACCAGTACTAACGACGAGTTTGGCCAGCGCGGCAACGCCTCTTACAATAAAAGCTTTCTGCACAGTTCAATAGGGAGTTCTGTTAGTTTTAACAACCGCAATAATACATCGACGAGTACACAAACTAATAATTCGGTCAATATTGCAACGGGCTTACTGTCATCGTCTAATCTTGAACAAAGAAACTCAACGTCGTCATCAAATAACGTAAGCGGCGAAATAACGTACAGGACATCCAGATACTGGGATAATGGGCACCGTAAAACTAAATTGCTCAACATGGACCTGAGCTATAGGTTTAACCTGTACAAAAGTGACGGAGATAGCAAAGCCATTACCGATTTTAAGGCGGCAGACGCCACCAGGGACAACTATGTTAATCGTCATTATTTAACAGATAGCAAAAACGGTACCCACACATTTAATCTCGCTTTTAGAGATATTACCGGGAGCGCGCTGTACCGCCCGAAGATCTTTAATATCGATGTGCGAAATGCCCTTGTTATAAGCGATGAGAAACAAACTAGCGATGTTGGCGACTTGCCTTTAGGTGGTACTACTTATGCTATAAACACCGGTTTAACTAATACAACCCATTTAAAAACAATTGATGAAAGGCCGGGGTTGAATTTTAGCAGGAGCTTTTATAAAACCCTTGATAACCGTTATAATAAATCTTTTTACTTTACGGTGTTTGCAGAGAACCAGTTCTTTATGCAGCGTAACTCGGCTTTGCAATCGGTCCAGAATATAAGCCGTTCATATTATTATTTCATCCCGTCAAGCAGTATTACTTATTATCATTATCAATATGGCAATAATAGCAAAACGTATAGCTTGAATTATAGCACCACGGTTGATTACCCGGAAATAGATCAATTTGCACCGTTGTATGATAACACAAATTCATATAGTATAAGGGTTGGTAATTTGTCTTTGAAGCCATCGTATAACGAAAAACTGACGTTTAATTATAATTATGAAGACCTGGCAACAAAACACCCTTTTAAAACACGCTTGACCCTGTCAGGAGGTATGGTTAAAAACAGCTTCTCGGATAATACTTTTTATGATGATTTAGGACGGTATGTACGTTCAACAATTAACCTGGGCGACAGGAAATATCTTAATTTCAGTAGCTCTATTGATAAGACTTTTAAATTGAAGGATCACCAGTTTGCATTTACAACCAGCCCGGGCACAAGTTACAATCGATATCTTCTTAATTTGAACGGGGAAACTCATGAAACCAAAACGCAAACGCTAAACATGTCGGCAGTACTGGTCTATAGTTATAAATCGATCTGTTCTGCCGGGTTTGGCGAGTATTTTGAAGGCAATAAAACCGAACAGTTAGGCTTAAACAGGTCTACCTATTACAAGTGGACAACCAACTTCGACCTGGCATTTGCCTTTCCGCGCAGCATATTCTTTAACACCCGCGTAAACTTTAACAACACCAAATCATCAGTGCAGGCAAATAATGTTTATTTTACCATCTGGAATGCTGATATGGGTTATCGTTTCTTGAAAGGTGCCGAAGCTGAAATAAAATTGTCAGCTTTAGATATCCTGCATCAAAACAGGTCTATCTATAACTCTGTCTATAACAATACAATTACTACCACTACGGCCAATGTATTGCGGCAATATTTTATGATTACGCTGGCTTATTACCCGCGTAAGTTTGGTTTGAAAAAATAGTGTGTCTTTAGAACATCGCTGAGGACGGTCTTAATGACAACCCTTACAAATTAGTTTTGATCAGATAAAATCTTGAAAAAACATATCAACCTCCGAATATGTTCGCCTTATAACGGTGGCTTATTTGCCCCTTTGGCTGCATACTTTTTTCTCCCCTCATTTATTGAGGTCTAGCAGAGCTAATTGCCTGTTAAATGATGGACTTGTTTGAACTTTATTTTTGGCCGGGTCATTTAATACCCTTGGCTAAAACACCCTGCGCTATAGTCTATAATTTTAACCCTAAAGGAAATCCAATCTTTTGTCAAAAAACAGTGGTGGTTACGTCACCCTTGCCCCCGCGCAGATCCCACTAAAAAGGATGGCCGGTTGGAATTTAATTTTTTTAGATCCGGCCAGGGTTATTTATAGCCATTCCTAAAATAACTTTTCCGCTAAAAATTGGTTGCCCGAAGATGAGCGGAAAAATTGGGAAGCCGGGAAGAACAAACAAAATAGTTCAACCCCTGCCGACAACGGCCGGGTGCTGTTAATGGCTTCATAACGCAATTATTAATTTATAAAAAAAGGATAACATCATAAAAGAATACAGGATCACTATTAAAAATATGTTTTTTGAAAAAAAGTGTACAGGCGATTTTACGGCAGCAAGCGCAGATCGGGCGAAAGCACATGCAATAGATTTTTACGCGTCCGCGCTCAATACCTTTACAGATGAAATTGAAATTTTAAACGTGGAGGTCATTAATAGTAACTTAACAACTTAACATTATGAAAACTTTTCAATTTGGAAACTACGCAGCACTGGCAACAATTAAAGAAGATAACAAAGTTTACGTTGAATACGAGTACGTAAAAGACGGAAACAAGATTGAAACATATTCACCTAATACAGATATGGACATTGTATTAGGAATGGTCCGTAATTGGTGTATTGAGAACGGTTTAATCTTATGGAGTTACTAACGCCCCCCTAAAAAATTTGCGCCCGAAAGGACGCATCTTATTTTCCCTCCCCCTCTGTTTCCAATTCGTCCCAAACTTATTTCCCCCATCGAAAAGGTAGGCCGCTTTTAAATTGAATTTTTTGGTGCGGCCTGGCTTTGTTAAGACAATTTAAATTGCCGATGAAATAATGGGAAAAAGGGGGATGATAAACGGGCGAAACAATAAATAAGACTTGCAAAAACGTTAGTATATACGTATATTTATATTATAAGTGAAAGCAAAAAACACACATATTTTATACATAATGGCTATAAAAATAGAACCAGTTTATATGACTGTAGCAGTATCAGGCAAAGCCTGGGACAAAACAGAACAGATTTTTTTGGGAGTAATACCCTGGGATAAGGCTGTAACAATAGCAAAGCAACAATCCAATAAAGTGAGGCTCTGCACAAGTCCCGGATACAGTAATCAAGGACACTATTTTCAACCTGAAAAAATTTAATCTCCCACATCATGCCACTTACAACAATATTAAACTATCAGCGATTAATGGCTTAAAGCCTACAGTTTACTGTACCATCACCAATTCATTAGGCCAGTCTTTTGACCTTGTCGAACATCCAACAATGGGCGATGAATACCCGGTGATCATTTTATATCACGAAGAAAAACTGGCTGTTGACAGTGATTTTTTTGATACCGCTGATATGGAGAGCGGAGGCGATTATGTACCGGTTTATTTATACGGAGAAATGCACTTAGCTTTTGAAATTGACCCGACAGACTTACAGCCGGAATAAAAATACCTATAATGAAAACACTCAAATTAAAGCCCGAGCATGAAACTTCGGTGATTGGTCAAATACTTAGCCTTAAATCACAGTTAGACTATCATAAGAATAATATAGCCCCTTTTTTCCATGAAATGGAAAAGTGGGAGCAAAAAGAATATAGTGCTGTTAATGCCGATAATGAGGTAGAATTAGAGCGATTGAAACAACATATAATTGCGAACACACCCACATTCAACCAGTTTTTGCAGCAGTATCAATCGGGACTTTGCGTTCCAATGTTTGTTAATATTTATATTCTAAACTAAGTAATAGCCAGTGAAAAATTTGCGCCCGAATGGGCGCATCTTTATTTTTTCTCCCCCTCTGTTTCCAATTCGTCCTCACGCTCACTTCCCCAACGAAAAGGTAGGCCGCTTTTAAATTGAATTTTTTTGGTGCGGCCTGGGTTAGTTAAGGCAATTCCTAAAATTAGACAGCATTTTACCCGTTTGAATTTTAAGCTTGCCGGCGTCCTTCCCCCCATCGAGGGGATCAGTCCGCTTTGCCCTTTCAGAGGCCCCCTTTGTCTTTTTGGCCCCCACACATACAAGTAATCAATATATACTACGAAGTTCGCCAGATAGCCCGGAAACGGGGCCCAATGCTCACGTGCCCATACACCTCCAAGGTAGTATAAAAAAAGACCGGACTTTCGCGGCATAAACCGTCAATCGTACCTCACTCCTATTTATTCCACGTTCCGGCATTTTTTGATCTCCACCTTGCCCTTATTCCGTTCTACAGGCGGTAGCAGCAGTATAATTAATTTTTTTTCACCTCACACTTAAAATTTAAAATCATGGCTACTACACAAAAATTAAACAAAAAAACCACTAAAAAATCTGTAAAACCGGCTTTCGTCTTAAAAGACACCTATCAGGAAGTTACCGACGCGGTTATACAGGCGCTCGAAGAAGACACTATCGTTTGGCGCTGCACCTGGAATAGAACCGGGTTCCCGAAAAACATAACTACCAATAAAAATTACCGTGGCTGGAACCTCTTTTGGTTAGACTTCCATACCATGAGAAAAGGTTACGAAACACCGTTTTACCTTACCTATAAACAAGCCGCAGAATTAGGCGGAACTATAAAACGAGGCGAAAGAGGTGTTAAGATCACCTATTGGGCAACTATAGACCTCAAAAATCAAACCGTCGAAATAACCGATAAGGTTACCGGCGAAGTTAAAGAGGGCCACCCTACCAAGTTAGTGCCTAAAGACTACACAGTTTTTAATATCGCGCAGACAGAAGGTATCGAGTTCCCAAAAGTTGAGGCCCTATTCTGCAACGATGCTGAAAAGATCGACGCCTGCGAAAAGGTCATTGAAGGAATGCCATTACGCCCCACAATCGAATATCACGGCGACAGGGCTTATTATCAGCCAGGCACCGACAACGTAGTTGTTCCACGCTTAGAAGCTTTCCAAAGCAACGAAGGCTTTTACAGCACACTATTTCACGAATTGGCACACAGCACAGGGCATAACACCCGGCTTAACCGCAAAGAGTTAACAGACTGTACAAAATTTGGCGACGAAAGCTACTCGAAAGAAGAACTTACCGCTGAATTAACAGCAGCGTTCCTTTGCGCGACAACTGGAATAAAGCAGCAAACACTACCCAATAGCGCCGCCTATATCGCAAGCTGGTTAAAAGCATTAAAGAATGACAAGACGCTGATATTAAAAGCAGCCGCACAGGCTCAAAAGGCCGCGGACTTCATCTTAGCGGATACTCAGGAAGAAGTACACCCATAAAATTAAAGCCCTTAAGGGGCTTTTTTTGCTCTTACTAAAAACATTTGTAGATGATTTTTTACCTGGTAACCCCGCTGCAGCAAGGTTGGCCATGAATTTTTGTAGATTATTAACCAAGCCGGCGCCGCAGATCTTCGGTCTCCGGAAAGGCTTTTTGTAGACGCTTTTCCCATACATACACATATAATATATATATATTCTAATCATAGCACCAAAGTTAACCAGGTAGCCTGGAAATGGGTGGCTAACGAGCACGTGGCAAAACAGCGCCAAGGTGGAGATAGAGCTGCCATAATTAAAACCTTAAAAATTATGTCAATCACAACGAAAACCTATTACCAGGTACCGGAAGTTAACCTTAGCTACTCCACCAATTTTAAAGTTTCGGAACGACCGATAATCAACAGTTCATCAACTGCTAATGATATATTTTTAGCCCATTGGGAAGAATTGACTTTTAGAGTTCATTTATCATTTCGTTTTTGCGCGCAGGCAGCGCCCGAAACAATCCATTACTGTCCATATACTATAAGCCTGTTTTAGTTTATGTACTCAAACACCCCTATAAGGGTGTTTGAAAAGAGATTATAAATTATTTTAACCTAATTTACAGATGAACTCTGAAGTAGTCGCTGGAAAAAAATATTATTAGTATAAGGCATCAAGTTATCATCTATTGTCTTGGCTGGCAATTCGAAAGTTACGCTTAACTTCAATTGCCGATTTAGAGAATCGAGTTCGGTTGTGCTTATTTTTGTGTCCTTTTGAAGATAATACTTGACCGATGTAACTTTCCCTGTATGATCATAATAGAGCACTACGGTCATAAATCGCTCCGGCAGAAGTTCCCTAAGCCTTGAGGCGCTAAATATCTTTGAAAAAGAATTGAAAATCTCGTTAGGGTCTTTATAATGAACTCCATCTGCTGATTTGAACTTAGTATATCTCGGTTGAGCATTGACGTCGTTTACAACTACCATCGATTTATTCATACTTTCCACCTTGTATGTTGAGGAGTTAACCTTCAACGTTCCTTCTTTTATTTTGTTTTGTCCGCAGGCAGCGCCTGAAACAACCACTAAAACACCTCCAAAAATTAATTTTAATTTCATATCAATAATTATTAATGTGCACAACCTGAACTGTTAATTAACGAAAACATCGCCGATGGCTCTAGTGAATTCGCCACCCTGTTACCATATCCCGTACCTGCGTTTATAAAATCGGTTACGAACGAGAAGTACCTTGTCAACTGGTCTGCTGTAAAACTAGCAGGATATTTTGTAAAAGAACTTGAGATGTCGGAAAGCCACGTAAAATATTCCGTGCTATTTAAAGCTAATGAACTTCCGTCATTAGTAATTAATCCTTGTAAGTCCCTCATGACCTTTGCTTCAAACTCAATGTTTGCAGAACCAGCGTGTGTTCCTAAATATTGAGTCGTCCCCCCAGGATATGTCTTGTTTTGATAGGCATGAAACATCTCCTCTTGTACGCCAGAAATATCGGGTGTGCTCGGGTTTTTAATCTTTATAGAGTCAGTAGGCGGAGAATAAGCTGCATTCTGAGTCAAACTTGAATTTACATCCCAGTAGAAGGTTTGGCTATGTGCATCCATGTAGTTATAAATCGCAGCGCCAATGCATCTGTTATTCAATGTGGTCAACAACGCTTCAATCTGCGCTTTCTGCGCAGCAGTTAGCCCAGTGGGATATTTCATTATTTTACTCAATTTTGGCGTAGGGTCTTGTTCACCCTGTCCAGGGGCACACCTGGGATTGCCTAAGTTTACTGGGTCACTGCAATCAATGTCACTCCCGTCATCGTAACAATACTCGCCCGTGCCAACATATTCCCTGTAAGGTTCACCACATTTATATGGATACGGACTATCCCCTTCGTAAAAACAATCCACAAACCATTCGTAAATTTCTACCGTTTCGCAGACTACCGAATTAACTTGAACCGCCGCTTTAGGACGGTCGGTTTTTATGTAGTTGTACCGCTTGACAACCTGGCCCCCGCTTATTTTCAGAACGAACAAGATTGTACCGTCCCACTTTTTATGAAACACGTAACCGTCGAAGTCACTGTCCAATTTATTTATTTTATTCTGAGTAATGTCGCCATTGTGCTTTTGTAGATACTTAGCATCGGGGACATAACTTATGATCTTTTGATAGATATTTCCAGCCTTGTTCTTGTAAATCACAAGCCTATCAACTGTCCCTTTTATTACATCCCCAGAAGGGTCTTCTGAAGTCTTAACGCCGTTGACTGTTATTGTGAGGGTTGTAGTGACTTTTTGTGTATACTTCAAAGGGATTTCGACAAAATCGTAATCGCCTTCTTTGCCTGAAACAGCCTTTTGCCAAAACAATGTTTTCATGTTGGCTTTCTTCGAAAGGGGGTCAGATAGGGTCTTTTTAGAGGAAAGGGAAACGGCTGTATTTCCTTGCTCAGGTTGAAGGGCGTTATTATAGTATTCTTGCGCCCAACTGATGTCGGGCGGCAAAATTATTGCATCGGTAGAGCCATGCAGCGATTTTTTACAAGAAATACCAATGACTAAAAGCAAAAGTGCGCAACAAAATGTTGCCTCGAGGAAGGTGTTTCTTTTCATGCGATTGGTTTATGTAGTTATCGTAAATGTATGGAAAAAATTATTATCCTAAAAGAATTAATTTTCTTTTAACATTATTTTTGATGAATTCTACGTGTGAAGAAGGGACCTTTTCCGGCATTGTGAGGATTACTTTAGCCACTGCCTTTGCTTTCGTGATTTGAGCGGTGTTCAAGTAAAACTCGAACAGTCGATACCTGGTCGTAAAGCGATTTGGTACAAGGTCCACGGCTCGTAGGTATGAACATTCTGCCTCTTGTAAATGGTTGAGAAGTAAGTATTTGTCACCCAGTTTCATATATAAGGTATTGCTCGTCCACTTGGTTAACGTGTACCTTAATAAGGTAACAGTTCGATTTTGGTCTTCGTCAGGCTCGCTCAAATCGCAGTAAAACAGCAGAAATTCTAAATCGTGTTTTAAGGAAGGGTACACGCCGTGACAGATTTTGCGAGCGTCATTAATAAAGCCAAACTTTGCAAGTTCTCTAGCCTGATCAAGCCTTCTGTAGTCAGAAAGTTTGGTGAGATAAGTTAGATTTCTCATCACTAAAAAGGCTACGAAAATTAATGTCGTAATTAGCAGTTGATGTCTTAACTTTTTTGTGAGGCTAAATGCGATAATGTAGGAGATTACCAGCGTTAAAACCACCTGAATAACCATCCGTTCCATTACGTGCGTAAAAAGTGCGGCTGTCGCTATTGCGACAACTTGCGAGATGCATAATTTAACAGGAGTCAATTCAGGACAGCCTTTCTTAGAAGTTGAAGCGTGAAGCTTAAATATCGCGTAAAAAAAACATACAATACCCGCAACACCAAGAAACAATCCATGTTCTATGATTAACTGCCAATAGTCGTTAAATGCGTAGTAGGTATTATCGGCCAACAAAAATTCCTTTACGGAGTATTTGCCCGCATGAAAGTACGCTGCTTGATAAAGGCCGTAACGTGTTTGAAAGCTTCCTGAGCCGATTCCCAGGTATGGATTGGAGCAAAACATATTCCACGAAACCTTGTAGATAAGGATTCGTCCCATAGACGAATCCTTTTTTAGACAGATGGTAAGAAAAGCGGAAACAGCAAATACTACTACAGAAAACGCAGCTTTCCGTTTACAGGTAAAACCGTTTATTTCAGAGCAAGTGAGTAAATATAAGATGCTTATTACATAACCAAGAGTGAAGGCTCGACTTCCGGCGTAAATAGAGCACAATAAACATGCAACATTTACCATGATGTACAGTATGGTCGCTTTCTTTATTTTCATCCCACAATTACTTTGCCTTAACGAGATAGTCGTTAGGATTCAAATAAAACATCTTTTTCCAGCCTTGCGCCGCTGGATGGTCATAATTTTTAAAAATCGGAATCAACGAGAAGATAGAGAAATGAAGGTGATAAGGTTTTGACAGCGCGTTTCCTGAATTTCCAACCGTGCCCATTTCATCCTTTTTCCACAAGAAAGAAAAACGGCTCACTTCGATGGTGTTTAAGTGGGCGAAATAATAAATTCTGCACCCCCCACCAAAAAGATATATAAACCTACCCCCATTGTTGCTCACTCCCTGGGATATCACTAATCCGGCAACCGGACTTAGTACTGGTGTTTTTTGCGGACTGAAAATATCAATGCCCTTATGTACTTTGGAAGTGTCGGTAGGGCAATACCAATAGCTTACAGAAGACCAATTGCTTTGGGATGCTCCTTTTACCGGAATTGCCAACTTAAATGTGTTATCAAAAATGTTAACATAAACTATTAAAATGCAAATGAGAGAAACCGGTATTATAAATAATATAGTCTTAAGAGAAATTTTCGTCCGCATTGATTTAGGTTTTCAAACGCAAGATAAAGCCTTTCGTTGATATGTCAAAATTAAGCACCCCATCGCCAAAAATATATTAGTGAACAAACACCTGATCGACTTTAGTATAACTAACATTGCTATACACAAGATTTACTGTGCGCTCTAAAGTAAACGTGTTAGCATCAATAGACACAAACTGCCCTGCAACATGGCGCCGCAGATCTTCGTTCTCCGGAAACACTTTTTGTAGACGCTATTCCTATACTCACTCATATAATATATATATTCTAATCATAGCACCAAAGTTAACCAGGTAGCCTGGAAATGGGTGCCTAACGCTCTCGTGGCAAAACAGCGCCAAGGTCGTATAAAAAAATGCCTGGACTTTCGCGGCATAAACCGTCATTCGTTCCTCACTTCTATTTATTCCACGTTCCGAGCTTTTTTAATCTCCACCTTGCCCTTATTCCATTCTACTGGTGATAGAGCTGCCATAATTAAAACCTTAAAAATTATGTCAATCACAACGAAAACCTATTACCAGGTACCGGAAGTTAACCTTAGCTACTCCACCAATTTTAAAGTTTCGGAACGACCGATAATCAACAGTTCATCAACAGCTAATGATATATTTTTAGCCCATTGGGATTTAGGTAGTATCGAATTTATTGAAGAATTTAAAATTCTCCTACTTAACAGAGCCAATAGAGTTTTAGGAATTTTTAACGCTTCATCTGGCAGTATGACAAATGCCATTGCAGATCCCCGCGTAATTTTCACAGCCGCACTTAAAGCCGCAGCCCCAGTAATTATTTTAGCCCATAACCATCCTTCGGGTAAGCTCCAGCCAAGCCAGGCCGATATAAACTTAACTAAAAGGTTAACCGAATGCGGTACTTTATTGGGTGTTGAAGTTGTTGACCATTTAATAATTACCAATGAGGGCTATTATTCTTTCGCCGACGAAGGGTTGCTGTAAAGCGCCGTTTGAGTGCCGCGCTACTTTTACCCATCGAGGGTAACGTAGCGCAAAACAATACTCACCCACCTTTATATCAATAATAGTTAAAAAGTTAACCAGGTTGTACCGAAACGGGCCGGCACACAAGGCCAGCTCTCCCAATGAAATATTAAATAGCCCGGACTTCCGAAAGTTAACCGTCAATCGCACCGCTCTCCTACCCATCTCCATAGCCCACGTCTATACTGTTTCAATAATTTAAAAGAGGGGGGAAATAAAACCGCTTATTTAAAAACAAGACTTGTATAAACGTTAGTATAACCGTATATTTATATCATAAGAAAAACAAAAAAATATGGCTTTATTGAATAAATCGACATTAAAAAGCAAAAAAACAGGCGAGGTTTTAAAAGCAATTTATAATAATGAAATCCCTGAAAAAGCTATCAATAGCTTATCAAAAGAAAAGCTTGCCGATTTTATTTTGGAACTTTTTAATAAGGGCGTAATTAATAATTACCTGCAATTAAGAGACTAAACAAAAATTCATTCACTTATAATAAAAACAATTATGGACTTTTTTAGCCAAATGTTACCACTTCTTGACGAAGGTAATTTAACAGTAGCCTTTTCTTCTATCGATAAGGAAACAATTACCGTAATGGTTGTTATGCAACCCGCCATCAAAGACCCAAATGTAAAAGTACTTAAACCTGTTGTCCTAACAGGAAAAGCCCAGGAACTTGACGAGGAATTTTTTAAGAGAATAACCGAACCTGTTATAAGGGCAAATGGCATTATTTCAAATATTGCTGAATTTGAAAAGGCAACAGCAAGACTTGAAAACGAAAACGCGCAGGTAAAAAAGGAAAAGGAAGAGCGCAAGAAAAAACATGATGATTTCGTAAAAAAGGCCGACGAATTGCTTAAAAACGAAACCGATGAAAATATAAATCAAGCTATTTCCTTACTCACTTCTGCTTTGCCCTTTGCTGAAAATAAAGACAAACTTACCGATAGGATTAGCGAGTTAAAAACTAAAGTTTCACAAACAAATTTATTTTAATCATGGCTGTTTTAGTAGAAAATACACGTTCATTTATTTATGTTGCTCATGGGGAAACGGAACCAATCGACCTTGCAGACCCTAACCCCGATTTTAGTGTTGAAGAAGTTTTAAACTTTTATACAACGGCATACCCCACCCTTACAACAGCTACTATCATGCCCCCTAAAATTTCTGCTGACGGTGGTATTAGTTACACGTTTAGCAGCACAGTAGGCACCAAAGGTTAATTATGGCTAATCAAAAAAAGAAATGCAAACAGCAACTACAAGAAAAAACGGCAAGGTTACATCACGCCATAGGCCGTATTTCGGAAAGGGAGGCGAACCGCAACAGTTCAAAACTGGATGCTTCCCGAGCCTTCCAAAAAAGACAAATACTGCCACATTCTCAAATCGATTTCTTGCCGTAAAGTTTAAGCCTCTTAACTCATTACGAGTTAAGAGCAAGCTTGGTATTTCCTCATCAAAGGGGGGTAAGGGTCTTTTTAAAGGGTTATTAAACGAGTGCTTGCCCTTTATTGGCAAAGTTCCGAATGTGCCAATAACTAAGCTTGCCGAACTGTTAAATAAAACGCTGACGGAAGTTTCTAAAGAAATCGGCTGCGATTTCACTATCGAAAAAAACGGCTACGAAGAAGACGATACCTATACTATCGTATTTTATCGTGCTTGTAAGGTTGAATATGATATGTGCGCCCCACGTTTAGCGTTTTTAACCAAACTTGAAAAGGAAAATGTTGAATGGTACAGAGCTGCGCTGGATGCTGTTCGCTATATAACACAATGTCTAAGCATCACCCCCGCCCACGAAAGCAGCAGTGTGTTGGATTACATATCAGAGAGGTTGGAGCGCGAGGAAGATTTTGAGGATGGTGAAAAAGAAGAATTAACCGCAATTTTAGAAAGTTACGAGACCGGATATGTAAGCGAGTTGCACAAACTAATTAAACTATCCCCACTACTTGAAATTACAGAACTTTTTAAGCTAATTGAAAGTCTCCCGGAGTATCCTTTCAAACAATCATTATTATCCTGTTTGGCTCTTTGTATTAATCCCAAACAAATCACTCATTATAATTTTTACCCCGAATTTGAGACATACGAAGATTCTTCACCCTTGAAGCTCGAATATTTATATACATGGATTTATGATTTCGATGCAGTAGAAGCCGAAATTGAAATGGAAAATCAATGTATTACAAACGAGTGGGGTTGTTCACAACCCCACACATTCTTTATTCTTAAAGGGCACGTTGGTTTAGCCCGTAATGAAGTGATATCTAAAATCAGGGAAACAGTTATTGAAGATACTTTTCCCGATAAATTAAACTTTTCCCTGTCTACTCTTTGTGATACGATAACTCAATATTTTGATAATGAACTTAATTGAAGAAATAAATCATTGCTACACACCAGTTGGTGCTATGGTAGTATATAAAAAGGAAGCAGCAAGCTATTCCAATAACGAATTTTATATTGAACATCACAAAATAGATGGTGATGGAAATATGCTTTCGGGCGCACCCTTAACAGAGGATGCAGTCAAAGAATTAGGCGATTATTTTTTTCAGCAAAAAACCGAAAATGAAAAAATTACAGGTATAGTTCCCGAAAGTCTCTTACACTTTAAAATGAGAACCAATACCCTGCCTGATATGGTTTGGTACAGACCCGCACAAATGATGGAAATGTTTTTTGTTGATACCTTGAATATACCGAACGGTTCTGCGAATGTCCCCGCTTTAATTTTTAAGGTTGAAAACGGTTCACTATCTGTATTTGCAATTAAAGAGGATAGCCGGCCTAACGAATTAACACCGCTTTTTCTTCCCCCTTTTCATAATTGTTCAAAGACCGGGTCGGTTTGTTTGGGGAGCGCAAGGGTTAAGCACCCAACAATTAAAGCATGGGCAACCCTCATAAATCTTTGGGAAGAACTTTTTTGGAAAAGCAAATTTAGCCATTTAGGTGACGAGACAACCAGTACTAATATAAACCTGTTTTGGAAATCACAGGTTTTACACCCAAACAACCCTTTTGATTTGGATATATTAATCGACAGCAAACTAACTCTAAAACACATTCTATAATGAAAACCCACTACATAGCCGACTATTTTAAAAGCCCAATGCACCCTATACATGTTAGTTTGATTGGCGTAGGTGGTACGGGAAGTCAAGTCTTATCTGCGCTTGCCAAAATGCACCTATCACTACAGGCGTTAAATCATCCGGGTTTACACGTAACCGCCTTTGATGATGATATTGTAACGGATGCAAATATTGCCCGTCAATTATATACACAATCGGATATTGGCCTTAATAAGGCTGTCATAAGTATACAGCGTGTAAATCGTTTTTTTAGCATTGGTTGGGAGGCTGTCCCTCAAAAGTTTGATAATCGAGTTGAACAAATTGGAAACATTATAATTTCATGTGTAGATACTGCAAAAGGACGGCTGGAAATTGAAAGGGTTATTCAGTCAAGCAAAAAGGGTAATGCTACAATTCTGCCCTATTATTGGTTAGACTATGGCAATCTACATAAAACAGGGCAGGTCGTTTTAGGCACGGTTGGAGAAATCAAACAGCCAACCGATGGAACGGCTATCTTACCATCTATTACAGAAATGTTTGATTTAACACTTGTCAATGAAGAAGACCAAGGGCCTTCATGCTCTTTAGTCGAAGCTTTGGAAAAACAAGACCTTTTTATTAATTCAACATTAGCTAATTTAGGGGCAAATCTGCTTTGGAATTTATTCAGGGATGGACAAATTAATTTTCACGGACTGTTTTTGAATTTAAAGAGTTTGAAGGTTAACCCAATTCCGATTAAATAAATTTATCCCGCAGGTGTAAACCTGCGGGTATCTAATTTTAACAGGAAAATGAATAAATCAAATACGACACCTAAGACCTATTTAAAAGCCAGTCCCTATAAGGATGCCCCGCTAAGGTTGTTTTTTGATGATATTGGATTTACCATCGCGCAGGAATTGGCCGTCTTTAAATCCAATACGAAGCTCTATGCCAGGCTTCGTGCTCCCCTAAAGATTTCTTTATCGGAATTTTATAGTATTTGCAAAATATCGGGTGAGCCATCACAAAACGTTATTATTAAACTTTTGTCTTATGTTAAGCCCGGCGAAACGCCTCCCCTCCCATCGCCACCGGTTAGGCTTAAAACAAGACCAAAGCTGATTTATAAAAATTATCCATTAAGCTTATTTTTTGATAAGCTTGGATTATCCACCGCCCATACATTGACGGTGTTTAAAAATTTTCCTACCCTTTACCGCAGGATCACCACTCCCGAAAATTTAACTATTGATGAATTTATAAAAATTGCCGAACTTTCAAATTCAAATCCGGGTCAACTAATGGCCGAATTGTTAACTCAGTTAAACTTTACAAAATGAAACCACAAACTCCAGTTAATGATATTATTGATCCGGACAAACCCTCACTTAACAACGATAAAATGTCCAAAATTGAACAGTCCAAGTTTGTCAATATTGACAAGAACATGGCCGCGAAAAGCCTTACGTTTACCCAATTCGAAGAGGATGAAACACTTTGCCGCGATCTTCTTATTTACATTTGCCATAAGTATCAGGGCAACTTGTTTTCTTTTGGTACGATTGATATTCATGATTTTTGTAAGGTCATGAATTATAAGAGACCTAATTTGGTTGGTATTGTAATCAATCCCTATCAATCCAGGTCAATGAACAGGGTCGAATACGATAAACTCCGTAAAAATAAAGAGCATATTTGGGAAACCAAATTTGAAAACGCTCTATATAAATTGAATAAAATTGAATTTTCTTGGCGCTTTAGCGGACAATCTCCGGATGGAGTAAAATACGTTGAAGAGACAGGTTTTAAGTTTTTAGACACCATTGTCGTGAAAAGCACCAGGGTTGCTAAAACCACTAAAAAACTTTATGGTTTTGCGCCCAATCAGCGTTTTATTGATAACCTGAGCAGCTGGTTTCTGTCAGTTAATCTTTCGGCGTTTACATCTTTAAGAAGTTATGAATCTCTTTATTTATACCTTATTCTTAGAAGGCACATGCAACATAGCGTACCTGGGTTTAAGAATGAGCCTATCGAATTTGATAAACTGTTATCATTAAGCGGCTTTGAAAACAGCCTTGACCGAAACAATAAAATTGGAATTACAAAAGCTTTACAAAAAATTGCGGCGGTCGACCCAACCCTTAATTTCTCTTACAATTGGGTCAAGGGTAAGGGTAGCAGATTTAATTATACTTTAATGTTGGATTTTTCTCCTGAATTAAGGTCTAACGCCCAAAGGTTAGAGGACATTATCTCACGGTTCGACAATAGGCTTTCTTTCGATCTATTAACTCATTTTCGAAGGGTCTTTCCTGAACATGCCAATCCGAATGTCACCATCGAACACGAAAAGGAGGCGTTTTTTAAATGGGTTTGGGATTTAACACAGAATTTTGAAGATAAGTCTGTAATTTATAAGGCCGCAAAGCATTTAGTTTTAGGAGACAAGGCCATAATGAACCCGGGAGAAGAAATAACCTATTTTAAAACAAAAAAGATATCCTCGGCTATACTGTTTAAGGCGAGTTAATATTACCAAGGGCGTTCCCTTTGGTCGTACCCTTACAGAGTCCGCTTCGCTGCCGTCCGCAGAGGAGCGGACAAATTATTCCATAATTTTCATCCAGGCTACTAACGCATTTTTTATAAAAGCCCTCTTAACGGCCCGCTTACGTTATTCAGCATCTACAAAAAGTAGATGCTTTTATATTTTATTTCTCCCGGGCCCGTGCTGATCCGGCCAACCCTTTATTTCTTTTGTAGATGTTTTTGCACCTGGTTGATCAGCTGCAGAATGCCCGGCCACGAACTTTTGTAGACGTTTGTTTGTCCTGGTTTCCCGGTTCGCATAACAACGGGCGTCGAGAATCCGCAGTCGAAACGGAAGCTAAAAAATAGCTTCTTTGCAGTTATTTAATTACCGCTTTCTATATCCTTAAATTTCGTTTATATTTGTTTTTATCTTAGAACAAATTCTTTTGTTCTATTGTGATAAGGTTTAGGTTAAAGCCCCCAAACAGCAAGTGTATTGGGGGCTTTTGTTTTTCCCTTATTAGCTCCCTATACATCCGCGAAACTTTTTTCGCCCCATTACCTATAAATAATAAATTAATGCTGTATATTTTGCATGCGGTTGCCGTTTTTAAATATAAAAGGATCTTTTTGGCGCAGATTAACGCTGTATATTTTGCATGCGGTTGCCGTTTTTAAATATAAAAGGATCTTTTTGGCGCAGATTAACGCTGTATATTTTGCATGCGGTTGCCGTTTTT
>NZ_JBNPWM010000017.1:0-61210 GCF_050433825.1 Mucilaginibacter sp. UYCu711 | reverse complement strand
CAGCCAAATGGTGTGTAAACGACACAATGCCTGTTTTACTCGGTGAACGCCGTATAAGTGTCGGTGAAATGGGATGGAAAATTAGAGTGGGATGACACACATAGGTGTCTTTAAGGAGATTTTATAGTCTGGTTGACTTGTTACAGGTAGTACTTCTCGCCGTTAAATTTTATTTTACCGGCATCAAGCAATATCCGGATAGCTTCCAGACGTTCTTTTTCTACGCCGCTTTTAATGGAAGTTATCAGATCATCCAGTTCTAAAGGCGCGGTGGTTAGCAGTTGAGCAATTTCTGTGGTAATATCATCCATGATATCAGTGGCGTTTTGCCTGCGCTTTTCTTCGAGGCATACGTCGCATATTCCGCATTTATCAGAGTTAGGTTCATCAAAATACGTTAGTAATAGCTGGCTGCGGCATTGGCTGTGTGAGCAATAAGCCAATACGGCCCTCATTTTATTTAAATAGGTAGCCTTGCGTTGTTCAAGATATTGCTTGTTGATATATAAATTATTGGGGTGCTGTCGTGGTTTAAGATAAGTAACCTGCGGCTGGTCATTTTGCGGGAGGTAGCTTAGTATGCCATATTCCTGCAATTGCTTTAAGCCTTCAATTACCTGCTGCACGCTAAGGTTGCCCCGGCGGGCAACGTCAAACTCCTTTAATCGCACATAATTCTCGAACGCGCCACCGTATGATCTTAATAAGGTTTTAATAAAGCTATCCCAGCCCGCGTTTTGGATCTGGAAGTTATACAACTGCTCATTAAATACCTCAAACCTAAACCGCGAAGGCAAAAACACACTTTCGTTGAAGGACAGGTATTCGGCCTGCTCTAAAAATTTAAGAGCACTTAAAGTCTTTATAACGTCCAGCTTGTACTTGGCGCAAAAAGCGCCCAGGTCAAGGTCAAAGCTTATCCCCGCCCCTGCGCCGTATGCTACCGAGTAATAATTAGACAAGTAATGATAAACCAGCTTTATCTCATCTATCCCCGGGAAGCTTAGCTCAAAGATTTTTTGCTGCCTTGCCTTATCGGCATTATTATGTAATAATATGGCATAGGCTTTCGCTTCGTCACGGCCAGCGCGACCGGCTTCCTGGTAATAAGCTTCCAGGCTTTCGGGCATATCCTTATGTATTACAAAACGTACATCAGGCTTATCAATTCCCATCCCGAAGGCATTAGTAGCTACTATAATACGGGTTTTGTTAGTTTTCCAGCTCTCCTGCTTTTTAGAGCGTTCGTCCGGAGTTAAGCCGGCATGGTAATAATCGGCCTTGATCCCGTTATCGTTATAAAATTTGGCTATCTCGGCACATTCCCGGCGGCTGCGCACATAAACAATGCCGCTACCCTTTACGCCCTTAGCCACGTCCAGCATCTTTCGGAATTTATTCTCCTCGTGCTGTACTACATAACTTATGTTTTTACGTTCAAAGCTTTTCTGGAAAACTATGCCATTTTTAAACTGAAGCTTATCCTGTATATCCTCGCGCACGTCGGCAGTAGCGGTGGCGGTAAGCGCCAGTACTGTTACATCCGGGTGCAGGTTACGCAGATCGTCAATATGCAGATAGGCCGGCCGGAAATCATACCCCCATTGTGAAATACAATGCGCCTCATCAACTGCAAACAGGTTTACCTTCATGTACTTTATGCGTTCCTGCACAAGTTCAGATAACAAACGCTCGGGCGACAGGTACAAAAACTTGACCTTTCCGTAAATACAATTATCCAACGCCAGGTCAATTTCGCGCTTGCCCATGCCGGCGGTTATGGCAACGGCTTCAATCCCTTTCTCCTTTAATGTTTCAACCTGGTCTTTCATCAGGGCGATGAGTGGTGAAATTACTATGCATAATCCTTCCTTTGCCATTGCCGGCACCTGGAAACATATTGACTTGCCTCCGCCTGTAGGCAACAGCGCCAAAGTATCATGCCCTAACAATACAGATTGGATAATATCCTCCTGCATAGGCCGGAAAACATCATGGTTCCAATAAGTCTTTAGTATTTCCTGTATTGTCATTGTTTTGTGGCAATGTCAAAACTATTAATAATGCGTAATAGTTTTAACTTAGCGTTTTAATAAATATTTAACTGATGAAGCTTTTTAAGATAACACTTTTTTTATTAGCTATTACCTGTACCGCACAGGCTCAAAAATGGAACGTAGAGGCGCCCCCCGGCCCGTCTAAAAAAATTACTATCAACACTACCGAGGGTACCTGGATGAACCTGGATGTAAGCCCCGATGGCAAAACTATAGTATTTGACCTTTTAGGTGATATATATAGCATACCCTTTGCCGGTGGCAAGGCCACTTTATTGTCCGGAGGCCACTCGTACGAAGTACAGCCCCGTTTTAGCCCCGATGGTAAATTAATATCGTTTACCAGTGACCGCGAAGGTGGCGACAACATCTGGATAATGAATGCCGATGGAAGCAATAAACATGCTGTAACTAAAGAAAACTTCAGGTTATTAAACAATGCTTCATGGTTCCCTAACGGGCAATATTTAGTGGCGCGTAAGCATTTTACCGGCTCGCGCTCATTAGGCGCCGGCGAAATGTGGATGTACCATAAAAATGGCGGCGATGGTATCCAGCTAACCAAACGCAAAAACGACCAGCAGGATGCCGGCGAACCAACCGTATCGCCTGATGGCAGATATGTTTATTGGAGTGAGGATGTTACCCCCGGCCCCAATTTTGAATACAGCAAAGACCCCAATAAAGGCATTTATGCTATAAAACGCTTAGACCGTGAAACCGGCAAAATTGAAGAGATTGCCGGGGATGCAGGCGGCGCTTGCCGTCCGCAATTATCGCCTGACGGGAAATTATTAGCTTTTGTAAAACGTGTACGGCTAAAATCTGTGCTATACCTGCATAAAATGGAAACCGGCGAAGAATGGCCGGTATATGATGATCTGTCACATGACCAGCAGGAAACCTGGGCAATTTTTGGTGTTTACCCCAATTTTGCCTGGACACCCGACAGCAAGAACATTATTTTTTACGCTAAAGGAAAGATCTGGAATTTAGACACTACAACACTGGGCGCTACCCAAATCCCGTTCGAGGTTAG
Source organism: Mucilaginibacter sp. UYCu711 (assembly GCF_050433825.1). Taxonomy (NCBI): domain Bacteria; kingdom Pseudomonadati; phylum Bacteroidota; class Sphingobacteriia; order Sphingobacteriales; family Sphingobacteriaceae; genus Mucilaginibacter; species Mucilaginibacter sp. UYCu711. The sequence continues at coordinate 58,114 of NZ_JBNPWM010000017.1, read as the reverse complement.
CTCGGCACAAACCATTACCGAATCATTGCATTTCCCGCAAAAGGTTTTCCAGGACGAGTTTAATGTTAAAATGATAAGGCAGTTAACTACTTCGCCTGATGGAAAACGTGTTGCTTTTAATGCGGCCGGCTATATTTATATAAAGGATTTGCCAGCCGGCGTGCCAACCCGTGTAGATACATTAAGTGATTTTGAATATGATCCGCAATTTAGCCCCGACAGCAAGTCATTAGTATATGTTGGCTGGAGTGATCCTTTGAAAGGTGCTGTCAATATCGTTGACCTTACAACTAAAACTGTAACCCGTCTAACAGCCGATAAGGGGTTCTATTACACACCAAAGTTTTCTAATCGCGGTGATAAGATCATTTACCGCAAAGGCGAAGGTAATGAGGACTTAGGATACGCCTATGGGGTTAATCCGGGGATATATATTATACCTGTAACGGGTGGCACACCGCTGTTGATACTGGACAACGGCATCAATCCGCGTTTCTCTGCTGATGATAGTAAGATCTATTTCCAAAGCCGCGAGGCTGGCAAAAAAGCTTTTAAAGTGATGGATTTAAGTGGCGCTAATCAACGTACGTTGTATACGTCAACCTATACCACCCAGTTCGAGCCAAGCCCGGATGGCAAGTGGATGGCCTTTACCGAGCTGTTTAACTGTTACATAACCCCAATGGTTACTACCGGCAGCCCGCTTGATCTGTCTGCAACCAATAAATCTATCCCGTTAACAAGGTTAACCAAAGATGCCGGAACTTATTTACACTGGAGCAAAGACAGCCAAAAATTAAACTGGACCCTTGGCCCTAAATATTTTAGCCGCGATATTAAGAACGGGATCCCGTTTGTCGAAGGTGGTACTGATAAAGCTACAGGCTTGGATACCGCAGGTATTGATATCGGCTTAAAATTAAAAACCGATGTACCTGATGGCATGATAGCTTTCACCAACGCGCGCATTATCACCATGAAGGATGATGAGGTGATAGAAAAAGGGACCATAGTTATTGATCATAATAAAATAGTAGCTGTAGGTAAAAGCGAATCCATTGAAATACCTGCCGATGCTAAAGTTTATGATATTGCCGGCAAAACCATTATGCCGGGCATTATTGATGTGCATGCGCATTTACACCCCAGCCCTGATGGTGTTTCGCCACAGCAGGACTGGAACTATTATGCAAACTTATCCTACGGTGTTACCACCTCGCATGACCCATCAAGCAATACCGAGATGGTTTTCAGCCAGTCGGAGATGTTGAAAGCCGGCCGTATGGTTGGGCCGCGGGTATACTCAACCGGTAATATATTATATGGTGCAGATGGTGATTTTAAAGTGGTGATCAATAGCCTTGACGATGCACTATCTCACCTTCGCCGGTTAAAAGCAGTGGGCGCATTCTCGGTAAAAAGCTATAACCAGCCCCGCCGCGAGCAGCGCCAGCAAATTATTGAGGCCGCGCGCCAGCTGCAAATGGAAGTAGTGCCCGAAGGCGGCTCAACCTTCTTTACCAACATGAACATGATACTTGACGGGCAAACCGGCATTGAGCACGGCATACCTGTTTGGCCGATTTATAAAGATGTTAAGGCTTTATGGAACGATAGCAAAACAGCTTACACCCCTACCCTTATTGTTAGCTACGGCACCCAATTTGGCGAGAATTACTGGTATGACCGTACCGACGTTTGGAAAGACGAACACTTGCTTAGCTTTACCCCAAAAGCCATAGTTGACGCTCGCTCGCGCAGGGTAACTAAAGCTGAATATGGCGAATATGGCCATATTGAGGTATCTAAATATGTTAAAGCGATAAATGACGGTGGCACTAAAGTTAATTTAGGTGCTCACGGACAGCTGCAGGGCCTGGGCGCGCATTGGGAAATGTGGATGCTTGAACAAGGCGGGATGACACCGTTACAAGTGATCCGTTGTGCTACTATTAATGGGGCATCTTATTTAGGTATGGATAAAGAGATAGGATCATTGGAAAAAGGCAAGCTTGCAGATCTGATCGTATTAAATCAGAATCCATTGGATAATATCCGCTATAGCAACAATATTAAATATGTAATGATAAATGGCCGCTTATACGACTCTGACAGCATGAACGAAATAGGCAACCACGAAAAATTGCGTCAGCGTTTTTGGTGGCAGTTTAGCCGTGGTGACGGGGTTACGTTACCAATTGGTAACACCGAAACCTATTTATTTACAAGTGAGCATGGCGACTAATCGATCATAAATCACAACGCTATAAAACACCAACGCCCGGTTTCTTTCGATTCCGGGCGTTTTTGGTGCATTTAATCTACCTATCACTACTCACTATTCACTCACAATTATCTTTGATATGCCGGGTTAATTTGCATTAGCCGGTTATTAATAAAGCTTTACTATCATTACGTTTAGTATTGTAACGGGTTGTTTTCGTTTTTATTTTATTAACTGCAGGATTAAATCAAGGACTGCGATGTTTTGTTTCACAAAATAGTGGAACAAATGAAACAAGTGAAACAACATTTCGGATTAACTATTTGGTATATAGATATTTACTAAAAATAAGTGAAACAAAATGAAACAACTTTTAAGTCGGCTTATTTATGCAGGATAACTGGTTAATTTGTTAAAAATCAAACAATTGCAATTTATTAATTTTTGAGGGTGAAACACTTTGGGTTAAACAACATATTCTTCAGGAATTTTATAGTTTATATGTGTTTAATCTAATGATAATAAATAAGTTGAATTAATTGATCTGCACATATCCCCCCCACAATCGGGGCTTTTTAACTTTACCTGTCTGGTTAATGGTTAGCTCAAGGGTTATACAATAAAAATCCTTAAGCCAAAAAGGCACAAATTCCAGTTAAAGTTTGCGTTTCTCTAAATAAAAAAATATATTTATATAAGTTAACTATCTAATTAGCAATTAAATAGCAAGCGACTTGGCTAAACCTTTTATATATTTCACAATGCGAAAAAAAATTTCGTTTGCATTTCTGTTTTTAACTATTTCTTTTCGCTTATACAGCCAGGCCTACAAAATGGGTTGTATTGTAGATGATAAGTTAAAATCCGTTCAAACTCTCCCCGCTTTTAAGGGCCTCGGCGATAGTGGCCCACCAGATTCTTACAGCTTAAGAAAATATTGCCCTACCCCCGGCAACCAGGGTAATATTGGTTCATGTACTGCATGGACCCTTGGTTACGGTGTAATGTCTATTAAATATGCTATTGATCATAACATAACTAATAAAACTGATATAGACGATGCTACATTTTCAAGCATGTTTATTTTCAATTCAATTAAAATCACTTCCTGTTATCCGAACTCCAGGGATGTCTGCGGAGGTTGTGGCTCGTCATTTACTGACGGTATAGATTTTTTGAATATTTATGGCAATGTAAAACATAATGAGTTTGACGATTACTCGTGTAACGGCACGATAGCAAGATCTGTTGCCATGGCTGGGGTAAAGAATAAGATTGTAGGAGCATCTACCTTATTCTTTGATCGTACCTATATTTCACAAGAGGATAAAATATCAAAAATAATAGAGCAGCTTTATTATAACAATCCTGTTTTTACATCGCTGACACTTCCTATGATAAATAGTGAGGATAGCTACTTTGGGCTTGATCAATATTTTTATAAGGGCATTTGGACTCCACCCACTTACGCAAGGCCAACACCCGGTGCATCGCACGCATTAACTATTGTGGGATATGACCGTGTTAACCAATATTTTGAAATATTAAATAGTTGGGGAACACGATGGGGAGATCAGGGATTTTGTAAAATATCATTTCATGATTACTTAAAATATGCTTCCTACGCTGGTGTTGTTTTTACGCCGCCACCAGTTATGGATAACTATAGTAATTTAAAATTACAACTGGCAAAATACAAAAGGGTAGGCGGCATAGTACATGAGGACGGAGAAGTAGCTGCCAAATTTAATGGAAGTTATTATGAAGCTACTGCAGATAAAGGGCAGTTATTTAAAATAAACCTGGCGCAATTGCCCGGCAACTACTATATCTATGTAATGAGCTGCGACGAAAAGAATAATTATAATATTCATTTCCCATCAAAAAATGAAAGCCCATATATTTATAAAGGCAATTTAGGTTATAAGATCCCCCAATCATCTGTACTTGCTTTTAACCAGGAAGCCGACAACCTGATAATTTTGCTTTCAAAAAATCAAATACCCGATTTTGAAAATAAGTTTAACCATGCTGTACAGTATAGAAATAGACTATATGAGCATTTGATTGACGAGTTTAACGCCGATGTTGATGGTGCAAATTACAACTTTGATAAATCCAATATATCTATTAAAGTACCTAACGACGCACAGAAGCCCCTCCTATTATTTGTTAATATTAAACGCACTAAATCTTAATGCCATGAAAATACTTACACACTTTATCCTGTTTTTTTTACTCCCCTATGCAGTTATTGCGCAGTCGCAGCCTCAAAGGCTAAATGCCCTGCCTTTAGACCCGGAACTTGATTTTAAAGATATATGCATGATGGCCACCAGCCATCAATTTGCAATAAGCGAAACTGTGGCTAAAGAGGACTTGTCAAAAATTTTCAGCAGCCTTGGCATTGCCGCCAATAATATAGAAGTGATTAAATGCGACAAGCTAAAAAACTCGGCCCTGGCTTATTATGATGATAAAGAAAATCACTATTACATTTTAGTGAATGAAGACCGGCTGACAAACCTTACCGGTAATTACTATGCACATCTTTTTGTAGTAGCACACGAGTTGGGCCACATCATGAAAAAACACCTGGGCCAAAACACCGTAATTACCCAGCCTTACAGAAGAGCAATGGAACTTGAAGCAGATACATATGCTGCAAGTATTGTTAAGAAATTAGGGGGAACAGTTGACGCTTGCAATTACGCTTTACAGCAAATGATACACCCTGCAGACGATACCTATGCTGATCACCCCACGTTAGAGAAACGAATTGAGGCTGTAAAAAAAGGATTTGAAACTACAGACGCGCCGGTAATTAATAAAAATGGTAAAGATTATTTACCCGACCTTAATATTGTTGGGCTAATAGAATATGCCGGCAGCCCCAATATGTATGATATAAATGCTTACAGTAAAGAAACCGGATTGATACCAAGCTCTGTTGTTTATTTCAAGGATAAATATTGGATTTATTGGAAAAAGGATGAGGATGTACAAAATTACAGACTTTATTGGAATTATGACAAATACCCGGACGATACGCAAACTTATTTTGACCAGGGATACAATATAGAATTCATGGAAAAAGTGAATGACAAGTGGTTTTTAGTAATGTTTAAGCGCGCAACACAACTTCCCCAATATACCCGAATTTTACCCAAACAAAATTTGCAGGCTAATTTGAACCCTTATCTTGAAAAAGGATACGCAGTTCAGAATATAATTAATTATGATTTTAATAATTACATGTTTTTGTTGACGAAAAAAGATAATTATAGTTTAGCAGCCTGGACATTAAGCCCCACTTATGCTGATTTTGAAAAATGGTATAAACAAAAAAATAATGAAGGACATACCTATATGTATTGCATGAAATACATAAACAATTTATTTTTTTCGTTTATGACAAACATGCCCGAGGTGTCTAGTTGGTCGGTTACTGTATTCAACGGTTCTGATGCCAGCAATTTAACGGCAATGCTTAACCAAGGTTACAAGATTGACAACATTACCTGCGACGAGTGGATGCGCTTTACTTTACATAAATAACATTCATAATACCTAATCAAACCTCACAATGAAAAAAATCTTAACCATATGCAGCCTTGCGTTAGTAATGCTTGGCATTTGTTTTACTCCGGCAAAAGCGCAGGTACTTAATTTGCCGCCGCCTGTTGATTTAGGCATACAAAACATTTCGCAACAAGACCCTATGTGGTGTTGGGCCGCGGCGGCGCAGCAAGTAATTTATTGGAAAAAAGGCGGGGCTCCAAACCAATGCGAATTGGTTGCTGTGGCCAAAGGGTTTAACGCTCAGTATTGCTGCACGGGTGGCCAATGCAGCACACCCGGTACCTTCGATAATATACGCGGATTAATTTACAATTACGTCGGTACTTATTCAGCATTAGCGGCCCCGGCAAACCCGGACATTATTTATAGTACGTTACGTAATGGAAAAGCTATCATTCTATATCTGCAAACAAGCCCAACCATTGGGCACTTTATAGTTTTAAGGGGAATGGAGTGGATAAATACGCCTTATGGTGTACAAGCCATATTTTATGTAAACGACCCAATGGCCATATTTACAAAGCCGATACCTTTTAGTAACTTGTTAAGTATTTGGCGGGCTGCCATTGTTGTAAACTAACTATAGCTAAAAAGCCCTCCAACAATGGTTGGGAGGGCTTTCTTATATTATCATCAACGCTATCAGAAAATCATCCAATCAACGGTTCAGAATTATCTTTTATCGATAGCAACATATTCTCTATCCACAGCGCCGTTATAAATTTGGCGCGGGCGGCCAATAGGCTCCTTGTTTTGTTTCATTTCTTTCCATTGTGCTATCCACCCCGGTAAGCGGCCCAGTGCAAAAAGTACGGTAAACATATCAGTAGGGAAACCTAACGCGCGATAAATGATACCTGAGTAAAAATCAACGTTTGGATATAATTTACGCTCAACAAAGTATGGATCTTTTAATGCTACTTCCTCCAGGCGTTTGGCTATTTCCAAAACTTCATCATTAATACCCAGTTTTTCCAATATATCGTCGCAGGCTTTTTTAATGATCTTGGCGCGCGGGTCGAAGTTTTTGTAAACACGGTGGCCAAAGCCCATCAGGCGGAACGGATCGTTCTTGTCTTTAGCTTTGTTTATCCATTTATCGGTATCGCCGCCATCTTCTTTAATCTTCTCCAGCATCTCAATAACCGCCTGGTTGGCACCACCATGCAGCGGGCCCCATAAAGCAGAGATCCCTGCAGATACCGAAGCATAAATATTAGATTCGGACGAACCTACTATACGCACGGTTGAGGTAGAGCAGTTTTGCTCGTGGTCTGCATGCAGTATTAATAAGGTGTTCATCGCGCTAACTACAACCGGGTCTATCACTACTTCCTCGGTCAGCTGGCCAAAGGTCATGTTCAGGAAATTGGTTACGTAGTCGTATTTGTTTAAAGGATACATCACCGGGTGGCCCAATGATTTTTTATAAATCCATGAAACTATGGTAGCCATTTTACTAAGCATTTTAATAATGCTTTGGTTAAGCTCCTCTTTAGTTTGGTTTGGTTTTAACGATTCAGGATAAAATGCAGATAATGAACACACCAATGATGACAATTGCCCCATTGGGTGCGAGTTTGACGGGAAGCCGTCAAAAAACTTCTTCATATCCTCGTGCACCAGTGTATGGCGGCTTATCTCGTACTCAAAGTTCTTTAATTGCTCTGCAGTAGGCAGGTTACCGTATATCAACAGGTAAGCAACTTCAATAAAGGTTGATTTTTCTGCAAGCTCTTCAATAGCGTAGCCGCGGTATTTAAGCACTCCTAATTCGCCATCTAAAAAAGTAATACCGCTTTGGGTAGCACCTGTATTTTTATAACCGACATCAAGCGTTACAAAGCCGCTTTGATCTCTTAACTTAGAAATATCAATAGCTTTTTCGCCTTCTGTACCCTCAATAATCGGAAGATCATATGTTTTATCACCTATTGTTAACTGTGCTGTGCCTGACATAGAAAGAATTTTGTATATGCAACAAATATATGTAAATCTGCGTATAATTTTGTGGTACCTATGGTTGTGTAATTGTAAAAAAGTTGTCTTACAAAACTTATTTTTATTCAATAGTATGCATTTGGTATATTCGTACGTAAAATCTATCGCAAAAAACAACTATTAATGGCAGTAAAAGGCGGGCTATTTTTATTTATCGAAAATTATAGCATATACCTTTCATTAGCTATAACTGCACTCACAGCAGCTACAATGGGCATTTTTTATAAACGCAGTATCCGTAATGCGGTAAAGCGGCATACTGCTCAATTACCCAATACACCCCAACAACTTAACGCGCTTATCAACTCTTTAAATGATATTATTTTTGAGTTTGATGAAAATAAAATATGCCTGAACACCTGGTTTAATGATTTTACCCAACCTGTGGTAGACCCCCGCCAATTAATAGGTAAAAAAATTGAGGATCTTTTAGGCAAAGAACGTGCGCTTAAGTTTAACGACTCGCTGGACTATGTTATAGCCAACAGGAAACCGACGTCGATAGAATACCTGTCTGAACACGGCACAGGTAAGTGGTTAACCGCTAAACTAACACCTGTATTTGACCGGCAGGGTAACTACACTCACCGCATATCAGCCTCGATAAGCGATATATCCGCGCAAAAAAACTACGCCGAGGCTTTAAAAGAAAAAGAGCGTTTATTGCTGGAAGCCCAAACCGTTGCAAAAATTGGCAACTGGCTGTTTGACAGCGACACCCGCGAGACCGATCTATCGGCCAACCTGCTTGCTATATTAGGCACAGAATACATCCCCGACAATATTGAAAAGGTTGACTACTATTTAGGTCTTGTTCATCCTGATGACCGCGAGGCCTGTCATCAATTTTTATTTTCGATGGCTACCTCCGTTCTAAAAGAATTTGAGCACCGCATAATTACGTCTGCAGGCAAATTAAGATATATCAGGATTATATTGGGTAACAAAGTATTAAATGACGATGGTACCCTTAGGCGGATATTTGGGATTATACAGGATATCACCGAGAATAAACTATCAGAAAAAGCAATAAAAAAAGGCCGGGCCGAATTGATAGAGGCGCAAACAATAGCTAAGATAGGTAACTGGAGCCTTTATACCGATACCCGTAAATTAAAATACTCTGATGAGATCCGCGATATTTTTGAAGCAGACCCGGGCGTGCTGGTACACTTAGGTATAATACGCCTGCTTTTAACCTATGTGCATAAAAACGATAGATTTATTTTACAGCATTTATTTAAAAGCGCCACTACCATTGCCAATTATACCTGCGTTTTCAGGATAATAACACCCGGTGGCACCATAAAATATTTAAGTGTGATAATTGGCACCATCTTGAGAAATGATAATGGCGTACGCAAAATAATAGGCACGCTGCAGGATGTCACCGACCGCAAACAGGTAGAAATAGATTATAAACGCACCGAGAATAAATATAAGCTGGTATTGGAGACCATTAAAATGGCTGCAATATCATTAGATAGCACGGGCCACATTACTTTTTGCAACCAACACCTGGCTAATTTACTGGGTTATACCCAAAAAGAAATTTTGGGTATGCAATGGGTAGATAATTTTGTTCCGGACGAATTAAAAGAAAGTATTGGTGCTATGCTTACCAATAATGCCGTACCGCAGCAATACACCAACCCTGTTGTGTGCCGTAATGGCGAGCAACGCATAATTAGCTGGCAAATTACCATGAGCTTTGACGAAAATGGCTTATTAAAAGAAACCACAAGTATAGGCGAGGATATAACGGATCAGCAAAAAGCAACTTTAGAGCTGATATCGGCAAAAGAGCTTGCCGAAAAATCCTCACGGTTCAAATCGGATTTCTTATCCATAATGAGCCATGAGATAAGGACGCCAATGAACGCGGTTATAGGTACCACCAACCTATTGATAAGCGACGACCCGCGGCCCGAGCAAATGGAGTATTTGAATATCCTTAAATTCTCGGGCGAAAACCTATTATCTATTATAAATGACATTTTAGATTATAATAAAATAGAAGCCGGTAAATTAGAATTGAACGAGCTGAAATTTAATGTCCACACGCTCACAAAAAAAATAAACCAAACCTTTGCGGCTAAAGCTCTTGAAAAAGGGTTAACAATTGAGTTGAATATTAACAGCGACGTTCCGGAGTATTTAATAGGCGACCAGATGCGCCTGAGCCAGATATTAAATAACCTGATTAGTAACGCCGTTAAATTTACAGTGAAGGGCAAAATTACGATAGATCTGCGTACCGTACGGATGGACAGTAACCAGGTTACTATTAAATTTACCGTTGCGGATACGGGCGTAGGTATAGCGCCTGATAATATCGACATCATATTTGACCCATTTGTACAAGAACCCGCAATTAACAATCATAACAATAACGGCGGTACCGGCCTGGGGCTGGCTATAACCAAACGGCTGGTAAACCTGCACAAAAGCGATATCTCGGTAGTTAGCAAACCGGGAGAAGGCGCCACTTTTACATTTGCAATAGCATTTAAACTGCCCGAAGCCGAAATTAAAGGCGATTTGCTTGCCGATAACGCGCCAATGCTTAACCTGCATGGCATGAGTGTATTGATAGTTGACGATAATAAAATGAACCTGTTGATAGCATCAAGGTTCCTAAAAAAATGGCAGGCTACTGTAGACGAGGCATTGAACGGACAAATTGCCGTTGATATGGTTAATGAAAAGATTTACGACCTGATTATTATGGACCTGCAAATGCCTGTTATGGATGGCTTTGAAGCTACAGAGGTTATTAAAAAAACGCATCCGCTGGTGCCTGTAATAGCGCTCACGGCCGACGCGATGCCCGAAACCTATACTAAGGCATTAGCCGCCGGCATGAGCGATTATTTAACCAAACCTTTTATACCGGCTATATTTTTCGAAAAAGTGTCGAGGTATTATAAGGAGGTGTTTTGAGTTATGAGTGGTGAGTTTTGAGTGGTAGGCTTTTATTAACTCACCACTCACCACTCACTACTCACTACTAATTAGATCTTATCGCTTCAACCGGGTCAAGTTTTGAGGCGAACCAGGCCGGCACTATCCCTGATATTAACCCGATACCGATAGAGTAAACTATACCTATTATTATATTTTTGGCATACAGCACAATCTCCATATCGGCTGTCCATTTTATAATTAAAGTGCCGGTGTATACCATCAGGATCCCAATTATCCCCCCCATTAAACAAAGTATAATTGATTCGATCAAAAACTGCAATAATATAAAGTAGTTTTTAGCACCCAGTGATTTTTGGATACCGATGATATTGGTGCGTTCTTTTACCGATACAAACATAATGTTGGCAATACCAAAACCGCCTACCAGCATTGAGAACAAGCCAATTATAAAGCCGGCAACGTTAATTATCTTGAATACCATGTCTAATTGGTCAGAGAGCATGGTGCTTTCATTTAAAGCGAAGTTATCATCCTGGTTTGGCCTCAGGCTGCGGATTGAACGCATTAAGCCTTTTAGTTCGCCTTTAACATCTTCTATTGGTATGCCATCCTTACCCCTCACAACAATTGACGGGCGGTACCGCTCATTCTGCACATCAATTATATTATGGGCAAAGTTTAGAGGCAGCAATACTTCTTTATCTGCCGAGATGCCCAGCATATCTTTACCCTCTTTGGCAAACACGCCAATGATAGTAACATACCTGCCCATTACTTTTATTTTTTTTCCAACGCCTGTGCCACCCGGGAAAAGATTCTCGGCAATATCGTTACCAATTATAGTAACCGGCGCGCCCGTTTGCGATTCCATTTCGGTAAAATAGCGGCCGTCCTGGAAATCAAAGTTCCAGGTTTTGTTGTGTTCCTGGGTACAGGCATCAACCTGTGCGCCATCAACTGTATTACTTCCGTATTTTATGGTACGGTTGTCTATCCCTATTTCGTATGATATGGCCAGGGCAGTCTGGCTGCGTTGTTGCAGTTCGCGCCAGTCTTTTAGCTTGGCAACGGGGCGCTGCATAAATTTCCACCACGGGTATTCGCCGTCTGATACCCAAGGCCATTTTTCTACATATACGCTATTGCTGCCCAATTTATTAACGCTTTTTTGCAGGTTGTCACGCAAGGTGTCAACCGCCGAAAAAACCGCTATTATGGTAAATATACCAATGGTAACACCCAATAATGATAGCATTGTGCGCAGCTTGTTTTGCCTTAAAGCATCAAACGCAAATAGAAAGCTTTCCCTGAAAAGTTTTAAAAATATCATATACCGCGATTACACCGATTTTTGATTGATTTCACAGATGGCAAACCCAATCAGAAAAACATTGTTATACCTTAGATGTTTATACAGGCATTAAGTTACACCAATTAGTTAATAAGCCTAAAAATAAATCAGTTTACTTAAATCAGTGCAATCAAATTCAACAATCGGTGCAATCGGCCAAATAATCGGTGCAATCCACAATAATTATTTGTACATTTGCGCCCTGAAAATTCATATATATAAGCATGAAATTATCTCAATTTAAATTCAATTTACCCGAATCATTAATTGCACATTCGCCCGCTGCTACCCGCGATGAATCCCGTTTAATGGTATTACACAAAGATTCAGGCAAAATTGAACATAAGGTTTTTAAAGACGTACTGGATTATTTTGATGATAAGGATGTTATGATCCTTAACAATACCAAAGTATTCCCGGCCCGTATGTACGGTAATAAAGAAAAAACAGGAGCTACTATTGAAGTATTCCTGCTAAGAGAATTAAATAAAGAATTACGTTTATGGGACGTGCTGGTTGACCCTGCACGTAAAATACGCGTGGGTAACAAACTATATTTTGGCGACGACGACTTGTTAATTGCCGAAGTTGTTGACAATACGACCTCGCGTGGCCGTACTATCCGCTTTTTGTTTGACGGCACAGAAGAAGAGTTCCGCCGTAATGTAGAGATATTGGGCGAAACGCCACTACCAAAATATATTAAACGTAAAGCTACTGCCGAGGATAAAGAGCGTTACCAAACCATTTTTGCTAAACACGAAGGCGCTGTTGCAGCACCTACTGCAGGTTTACATTTTAGCCGCGAGCTAATGAAACGCCTTGAATTAAAAGGTGTTGAGTTTGCCGAAGTTACACTGCATGTGGGCTTAGGTACTTTCCGCCAGGTTGAGGTGGAGGATCTGACCAAACATAAAATGGACTCTGAGCAGATCATCATCGAGCAAAAACAAGCCGACATTGTGAACCGTGGCCTTGAGCATAAAAGACGTATTTGTGCTGTAGGTACAACCAGCATGCGTGCTATCGAGTCGGCTGTATCAGCTGCCCATACATTAAAACCGGTTAACGATTGGACCAGCAAATTCATATTCCCACCATACGAGTTTAGCATTGCTAACTCAATGATCACCAATTTCCATACACCAGAGTCGACTTTATTGATGATGGTTTCGGCTTTTGGCGGTTATGAAAATGTAATGAACGCGTATGAGGTAGCGATAAAAGAGAAATACCGCTTTTACAGCTACGGTGATGCGATGCTGATAATATAGTTTTGAGTAATGAGTTTTGAGTATTAAGTTTACATTGATACTCAAAACTCATCACCCATCACTCAAAACTAAATGAAAAACTACGCCATTATAGTAGCCGGTGGTTCGGGTAGCCGTATGTTATCCGCGGTGCCTAAACAGTTTATGCCGTTAAAAGGGGTGCCTGTGTTAATGCATACCATGCTGGCCTTTTATAATAGTAACGCTAAACCGGCAATTATTGTGGTATTGCCCGCCGCCTACCATAACCATTGGACGAAATTATGCGAGATGCATGATTTTACTATTCCCTACCAATTAGTTGCCGGTGGCGATACGCGTTTCCATTCTGTTAAAAAAGGGTTGGATTGGATACCTGATGGTGAGGATGCTATAATTGCAGTGCAGGATGCCGTACGCCCGCTTACCAGCCCCCAGATAATTGATGAGTCATACCAACATGCTGCAACAAATGGCAATGCCGTGGTGGCCGTTAAAAGCCGCGACTCGATAAGACAATTAAAAAATGATGTTTCGGTAGCTTTAACCCGCGATGAGATCTACCTGGTGCAAACCCCGCAAACATTTCAATCAGCGCAGCTAAAAAAAGCCTATCAACAACCTTTCGACCCTAAATTTACTGATGACGCCAGTGTTGTTGAAGAAACGGGGATCAAAATCCATTTAATAACAGGCAGCTACCAGAACATTAAAATAACTTTTCCTGAAGATATCGCTATCGCAGAATTGTTGATGAAAGGTTAGGGTTAATCCTTAGGCGTATCATAATAAACCAGCTTGCCGGTTTTAGAGCCCGCGGCGGCCCAGGTATTTGTATTAAATTCTATTAACGCTACGGCACCCGGCGGCACATCACGTATTTCGCCTGTAAGATAATAAAGCACCTGCCCTATCCCGGGGTTATGGCCAACCAACCCTATAAAATCGTAAGCATCGTTTAACCCGCTAATAATATCAACTAATTGGTTTTGGCCGGCATCATAGATCCCTAAAATTTCTTCGGCAGCCGGTAGCTCCAGGTGCTGCGACAGGACATTAGCTGTGCTTAGCGTACGCAATGCCGGGCTGGCTACCAATAATTGCGGTACATGGCCTGTTTCTTTTAAACGCCCCGCCATTATAGCGGCATCCTGTAAACCCGATGGTTTTAACGGCCGTTCAAAATCAACAAACCCAGTTTCGTGTGTGGCTTTAGCGTGCCTAACCAATAGTAGCTTTTTCATAAAAATCGAATTATTTAAACAGGTAGCCTAAACCGATAGAAAACTCCCTGTTTCTTACAACACTTGTCCCCGTATCTTGTTGCGTGGTTGATGCAATATTATTTAACCCCAATGCAAAAGCCATATTAAAGGTCACCCTGTTGCGAAACTCAAACCCGGTTGTGAAATTAAGCCCGGTATCAAACCTGGTAACATCATCACTTTTGCCGAATTTAATTTTATCTGCAGTGTTTGTGCCCGGTGTTTCGTAATCAAGGGTTCCTCCTATGCCACCCGCCACATATCCGCCTGCGCCTAAATAAAAAATCCCGAGATCTGTAAAGGTAAACTTGCGCAACACGTTAACAGGAATTTCGACATAAGTTAAGTGCGTGGTGGTTGTTAAAGCGTCGTTATACACTCTCGAGCCCTTACCCGCGATACCCAGGCCGGCTTCCAGCCAAAACCTGTTTCCGATGGGCATTTGTGCAATCCCCCGTATGTTAAATGTGGTGATAGAACTGGTTGACAGGATCTCCTTATTTTCTATTTGCTGATAAGCAAAGCCACCCGAAATTTTGAACCCATAGTTTAATTTTTGTGCATTAGCATATAAGCTGGCAACAGCTATAAACAGGGTGATAATTATTGCTTTTTTCATGACAGCTAATTATTTACAAATTGGGTGATACCCTGTTCGGGGATATCATGCATACATTTAAAATGGCCCAGCGGGCAAGCCGGTAATCCAAATTTTGAACATGGCCTGCAAGGCAGCTCAATAGCGGCTACCAATACTTCTTTTACTTTATAAGGTTGTACACCTAATAACTCCGGAACGGTGCCACCCCATATAGATACTATCGGCACGTTAAACGCTTCGGCGATATGAGTTAACCCAGTATCAAAACCAATTACTTTTGCAGCTTTTGATACCAAAAATACAGATTCATCCAATGATGTTAGTCCACAAGCGTTATAAATTTTAGCGCCTATTGCTCTCGCAATAATATCGCCGTTATCTTTCACATCGTTACCCCCTAATAATACAATCGGCTTATCTATCGCATTACATATACTGATGATTTTGTCATTAGGCATCCGCTTGGTAAAATGCGTAGCGCCAATAACAAAAGCAACAAAATTTTCCTGGTGGGACAGCGGCAATAGTTTATTAAGCTGATGATCTGCCTTTATATAATAATCTATCGGCTGGTTATCGTTTGTAACTTTTAAAAATGCTACTGTCTGTAAATACCTGTCAACCAAATGCACGGGCGGCACCAGTTTTAAGTTAAACTTCAGGCTTAACCACTTGCGGATGGTTTGCTTTTTATAGGTTGATGATTTAACACCCGTACGCAATTTAATTACAGCAGTACGCAGATTATTATGCAGATCGATAATATAGTCGTAGCCTTCCGCCTTAATATCGTTTATGGTTTCAGATAAATTTGGTTTTAATAGAAGCAGTTTATCAACGTAAGGATTATTGTCGTATATGTATTTAAAGGCTGGTTTGGTGATGAAATGTATTTCGGCACCGTTTAGCTGTTTTTTAAGGCATCGCACAACGGGTGTTGTGTATATGATATCGCCCATCGAGCTAAAACGGATAACCAGTATCTTCATTTTCTTCTCCCTATGTCTCCTGATTTTTGATGCGTTGTATAATAGATGTTGACGAGTAGCCTTCAACCAAATCAATTGTTAGCACTTCGCCGCCGTTTGCAATTACCTCTTTAGCACCAACTATGTTATCAACGGTATAATCGGCCCCCTTAACTAAAATGTCGGGCAGTAAAGCTTTAATTAAATCTAGCGGTGTATCCTCTTTAAAAACAACAATACCGTCAACAAAAAACAAGGCCGCCAATAATGCCGCGCGATTGGCTTGATCGTTTATCGGGCGATCAGGGCCTTTAAGCCGTTTTACCGAGGCATCGGCATTTAAGCCAATTATCAGTTTGTCGCCTAAATTAGCCGCTTTTGCCATGTAGGTAATGTGTCCTATATGCAATATGTCGAAAACACCATTGGTAAAGACAACTTTTTCTCCCTCACTTTGCCAAAAATCGACTTTACTTTTAAGGGTTTCCAGACTGCATACCTTGGCTAATAACGCGCGTTCAAAATCAATTCCTATCGGCATAACATGTTAATCAAAAAGGTCGTCTACGGCCTGACATAAAATATGGCCGATAAGTATGTGCATTTCTTGTATACGCGCGGTAACTTGTGCCGGCACAATAATATTCAGGTCGCATAAACCATTCATTTTACCACCATCACGACCCGAAAGACCCAATGTTTTGCAACCTATCTCCTGTGCTGATTTGAATGCTCTTAAAACAACCTCGCTGTTACCGCTGGTTGATATACCTATAAACAGGTCCCCCGGCTGAGCCAAAGCCTCCAGCTGGCGGGCAAATACATAATCATACCCATAATCATTAGCAATAGCGGTTAGTGCAGATGTATCGGTAGTTAACGCGATACCTGGTAACGCTTTGCGGTTTTTAACATACCGGCCGCTTAGCTCGGCTGCAAGGTGCTGGGCATCGGCGGCGCTGCCGCCGTTACCTGCAATTAAAACTTTATTGCCGGCTTTTAAAGTAGAAGTCATCATTTCGCAGGCCTTTTCAATATCAGGCACCAGCGTATCAATTACTTTTTGTATGGTATTTTGATGATCTTTAAGTTCTTCAATAATCATTGACTTATTTTTTCTTTGCCTTAAAAACTTCCGTTATTTCCTGCAATGATAACGCATTCAAACATCTTTCTTTGTATAACCCGCCTTTACGGGCTACTATTACGCCATAATGCATATCTAAAAAACCTTCGTTGCGGTGTGCATCGGGGTTAATAGAGAGCCGGCAACCCTTCGCTAAAGCATATTGGTGCCAGCGCCAATCCAAATCAAGACGCAACGGATTAGCATTTATCTCTATAATAACATTGTTAGCCGCGCAGGCATCAATCACCTTTTTATAATCAAGCGCATAACCATTGCGGCTTAATAACAAACGCCCGGTTGGGTGCCCAAGTATGGTGGTGTATGGATTTTCTATAGCTTTTATCAAACGTTCGGTAGCCTTCGCTTCACTCATTTTTAAATTGGTGTGGATTGATGCTACTACAAAATCAAATTTCTTCAGGATCTCGTCCGGGTAGTCCAGCGAACCATCATTTAAAATATCCGATTCTATCCCTTTAAAAACATGAAAACCATCCAGCTTTTTATTTAGGTGATCTATCTCTTCCTGTTGTTGTAAAACCCGCTCTATGCTTAAGCCTTTTGCATAGAATGCGCTCTTGCTGTGGTCGCACATGCCCAGGTATTCCAGTTTTAATTCATCACGACAGTACAGCGCCATTTCTTCAACGGTATTAACGCCATCGCTCCATGTACTGTGATTATGTAGAGTACCTTTCAGATCGTGATAAGATATTAGCTGCGGCAATTCATTTTTGACTGCCCGTTCTATAAACGTTGTGCCTTCGCGCAACTCCGGCTTCATGAACGCCATAGCAGCTTTTTGGTAGATCCTTTCCTCACTCTCCGGCTGGTCTGCATCCTCACCACCACGTGCTAAAACAGCTTCAACATGTTCGTCGTTGCCGGTTTTAATGAATAGGGTTTTGATATAATCTTTTCTGTCAACCACCCATATCACAACCTTTAAACCGTTAGGTGTTTCGCCAACCAAATGACCATCCTCGGTAGCCAGGTTATCCAATATTTCGGATTGCAGTATTGTTTGAAAAGCCACCTCACAATCGCGGCTCCCCACAACTACTTCCAATTGATTAATGATCTCGCACAGTCGTCGGTATTCGCCTGCAAATTCCATCAAGCCGTTCGGGAAAGTATCCTTTAGCTTATCCATTAGCCGGTCGGCCGTTTCTTCTACCTGCGCGTACAAGAACTTGCCGGTGCTGGCCATTTTAAACTCAATAACCTTACGGATCTCGTCCTGGGTTTTAAGTCCAAAACCTTTAGCTTCTATCAGGCGATTCTCGTTACAGGCATAGTAAAGCTCGCCAACGGTTTCTATACCCATTTCACTCCAGATGGTGGCTACCTTTTTGGCTCCTATGCCTTTAATGCCCATCATCTCTACAACCCCGGCCGGTGTGGCAGCTAATATCTCCTCCAGTTCCACCATTGTACCGGTTTGCACCAGCTCAATTATTTTGGTAGCTACGCTTTTACCAATCCCGCTTATTTTCTCTAATTCTTCGAAAGATTTAGACGCAACGGGGTAAGGCAGCTTATCGACATTAAAAGCCGCGTTAGCTATTGATTTAATTTTAAAGGGATTAACCTCATGCAGTTCCATGAGTTGCGATAGCAAGCGAAGTTTACGGGCTATGGGTTTATTTTCCATAATTAGATTAAGAAATCTTAAGCTGAATGTTTATAATGATAAGGCTTCAAATTAAGTTCTTTCGTCTTTTCGGCGGCTAAGTGAAGATTAAACTTAGTCTGCATATTAGCCCAAATATCAGCTGTACCACCAAATACTTTGGCAATTCTAAAAGACATTTCAGGGGTAATGTCTGATTGTTCATGAATAATTTTATTTAAGCTTTGGCGAGATATGCCCAGCATTTTAGCGGCAGCAGTTACAGTTAAGTTATTAGCCGCAATTACTTCTTCCCGCAAAATTTCACCGGGGTGAATATGTCTCATCTGTCTTTTCATAGCTTTATTTTAATGATAATCAATATAATCTACATCATGCACATGCTGTCCATCAAATCGAAAGATAATACGATAGTTCTTATTAACCTTAATGCTCCAAAAATCTTTTAAATCACCAGAAAGTTTATGAATGTTCCAATTTTGATAGGCTCCAAAATCCTCGGGGACCCGCTGTACACTATCAATAATATCCAACATTCTTTCGATCCTATTTATTTGATCAGCAGGCAACTTACTACTATTACCCTGCTCCCATAAAAGCCGAAGTCCTTTGTGCTTAAAACCCTGGATCATGTTAATTGTAAACTGTAAATTTACACTTGTCAAATGAAAAATACAACTTTCCTACAAAAAGAAGTTACAGATTACTTCACCACCACATCATATTCCATCCGCATCAGCGGGGTGCGCATCATGGTGGTAACGTTTTTTATCTGCTCGTAAACTTTGTAGTTTTCGCCAAGCTCTGATTGCAGTATGCGGGTTTTCACGTCGGCGCTAAAGCTTGCGCCCAGTTTGTTTAACACACTTTTTTGCTCGGGATAAGCAACCAGCTTGTAATCTTTTAAACCAGCCTTTTTAGCCGCTGCTTTTATAGCATCGTCAATGTTGCCTAAACGGTCAACAAGGCCAATTTTAACTGCTTGTGCACCTGTCCATACCCGGCCCTGGCCAATGCTGTTAATATAGGTTTGCGTTTTATGACGGCCCGTGGCAACTGCTTTTGTAAAATCGTCATAACCATGATTGATCTCACTTTGCAATATCGCACGTTCTTCGGGGGTTAACGGGCGGCTGGTATTACCCAGGTCGGCAAACTTTCCGGTTTTAACACCATCAAAAGTTACACCTAACTTATCGTTAAATAACTTTTGCATGTTAGGCAAAATGGCAAAGATGCCTATAGAGCCGGTAATAGTATTTGGTTGTGCAAAAATAGAATCGGCCGCACATGAGATATAATAACCGCCTGATGCTGCCACATCCCCCATTGAAACAATAATAGGTTTTACCTTTTTGGTTAGCATAACCTCGCGCCATATCACATCACTGGCTAATGAGCTGCCACCCGGCGAGTTAACCCGTAGCACAACCGCTTTTATTTTTTTATTAAGCCTTACCTTACGCAATGCTTTTGATATGGTTTCAGAGCCTATGCTATTATCATCGCCGGTACCGCCCGCAATATCGCCTGATGCGTAAACCACAGCAATACTATTGCTTGAAACACTTTTAATATCCTCGTCGGTGCTTTTAGTATATTCGGCTATTTCAACAGCGCTTATATCATCGGTTTTCTTGATCTTCAACCGCTCTTTAAGCTCATCTAACAGCTCATCTTTATATTTCAATCCATCTACCAGCTTATACTTCAAAGCGTCCTGGGGCTCTTTAATTCGCATCTGGTTGGCATAGTTAAACAGTGAGTCTTTATTTATGCCACGGCTTTTAGCAATGCCTGTTAAAAAATGATCATACAACGAACCTAAGTAGGAAGTAACCTGCATGCGGTTAGCATCGCTCATTTTAGTTAGCACCAATGGCTCGACAGCGCTTTTATAAGTGCCCACTTTAATAATCTGGGCCTCAATACCCAATTTATCTAACGCGCCTTTTAAAAACGTTACCTGCGAACTAAAGCCGCTAAACTCAATAAAGCCTTTAGGATTAATGTATACTTTATCAGCAACCGATGCCAGGTAATAAAAACCCTGGGTGTATATTTCTGAGTAAGCTATTATGAATTTATCTGATTTTTTAAAGTCGATCAGCGCGTTACGGATCTCTTCGGTAGTGGCCTGCCCGGATAGCATATAGCTTTCGTCCAGGAAAATGCCTTTTATATTATCATCGGTTTTAGCCTTTTTAATGTTGGCTAAAATATCTTTTAAACCAATGGATTTATCGCCGTCAAAACCTAAAAAACTTAAATTTGCCAATGGGTTATTGGCAGTACGTTCTGCAATTGGGTATTTTATATCGATATGTAAAATTGAATTGGCATCAACCACAACATCCTTATCACTCCCCGCCGCGGCTATAATACCAACAATAACTAAAATAATAATTATGGTTGATAAAAGTATGCCGACAACAGTTGCCAACACAAATTTGAAAAATTGCTTCATTTACTATTATAAATATTTATATCTATGCAAACTTAATAAAACCATATGGTATAATATTAAGAGCATAGTCTATAATATTTGTTACAACAATGAATAACGTTTTTTTACTATTGGGCAGTAACCTGGGCGACAGAAAGTTATTTCTGCAGCAAGCTATCCTGCATATTGCTTATGATATTGCTCCTACCCAAAAAATATCATCGGTTTATGAAACACAATCATGGGGAAAAACCGATGAGCCCGATTATTTAAACATGGTAGTTGAATTAAAGACCGAACTATCGGCCCAGGCAATTTTAACTAAAATACTGGCTATAGAGCAGGTTATGGGGAGGGTAAGGGAAGAGAAGTGGGGATCGCGGATTATTGATATCGATATTTTATATTATAACGATGCTATTATTAATGAGCCGGGGCTGCATGTGCCCCATCCGCAATTACATAACCGCCGCTTTACTTTAGAACCGCTTGCAGAGATAGCGCCCGACTTTATCCACCCTGTTTTGAAAAAGAACAACCTGTGGTTGAAAAATGAGCTTAAGGATAGCTTAATTGTAAAAAAGTTATAAATTTGGATATATAACTTATAAAAAATGTCTGTTGATTTAACAAACCTGGATCTTGACCTTACGCTGTTACAAGAAATTGCCGATGGCAGCGACGAGTTTATTGTTGAATCGATAGATATGTTTTTACAGCAAACGCCACCTGCCTTGCTGGATATAAGCACTGCTTTTGACGAAATGGATTGGACCACCGCCGGCGCTGCTGCACATAAGTTAAAAGCTACATTAGGTTTTTTTGGCATGCTTAACTGCCAGGCCTTAATTCAACAAATTGAATTAAGCTGCAAAACGGGCGCGCCCAATGTTATGGATTTAGTAAACAAGCTTGACCAGGTACAAACCTTAATAGCGGCTAACACCGTAGCCTTGCTGCAAATAAAAGATGAAATAGCTGCTAAGCTTTAAACCTGATCTTTTACAGGAGGCTCCGCCGGAGCCGAAGAATCATGTTTTTATTCCTATAAACAGGCGACTCCTCCGGAGTCATCGCTTTGATGTTAACCTTCAGCAGCTCCGGAGGAGCTACGTGTTTATAGAAAAATAAAGGAAGACAGGCTCCAGCGGAGCCTCCTAAAGTACGGTAAGTAAAACTAAACCTGCGCTATTTTAAAGGTATAGCTCTCCATAATTAAATTAGCAAGTAAATTTTTACAGGCCAACTCAACTTTTTCATGAGCTATTGTTTCGCTATCGGCCTCAATTTGCAGGGTGATGTGTTTACCAATACGTATGTTTTGAATTTCGGCAAGGCCTAAATTTTTCATACTGCCGGTTACGGCTTTTCCCTGCGGGTCAAGGATTTCTTTTTTTGGCATTACATCTATTTCGGCGTGAAACGTTTTCATGGAGCGGGTTGGTTTTATAAAGCTATTATAAACAGTTAAATGTTTTCTTTTTGACTGCCTACAATATTATTATTATTAGCTGTTTTAAGTTGAATAATGGATAAGGTGATATAGATAAATATAACCACCGGTATAGCGGCAAATTTAAAAAATAGAATCAATATTGCTGCAAACAGCAACAATAAATACCGATAAAGATTTCGGGGATCGCGATTTTTAAACTTCAGCGACATTAAGGGAAGTTCTGCAACCAATAAAGCACACATTACAATTACCAGCACCAATAAAGTATATTGGTTTAATATGTATTGATTAAGTAGCGGATGTTGTTCTATTATAAATGGCAACGAAGCAATAAGCACACCATTTGCCGGCGTCGGCAACCCGATAAATATATCGGCCTGCCGTGTGTCTGTGTTAAATTTGGCCAAACGCAATGCCGAGAAAACAGCAATGGCAAACGCCAGGAAGCAAACATACGGGCCTATTTTTTCTATCTGCGGCGATTTTAAAAAAAGCTCATACAAAATAGCGGATGGTAATAAACCAAAACTCAATACATCGGCTAACGAATCAAGATCTTTACCTATACCCGAAAAAGACTGCAATACACGAGCCGCAAATCCATCAAAAAAATCAAATATCGCTGCCAGGAAAAGGGCGTAAGCCGCAGTAATCAGGTCGCCTTTAAATGCAAAAGCAACGCCTACGCAACCACTAAACAGGTTGAAACAAGTTATGGCATTTGGAAGATGTTTTTTTACCCGCTTCTTCATTTTAGGTTTGAAGGTATCAGTATTAGCTTAATAAATCAATAACTGGTGGTTAAGTTATTGATTAAGTGAGTGATTAATTAAGTTGATTAAGTGGTGGTTAAAGTATTTACACTACAACCACCCACTTAATCAACTCAATCAACTAATAACCATCACTACGAATTCATCGATATTAAGAATTCTTCGTTAGTTTTTGTACCTCTAACCTGGCTCTGCAAGAACTCCATAGCCTCTATCGAGTTCATATCGGCCAGGTGGTTACGTAATATCCAGATACGTTGCAGGGTTTCCTTGTCTAACAGTAAGTCGTCTCTACGTGTACTTGAAGCGGTGATATCAATAGCCGGGAACACACGTTTGTTTGATAGTTTTCTATCCAATTGCAACTCCATGTTACCGGTACCTTTAAATTCTTCAAAGATAACCTCGTCCATTTTAGAACCGGTTTCTGTTAATGCAGTCGCGATGATGGTTAATGAGCCGCCATCCTCGATATTACGGGCCGCACCAAAAAAGCGTTTAGGTTTGTGCAACGCGTTAGCATCAACACCACCCGATAATATTTTACCTGACGCAGGTGCTACCGTGTTATAAGCACGCGCCAAACGGGTAATTGAGTCTAACAGGATAACAACATCATGGCCGCACTCAACCATACGTTTTGCTTTTTCTAAAACAATGTTGGCAATTTTTACGTGGCGCTCGGCAGGCTCATCAAATGTTGATGAAACAACTTCGGCGCGTACACTGCGGGCCATATCGGTAACCTCCTCCGGGCGCTCATCAATTAATAAGATGATCAAATAAACTTCGGGGTGATTTTTGGCTATGGCGTTAGCCACATCCTTTAATAACATGGTTTTACCGGTTTTAGGCTGCGCTACAATTAAACCACGCTGGCCCTTACCTATCGGCGAGAAAAGGTCCATGATACGTGTTGAATAATTACCCGGATCAGTAAACAAGCTCAATTTCTCTGACGGGAAAAGCGGTGTTAAGTGATCAAACGGAACACGGTCACGCACTTCGGCAGGGATGCGGCCGTTAATGGCTTCTACACGTACTAACGGAAAATATTTTTCACCTTCTTTTGGAGGGCGGATGCTACCGCGCACGGTATCGCCGGTTTTTAGGCCGAATAATTTTATTTGCGACTGCGATACATAAATATCATCAGGCGAGGTTAAATAGTTATAATCAGACGAGCGAAGAAAACCATAGCCATCAGGCATGATCTCTAATACGCCTTCGTTTACAATAACATTATCAAAATCTAAATTTACAGCAGGTTCCTGCGTTTTTTGCTGCGGCACACGGCGCTCAAATTTTGGCGTGCGGCCTTCGGCAGCAGGGTCGGCAGCGGTAGTTGCAGTTAGCTCGCCTTCCTGCTCTGGTGATTCAGCAACTGGTGCGATAACTATTTCCTGGTCATCGCTTTCTTCAGTTTGCGGCTCGTCGTCCTGCAGGTCAAATAAATTTGTATCGTCTAAAGGCACCTCAACGCGTGGCGCATTGGTGTTTTTAACGGTACGTATCCGGTTACGGGTTTTCTTTTCGCCGGTGTCGGCTGTATTGGTGGCGCCTATTGGGGCGTAATTATTTTCTACTACTTGTTGTTGTGCACGCGCAGCTTCAATAAGTTGCTGCATTTGTACAATATTTGATATTAGCTCTGGCTTCCTTAAGGTGTCAGCGTCGGCAATACCTAAACTTTTAGCAATTTCGCGCAACTCAGAAACGAGTTTGTCGTTCAATTCGGTTGTATCAGACATGA
This sequence comes from Mucilaginibacter sp. UYCu711, assembly GCF_050433825.1. NCBI lineage: Bacteria > Pseudomonadati > Bacteroidota > Sphingobacteriia > Sphingobacteriales > Sphingobacteriaceae > Mucilaginibacter > Mucilaginibacter sp. UYCu711. Next base: position 32,751 of record NZ_JBNPWM010000017.1, on the reverse strand, counting down.
TATGAATTATGGTGTCAAAAAGGGGTTTTTATTACGATATTATTCGTGAATCTTAAATGTATTTTGCTCGGATGTTTGAAAGAAATTTGTTTGCAGCTTATTTGAAATGTTTAAACCCAGGTAAACTAATTTAGATAATTAAACGTGGATTTTAAAATTCTTTCTTTAGTGCAAGAAAAATTCAAAGGATAACGCTGCAATTGTAGTCAATTATTTTAATATAACAAACTTTTTAAAAAAATATCTTATAACAGGCTAACACTTCAGCTAATTTTTAGTTTTTTTGGGCATTCAAAAATCTCATACTTCTCATCAATGATATCACGCCGACAGCTTATAGACCAGATCAAACAAAAAAAATCATTTCTATGCGTTGGGCTAGATACAGATATTGATAAGATCCCGCAGTTTTTACTACAATACCCCGACCCTATCCTTGAGTTTAACAAGCGTATTATTGATGCTACCAAAGATCTTTGTGTGGCTTACAAACCAAACTCGGCCTTTTACGAAAGCTATGGAGTTAGGGGCCTTCAAAGCTTAATTGCCACATGGAAATATTTACCAACCGACTGTTTGAGTATTATCGACGCCAAGCGTGGCGATATTGGTAATACATCTGATAAATACGCCCGCGCGTTTTTTGACGAAGCTACCTCGGGTATGAGCTTTGATGCGATAACCGTTACCCCTTATATGGGTAATGACAGCGTAACGCCTTATTTAAAGTATGATGGCAAGTGGGTTATTATATTGGCGCTTACCTCATCAGTAGGAAGCAAAGATTTTCAATACCTGCCAACAGATGACGGCCACCTATACGAGACCGTTATCAAGAAAGCCAATGCCTGGGCCGGTGCCGATAGGATAATGTATGTAGTAGGCGCCACCAAAAGCACTGAGTTTACCGCCATACGTAAGTATGCTCCTGATAACTTTTTACTTGTACCCGGCATAGGCGCACAAGGCGGCAGTTTGCAAGATGTTTGCCAATACGGTATGACTAAAGATTGCGGCTTATTGGTTAACTCATCACGATCTATACTTTATGCAAGTAACGCCGAAGATTTTGCTGATGCGGCCCGTGCGGAGGCACTGAAATTGCAAAAGGAAATGCAAGTGGAGTTGGAGAAAGCGGGAATTATTTAGTTATGAGTGGTGAGTTTTGAGTGATGAGTTATAAACCTGTTTACTCAAAACCCACCACCCATAACTCAAAACTTAAATTTCTATTTTCCCCTCAACAGAATCATCCAAAGTTTTACCAATAGCTGCGCCTGCTAATTGTTTAATAAAAGCTACAGCGTTGCCATGTTTGTTATCCCAATAGTAGGCTTCAGTAGGTTCTAATTTTACTACAGCTATACGTGGGTCGCCCTCCCCCTCAGTAAACCAAACTTTTAATATTGGTTTCCAAAACTCTTTGATCTTTTCTTTATCGGCGCTTAGCGTGGTTATGCCGTACACATTCAGGTAATCAGAATATTTTGATCCCTGGAAGAATAGTTGGGCCAGAGGCTCTGCCTTCAATTCGTGGTAGGTTTCGCTGTCGTTAGCCATTAAAAACCACAAATTACCTTCGTCGTCTACGTCCTGTACTGTCATTGGGCGGGCGGATGCAGGCAGTCCTGTTTTAATATTAGTGGTGAAAAAGCAGGTTTTGGCATCCTCGGCCAGTTCTTTTAATTTGGTGATCGCCTCAGTGCCGTTAAGGTCTTTAAAATTATCTTCGGGTTGATTTTGATTGATGCTGTTCATAATTTTAGCTGTTTTAATAGATGTATTAAAACTCACCAATTATGATGCCGATTTAAAAGGTTAATTAAACCTGCGAGGAATAAAATCTGTTTGTAATTGTGAGCGATAGTGTGGCAATCGCACGCTGCAAAGTTGGCGATTGGCACGCTCCGCTCGCAATCACAGTAAAAAACTTTACGCAAACACCACCTTACGCTGCGGAAACTTCTCTGCGTAGTTAGCAACCATATTTTTAATATAGTCGTTGCCGGGATATGGCGTAATATAGTTTTTAAGCTGCTGTAAGCTCTCTACATCAAAATATTGCGAGATATAACCCATGCCATAAAATTTTCCTTTCTCGACAAGGATACAGCTATGCTCGTCATCAGTACGGCCATCATCACGGATTGCGAAGGTTGGCAGCGCCTGGTTCAGCTCATCAAGCGCCAGTTGTACTTTTTGGTTATAGCTTTCGGCAGTTTCTATACCGGTGCAGGCGCATTGGTCTTTAGCTGTACCGATACAGGGCTCCGCGTTATTTTGAATAAAGCAAAGTTTAGGGCACAGTGCGAAGGTATCTATCAATTGATTTAATATCGCCCTACCCTCAAGCATGGTATTGCAGGTATATATTGCCCCGGTATATTTTCTATGCTTATCAACTGCCAGGCGCATATACCCCCGCTGGTCTTCAAACATATATAAGCCATAAGCATGCTCAAACCGCTTAAGCGACCGGTTATATTTTGGCCAAAGGCGCTTTATCTCGACAGCTTCAAGTACAAACGCTATCAGCTCGGTTCCGCAAGCCTGGTGGGTTATCTGGTGGATCTCCTTTAAAAATCCCTGGCGTTGTGACCCGGGGTTGTTGCCGGTAAAGTGACTGCTTACACGTTTCTTAATATTCTTGGCTTTGCCTACATATATCACCTTTCCTTTATGATCGTGGAAATAATATACCCCCGGGCTATTGGGTAATTCCAGCACAGTTTTTTTAGGTAAATGCGGTGGTAATACCTGCTCTTTCGAATTTGCCTTTAACGCTTGTTTAATATGGTCGTCCTTATCATTACGCAGCAGCAGGCTAAATAGTTCGGCAGTTGCCTCGGCATCGCCCATAGCGCGGTGGCGGCTCTCGTTATCAATACCTAAATGCCGGCAAAGCTTGCCTAAACTATATGATGGCAGTCCTGGTAATATTTTTCGGCCCAGCCTTACGGTACATAGTTTATTGGTTTGCAGATCGTACCCGGCAGCGGCCAGATGGTAGCGCACAAAAGAGTAATCGAAATTAACGTTATGGGCGATGAAAATTTTGCCATGCAGCATGTGGTAAATATCAGCAGCCACATCTTCAAACGGCGGCGCTTCGGCAACCATTTCGTTGGTAATGCCCGTGAGGGCCCGTATGTAGATAGGAATATCCCTGCGGGGATTTACAAGCGTGCTAAAGCGTTTAGTTACCTTTTTACCATCGTGTAAACAAATAGCAATTTCGGTTATACCGTTTGCGCTGGCATGCCCTCCCGTGGTCTCAATATCTACAATTGCATACATATTTCAAATGTAGTAATTTACTAATATTTTTAGTTGATTATTGAAAATAAATTTTGATGTCATTTCGAAACGAGGGACGAGTGAGAAATCTTATACTACGATCTGTAGCGTGGCGTTTAAGATTTCTCGCTACGCTTCGAAATGACAGATTGGGATAACAAAAAAGGCCCGCGATAAATCGCGGGCCTTTACTAATCTCTAATCTCCAACAACTATTTCCCTTTCTTAGCCTGCACCTGTTGTTGCGCACGCATCATTTCTTCCATTTTAGCGCTGAAGCCTGATTTCTTCTTTTTATCCTCAGGTTTCTTTTTGTTTTCCTGGATCTGGGCATGGATCTTCTTATCATCAACCATTAACTTAATAACGTATTGTTGTAAGAAAGTAAGCATGTTAGCCAAGAAGTAATAATAGTTCAAGCCTGACGGATAACCGTTTAATGCGCCTAAGAAAATTATCGGGGTGATATAGCCAATATATTTCATCTGGCCGCTTACACCCGAGATCTGGTTGTTAAAGTAAGTATAGATCAGGGTGGATACCGTCATCAACAAACACATTAAACTTAAATGCTCGCCAATGAACGGGATATTAAAACCAAAGTTTATAACTGCATCATAGGTCGACAAATCATGCATCCAAAGGAAGCTTTGACCGCGCAACTCAAACAAACCCGGGAAAAACCGGAAGAATGCGATAACAATCGGCATCTGTAACAATAAAGGCAAACAACCACCTAATGGGTTTACGCCCGCCTTTTTATAGAGCTTCAGGTATTCCTGCTGTAATAAGGTTGGGTTATCATCGCCTACTTTTGCTTTAATCTCATCCATCTCAGGCTTTAACACACGCATCTTGGCCATTGACAGGTAAGATTTGTAAGTAAGCGGCGATAAAACTAATTTAAGGATAATGGTTAATGCCAGTATAATGATACCATAGTTCCAATTAAACTGGGTTAAGATATTAAATACCGGCTGTACGGCGTAACGGTTAATGAATTTTAACGGCCCCCAGCCCATGTTAATTTGCTTCTCGAGACTATGGCCCTGTGCCTGCAATGTTTTAAAGTGGTTAGGGCTAAAGTAAAAATCAAGCGGGAAGGTACCGTCAGCATTACGTGCTAATACCAGGTTAGCTTTAAGCTGTTTAATATCAGCGTGATTTGAAGTATCTGTACTTATAGTAAAACTTGATTTGCTGAAGCCATCTTTTGATATTAATACGCTCGAAAAGAAGTGTTGCTTAAACGAGACCCATTGCATTTTTTTATCAGCAATGTCCTTTTGATCGTCTTTGGTGTCGCCAATAAAATCATAATTACGTTCAGTATCAAAGTACCCTATATAAGAGTTTTGATGATCAAGCGTATGGCCTTGCTCTAATTTATGCAGGCTGCTTTCCCAGTTTAAAGTAATGCTGCTGCTGTTAGCTATTACATTATCCAGGCCAACTGCTTTAATGGTAAAGCCTACTTTATAGCCCTCGCCTTTCAAGTTGTATATATAATCAATATACTGCGTTGGGCTGTAGGTTAAACGCATGGTTATGGATGATGAATCTTTGCCCGTAACCTGTAAACCTTCGGCGCTTGGGGTAAAATATCTTTCGTTGGTATTTACATTGGCTGATCCGGCGCCGAAGCTGAAACCAAATTTGTTGGCATCACCATCAAATAACACCAATGGCTTTTTATCAAACGTTTTAAAGTTTTTTAACTCGACAGAGTAAATACGGCCACCGCGGGTACTTAATTTGATGCGCAGGTCCTTATTCTCTAAGGTTATTAGTTTTTCTGTACCGTTTATAGTAGCACCAAACGGGCTTTTTAAAGCAGCCGAATCAACAGTTGCGGCTGCAATTTTGGCTGTGGTATCAAATTTAGCTGTTGTGGCACTTGTTCCTAATTTCTTTAACGAGTCTTGCTTTTTTAAATTGGCTTGTAATAAAGCCTCTTTTTTTAATTGCGCGTCGCTTGGTTTTAAAAACCAAACCGAACCGGCAATAATGATCATGATCAGGAATAACCCTGTAAACGTATTTCTATCCATTTCTATCGTATCGTACTCAAATTAACTATTTCTTGCGGGCGTAAGCCATCGAAGCGGCGACAAAGTTAATAAAAAGTGGGTGCGGATTAGCAACTGTTGATTTTAATTCGGGATGGAACTGCGCGCCTACAAAAAACGGGTGGCTTTTAAGCTCAACTATCTCCACCAAATTATTCTCGGGGTTAAAGCCTGACGGGATCAAGCCTGCCGCTTCGTATTGCTTTAAGTACTCGTTATTAAACTCGTAACGATGGCGGTGACGCTCCGTAATATGTTGCTGGCCGTATATGGCAAAGGCTTTGCTTCCCTTCTTCAGGTCGCAGGCGTATGAGCCTAAACGCATGGTACCGCCTTTGTTTACAACTTTCTTTTGCTCTTCCATCATAGCGATAACCGGGTTCGGGGTGTCCGGGTTCATCTCTGTACTGCTGGCATCTTTAAGGCCCAACACGTTACGGGCATATTCAACCACGGCACACTGCATACCCAAACAAATACCAAAGAACGGAATATTATTTTCGCGCACATAACGTATCGCTTCTATTTTACCTTCAAAGCCACGCTCGCCAAAGCCAGGTGCAACCAGCACCCCATGCAAGCCCTGCAGCTTATCAATAGCGTTGCCCGGGGTCAATGATTCTGACGGGATATACACCACCTTTACCTTGCACTCGTTTTTTGCACCGGCGTGGATAAACGATTCGATGATTGATTTATAAGCATCAGGCAACTCAACATATTTACCTACCAGGCCAATTTTAACTTCGGATGTAGGATTTTTAAGGCGGCCCAAAAAGTCTTTCCAGTTTGTTAATTCCGGATCTATTTTATGTGGTAGTTTAAGCTTGGTTAGTACTGTTTTGTCCAACTGCTCTTTAAGCATCAGCAATGGCACATCATATATGGTTGAGGCATCGATAGACTCGATAACCGCGTTAATGTTAACATTACAAAACAAGGCTATCTTTTTACGGATATCCATATTTAAATGATGCTCTGTACGGCAAACCAAAATATCGGGCTGAATTCCATACTCCAACAACATTTTAACCGAGTGTTGAGTTGGCTTGGTTTTCAATTCGCCTGCCGCTGCAAGGAAAGGGATCAGGGTTAGGTGGATAACCAATGAGTTACCTGATCCTATCTCCCACCTAAACTGGCGCACAGCCTCAATGTAGGGTAATGATTCGATATCGCCTACGGTACCGCCTAATTCGGTTATTACAATATCATATTTGCCATCCTCGCCCAATATGCGGATGTTGCGTTTTATCTCGTCGGTAATATGCGGAACAACTTGTACGGTCTTGCCTAAAAAAGCGCCTTCGCGTTCTTTGTTAATAACGTTTTGGTAGATACGGCCGGTAGTAATGTTGTTGGCTTTTGATGTTGGCGTATTTAAAAAACGCTCGTAATGGCCTAAATCCAGATCTGTTTCGGCCCCATCCTCGGTAACGTAGCATTCGCCATGCTCGTAAGGGTTCAATGTTCCCGGATCAATGTTGATATAAGGGTCGAATTTTTGAATGGTTACGCTGTATCCGCGCGATTGTAGTAATTTGGCTAATGAAGCCGATATAATGCCTTTCCCTAACGAAGAGGTCACACCGCCCGTAACAAATATGTATTTAGTCATGATATTTTTTGAATTTTGATGCCGGTTTTAAGCCTGCATCAAATGTTTGTGTACGGGATACAAAAGTAAGAATATTTTTGGTGTTTGGGTTTTAAAAATTTAATTGTTGATAAGGCGCTGAATGTTAATTGCTACGGTGATTTTATTTTAAACAAAACAAGAAATATTTTCTTACTACATAATTATAAGTCTGCACAATTATGAAGAAAGTACTTTTGTTTATTGCCTTTTTATTTATTGCTGATACTAATTTTGCACGTGATAAGCCCCGGGACGCGTACCAAAATTACCTGTACTCTTTAAACCTGGTATCTAAATTATTTTCAACACTAACCGAGAATGCCCAACGGATAACCCACAGTCCCGACAGGATAAAATTTGCAAACTTTGCAGTTATGTTTAATAAAAAAGCGAAGGTATTGATCATCAATCAAAATAACCTTATAAACCTTATCAACAAGGGTGGTTTTAAAGATCATCACTTTCCTAATTCGTTACGCGTAATGCAAACCAATGTAGCCGATCTTGAAAAAATATTACTGGCTAACCGTCCGCTGGTAGATCATCTAAGCATCCCTAATTTTAATAGTGCCGAGGTATATGATAAACTAAACTTCCGCATTTATGAAAATGATGAATTGATAAGTCAGGCACCTAAAAACAAGGGCAACAAAGCGTTTAAGCGTAAAGTGCTTGATAATTTATCGCAATCAGTTGTGATATTGAATGAGTGCCATGGTAAGGTTGCAGCGTTATATAGTAAGATTAAATAAGTTGTAATTTATAGTTACCGGCTTGCTAAACTAAATTATTAAGCTATTTTTAGCGTCGAATATTTAGTGATGCGCGTTTACCTACTCCTGCTTTCTTTTCTTTTTTTATCTACTGGAGCTTATAGCCAGCAGGATATGGACCTGCATGTAAATCAAACTTTTTTAGCAGGCAAAAACATACTCAAGGTTAAGAGAGATGTCAGTGACCCATATTTATGGGTACTTGCGCAAAATAACGAGGTTTACCAGATAAATAGTTTAAGTTTTGAAGTGGTGGATTTTACCGGAACCTTTAGCACTTACAACAACCTGCAGTTTATTGATATAGTAGGTCAAAATAAAGACACTGTTTTTATAGCCACAAGCACTTCAAATGTTATCGCTTACAGAAAAGGCACAATTAGGCTCTTAGGCGTTTCGGATGGTATAGTAGGTACGATTACATCCATGGCAGTTACTACTTATGGACAAAACGCCCTTGGACTTGTCAGTGCCCATGTTTTAGCTATAGGGACATCCCATGGTGTTTGCCGTTATGATTATCAAGTGGACATCATGTTACCGGCAAGCAGAGATATAGACTTCCATATTTATGATAGTAGCTATCGTGGAGTTATGATGACATCGATTTCTAACTGCTGCTCCGCCGATACAGTCGAACACCGTGCCATATCTACTTTTATAAATTACGGCGAATATGTAGGCCACATTTATTTGGGTGGTAACAGCTTTGGAAATACGCTTAAATCTGCATTTTTTACTTCCGGAGAACCTTATTTTCCAGCCGGACAATTTTCTGTGTCCGGTATTCAATTTTGGGCTACGGAAAACGGACTGTTCGAGAATTTACATAATTACTCCCATTTTATTTCCGGTTATTATCCTATACGGCATTATTTAAAGGGAACTGATATAACTAAAATAACGTCTATTTATGGCCTCGTCCCCTTTGGCGGTTTTTTTATAAAGGGCCTTGTACAGGAAAACTTATTGATCGGATCATCACAAGGACTATATTTTAGTAATTCTCAATATAGAAATGGGTTAACTGAATATACCTTTTTTCATTTGGATGAATTTGGCAACAAGCCAGTTAACGACATATGTGTAAATGCTAATTCATACGATATAATCAATCCCGGTCCAAAAAACAGAAGCAATTCAAATGGTGGCACTTCAATTGAAACTGCAACGGGCTATGTTTGCGAAAACGGGATTTGGGTTGCCGCCAACGATGGGTTATATTTTTTAATTCCGGATTATTTACCATTTGTAAACACTTCGCAAAAATTATCTTCAGCGATAAGTTTTGATGGGGCAAATTTTTCATTAAATGAAATCCAAACCTGCTCAGGCGCATCTGTAAATATTAATATCCATTCGGGTTATTACGGTTCTACTTTTGTGCAATGGTACAAAGACGGAGCAGCGGTGCCTAACGAAACAAACACCACACTGAAAACAACCCAACCCGGCGAATATTATGCGATTTTGTATGATCCATGCACACCTATCCATTTCGAAACAAATCGTTTAAAAATAACAACTGTCGCCGCACCTATCTTCACATTTAACTATCCCGATAAAATAACTTTCTGCGATGGCACAAGCGCAACACTTAAAACAGAAACAAATGTCGCCTATCAATATCGTTGGTATAAAGATGGTGTATTAAACGGTAATACAACCGCTACCCTCAATACCACCCAGGCTGGCAAATACAAACTGGAAGTGAGTAATTGCGGAACGAACTGGATAGGTACCAAAGAGGTACAAATAGATTTTATTAAAATAACCAAACCAATTATAGCTGCCGATAAAGCAGCCTATTGTATTGGCGACCAGGCAACTTTATCTATCCCGTTTGTTAATGATGGTACATATATAATTGATTGGTTTAAAGATGGCGCAGTAATGAGTACTAACCAGAATAAAACCACTATCATAACCAATGAGCCAGGTAACTATACAATTACCTTAAGCAGTAATTTAACTACCTGCAGTCAAACTTCCGCAGCTTATACATTAAGCTTTGAAGCCGCACCAATCATCAATATAGAAAAACTAACTACATTAACTTTGTGTGATGGACAAACAGTCGATTTAAAAGCGACTTACTCCGGTGGTACATTAAAATGGTCGACAGGAGAATCAACGGCGCAAATAAACGTTAAACAATCTGCCACTTACACTGCAACCGTGAAAACAGCAGCCGGTTGCGAGGTTTCAAAAGATATTGATATTAAATTTTTACCCAATCCAACTTTAAGTGTTCCGGATGCTGCTTTATGTCAGTTTACTAACGAACAAATTACCCTAACAGCACCTACCGGGTTTACAAAATACGAATGGAACGGACAATCAGGTACTTCGACCTATCACACAAACAAACTGGGTAAAGTAACCTTAACTGTTACTGCCGCCAATGGCTGCACAGCAACTCAAGTGATCAATATTACCAGCCATTGTGCCGATATCCACGTCCCCAACGCTTTCACACCAAACGGCGATGGTATAAACGATAGCTGGGTAATTGCCGGCTTAGAAGGCGATTTATCAACAACAGTAAAAGTTTATAACCGGTACGGCGATATTGTTTTTCAAAGTATAGGCTATACAATACCCTGGAGTGGCTTAGTAAGCAACAAGAAGGTACCTGCCGGGGTTTATTATTATGTTATTAGCGGCCATGCCGGTAGCCAAACGATAAGTGGAAACCTGACCATAATTTATTGAACTTACGAAAACGCTAACGCTTACAAGAAGTTTAAGTTTAACAAATCCTCCGGCGTATCCACCGCATACGTTTCCAACTCCGTCTCTGCAACTTTAATTCGGTAGCCGTTCTCTATCCAGCGCAATTGCTCCAGGCTCTCGGCTTTTTCTAAGGCTGATATAGGTAACTTGGTTATCTCCTGCAAAACATCAGCCCGGTAACCGTATATGCCGATATGTTTAAAGAAAGTATAAAACTCCAGCCAATTTTGCGGCTCCTCGCCACGGATATGTGGTATTGCCGAGCGTGAAAAATAAGCAGCCTCGCTTAGTTTGTTTACAATTACCTTGGGTGTATTGGGGTTATGCAGCTCCTGATCGGTTTTTACCTTTTTAACTAAAGTAGCTATCTGGGTTTCGGGGGTTGCAAAACAGGAGGCAAGCTTGGTTATTTGTTCAGGGTCGATATAAGGTTCATCGCCCTGAATATTTATTACTACATGATATTGAGGATGCGCCCGGGCCACTTCGGCACAACGGTCGGTACCGCTTTGATGATCGGCGCTGGTCATTACCGCTACGCCGCCAAAGGCCGTTACATGGTCAAATATCCGGTCGTCATCGGTAGCAACAATAACCTCGGTTAAATCAGTGCACTTTTTAGCCTGCTCATAAACACGTTGGATCATGCTTTTGCCGGCAATATCAACCAATGGCTTACCGGGAAACCTTGATGATGCGTAACGTGCGGGAATGATTCCGAGGATCTTCATTATTTGAGTGATGAGTGGTGAGTGATGAGTGGCGAGTTAAATAATATGTTGTACTTAAAACTCATAACCCAAAACTCATGACCTAAAATAGTCCGTTTATCTCCCGTTCAACCAACTGGATAATATTTGACAAGTCCTCGGTATTATTAGCGAAATCCAGGTTATCTTTATCCAGTATCAATAGCTTGCCCAGCTTATAGTTGTTTATCCACTTATCGTATTTCTCGTTAAGTTTTGAAAGATAGTCTATACGGATCCCTATCTCATACTCGCGGCCACGGCGCTGGATGTTATTTACCAGCGTTGGTACAGAAGCTTTCAGGTAAACCAGCAGATCGGGTGGCTTTATATACTCAGTTATATTATTAAATATCGATTCGTAGTTATCGTAATCGCGGCTGGTCATCAGGCCCATATCGTGCAGGTTCTCTGCAAATATGTAGGCATCCTCATAAATGGTACGATCCTGTATAATATTACGGCCGCTTTTTTGAATATCGATGATCTGGCGATAACGACTGTTCAGAAAATAGATCTGCAGGTTAAAGCTCCAGCGCTTCATATCGCTGTAAAAATCTTCCAGATACGGATTATTATCAACGGCTTCGTATAAGGGATCCCAGCCATAATTCTTGGCCAGCAGTTCGGTGAGCGTGGTTTTACCGGCTCCTATATTACCAACAACAGCTATATGCATATTCGCTAAGATAGAATTAGAATGTTAAATGTCAAAATGATTTTAGTTCATGATCAATTGTTAATCGTTCATGGCTATGAACTATCAACCATGAACCATATAAGCCATCTAAAAGCTCCTGAACCCAATTATCTCCCTAACCTCTTTAATGGTTTTAGCGGCGCTTTCGCGGGCTTTAATGGCGCCGTAGCGGGCCACCTGGCGCAGGTAGGGTGCGTCGTTGGCAATATCATTTATCTTTTCGCGGATTGGCGCAGTAGCAATGATCATGTCCTCGGCTAACTGTTTTTTCAGGTCGCCGTAACGGATCTGCATAGTATTATACAGGTTGTCAAAATGCGCAATAGTATCGGGTGCCGAAACCACTTTCATCAGGTCGAACAGGTTTTGGATCTCTTCGGGTTTGGTTTGATTTTCGGTAGTCGGGCCGCTATCCGTAACCGCGCGCATTACTTTTTTGCGGATAACCTCGGGCGAATCTGACAAGAAAACAGCATTCCCCTCTCCTTCTGATTTACCCATTTTACCCTTGCCGTCAAGCCCCGGTATTTTTACCAGGTTGCTGCTAAAATTAAAGGCATAAGGCTCCGGGAAATACTCGTTATTATATAAACGGTTAAAGCGGTTGCCAAAAGTGCGCGCCATTTCCAAGTGTTGCTCCTGGTCTTTACCTACGGGTACTTTGGTAGCTTTGTGGATTAAAATGTCGGCAGCCATTAAAACCGGGTAGGTTAAAAGGCCGGCGTTTACGTTATCAGGGTTGGCGCGTACTTTATCTTTAAATGAAGTGCTGCGTTCAAGTTCGCCCATGTAGGCGTTCATATTCATGTATAAGTACAGTTCAGAGATCTCCTGCACGTCTGATTGCACGTAGATGGTTGCTTTCTCCGGATCAATGCCCGCTGCCAAATATTCAACCAATACATTTTTAACATTGGTGTGCAGGTTTGCAGGCGTAGGATGTGTGGTGAGCGAGTGCAGGTCAGCAATAAAAAAAAAGCAGTTATACTCGTGCTGCATTTTCACAAAATTCTGTATTGCACCGTAATAATTACCTAAATGTAAGTTCCCGGTCGATCTGATACCACTAACAACAGTTTCCATAGCGGCGAAAGTAAGTATTTTTTATATTTTTGGAGACGATGAAAATAATATTGAGGAAACTGCATTGCTATTTATATATAGTTTCTGTTGCCTTAACTTATGCCGTAGCCTTCCCGTTTTTATACGTGTTATCGCGTAATACGCGCAATTATAAGTACATGAATGCCATCCGTCGTACCTGGGGATTTGTAAGTTCATTACTGGTGGGTATTCTTTATAGTTTTGAATATGCTGAGCCAATCGACTGGAACAGGACCTACATCATCTGCCCTAACCATACCTCTAATCTCGACATTACCGCCATGACAATCATGGTTAAAAACAACAACCATTGCTTTATGGGTAAGGAAGAGTTGCTGAATAATATGGTAACCCGCCTGTTTTTTAAAACCGTTGATATCCCGGTAAATCGCGATAGCAAAATGTCGTCATACCGTGCGTTTAAAAAAGCATCGGAGGTTTTGGCCGGGGGCCAGTCGGTGATCATATTCCCGGAGGGGCGGATACCTGATGACTACCCGCCGCAATTAAATGATTTTAAGAACGGCCCGTTCCGTATGGCGATTGACTTGAAAGTACCTATAATCCCCGTGTCATCTATAGATACCTGGAAAGTTTTATGGGATACCGGCCTTGACCATGGCAGCAAACCGGGAATTTGCCATATATTTGCACATAAGCCTATTGAAACGGCAAATTTAACACCTGATGATGCCGATGCCCTGCGCGACCAGGTACACACCATCATCAACCAAAAATTAGTATAATGACCATTGACAGCGAAACCGTAGATAAGATAGCCCACCTTGCCCGCCTTGAACTGGCCGAAACCGAAAAAACGGAAATGATTGGCGATATGAACAAGATCCTGAGCTTTATGGAAAAGCTAAACGAGATTGATACATCAGCCGTCGAGCCGTTGATCTACTTGTCTTCCGAAGTAAATGTTTTCAGGGAAGATGTAGTTAAGCAGGAAGTTACTGTTGAAGAAGCTTTACAAAACTCGCCTAAGCACGATGATAAGTACTTTTTGGTGGCAAAAGTTATTGGGTAGATTTAAGTTTTCAGTAACGGTGTTTGAGTTTTGAGTGGCTTATACAACTCAAAACTCACCACTCAAAACTCAATACTAAAAAGATTGTAACAAAACATCCCCTGCCACAGTCAAAGAACAAAAACAAGCATGGAGCCATTAAAAGACAAGCCATTAATCACCATTAAAAATATAGGGCGTAAATACGTTATAGGCAGCGAGGTTATCCACGCGCTTAAGGATGTAACGTTAACTATAAACAAAGGTGAGTTTGTGGCGCTGATGGGTCCGTCTGGTTCGGGTAAATCAACTTTGATGAATATTTTGGGTTGTTTGGATACACCTACCAAAGGCGAATACATTCTTAACGGCATCAACGTTAGCCACATGAGCGACAACGATTTGGCCGAGGTGCGTAACTCCGAGATCGGCTTTGTTTTCCAGACATTTAACTTGTTGCCCCGTAATACAGCGTTAGACAACGTGGCCCTGCCTTTAATATATGCCGGCGTTAATAAAGAGGGCCGCCAGGCACGTGCCAAGAAAGCGTTAGAGAATGTAGGTTTGGGTAACCGTACCGATCACCGCCCTAACGAATTATCGGGTGGCCAGCGCCAGCGCGTGGCTGTAGCCAGGGCTTTAATTAATGATCCTTCTATTATCCTTGCCGATGAGCCTACCGGTAACCTGGATACCAAAACATCTATAGAAATAATGAGCCTTATGGAAGATATCCATGCCAAAGGCAACACCATAATATTAGTAACGCACGAGGAAGATATTGCCATGCACGCCCACCGTATTGTGCGGATGCGCGATGGTTTAATTGAGCGCGATTACGCTAATACCAATATCCAGATAGTGGACCGCAGCGGGATAGTTTAACCGTTTGTTTCATTTCACGTAAATGTGAAACAATTGAAACAGATGAAACACGATTTCGTGATAATCCATTGTCTGTTAACTGGTTACGAAAAACCGGTGAAACAAAATGAAACAACTTTTACGTCAGGATTTTCATACAGCGATATGATATAAGCTACTGAAATACAGCTAATTGATTTTTTAAGCGTTTTTGTTTCATAAAAACGGTCAAATGAAACACCCCGGGGCTAAGAATATTAAAAATTCTTTACGTTTTCGGGAGTGATGTAATGCAATAATTCTTCATCAGCACCATTGATAACACACTCCAAATTGCCTCTTTCAATGATGTTTAGCTTTGCATATTCAACGGCGGCCTTTACATCATCAAATATATTGTAAGGTTCCTGATTTTCTTTGGTAACTACTACAAAGTTATTATCCAAAATATGGCCGGTTTTGAAGTCGGCCCATACCAATGCGACCTGGGGTTCTGATATTTGTGGGAATTTTTTCATACACCTTGTTGTTAATCCTAATCATTACACGCCGACGCAATCCGCTCCACAAACTCCGCTATATGCAGTGATTTTTCGGCAACGATAGGGTCGTAATTACCGATGATCAGCGTATGGTCTACTATTTCTATCATAAAATCATTATCACGGATATCCATCACCGCGTTGCGGAAATCCCGGTTCATACCGGCGGTAGCTTTTGCATGGTCGTTAACCAATACGTAAAAGGTATTACTAAATGGCTTGTCCTCATCAAAATCCAGCTCGTGCGGGTGCATTAATTCCAGTATTTTATCGGTCAGCGTTTCGCGGCGGATAACTACCCCGCCAAAATTCGGTTTTAAGTAAGTTAGCCCCCAAACCTGGAACTCCTGGTGAGCAGTGACATGCTTGTCGCCTATTTTATAGTGCACTTCCACAAACAGGATATATGAATCGCCGCAATCGCGTTTGATCACATACGATCCCCTTAAATTAACATCAAGGCAGTTCCTGAAAACTTTAAACTGGTGCAGGTCGAAATCAATATGCCCGGTAGGCTGGATCCTGAATTCTTCGTTAAGTGTATTATAGGTTTCGGTGAACCTTTTTATGGTATCGTAGCTTAAACCTGTGGCATCAAAAGGGTGTTCTTCCATGAGTTGGGTTGGTGTTTGTTAAAAGTAGGAAACGTTAAAGTAATAAGCAAATTTAACCTCATACGTTCACCAATACGTCATTGCGAGGAACGAAGCAATCTCTGCATAGGACATTCAATTAGTTGGATCCCATTTGGCGATAGCCAGCACGATCATTACGAACATTGATAAGCAAGTGTAGAGATTGCTTCGTTCCTCGCAATTGTAAAGGTTTAGTAATTCTATTACCGAATTACTAAACCCTAACAGCAATGACGCCGCTAATTAAAATGCTTTCATCCTTCCGCAACTGCACACACAGTTTGGATCACTTGCTCCCAGCTGTTTTAAAAAGTGCTGGTAAAAGCCTATCCTGTCCAACATGTTGGGGTTTTCGCCCTGGCCGCATTCAACCGCGCCGTTTATAATGTCTGTAACCATGCCGAAGCCGTTAACACGGCCGGCAGCTTTATCAGCGGCGTTAAGCTTCCACTTCCCTATTATCACATCATGTGCCGATGGTTTATGCGTTTGCGGGGTCATCCAAAAATAAATGGCTGCTTTAAAAGCTATAACCGGGTCGGTAGTCAGCAGGTCGGGGTTGTTGAGCAGTATTTTATGATCGCCAAAAATACAATCGGACGCGTAACCATAATTACCATTATAGCTTAACTGCATGGGCCCGCGGCCATAATATTTTTTGCCTTTAACCGGCGGATATTCATCGCTATCGCCAAAATAATCAAGCGAAGTATTATCCTCATGCCTTAACATCAGGCCGTCGGTATAGGAACCATTCATGCCATGGCGGGTTTCGTGGGCCACGTTGGCAAAAAAGGCGGCCAGCTCCTTTTTATTGCTCAGCAAATCGCTCTCCGTACAAAAAGCGCCATAATCAACAGTATAAGTACTGTCGGGTTTTACTTTGGCCCAGGCTTCGTTCCAATCCACGTCCTGGCGTACTATGGTGCTTTTGCCGGTAGCTTTATCGGTACGGATAAACTGGTAAACCGATACCGCGCGACGGGTGATCTTAACTTTTATCTGCGCCAGGTCTTTTATGGCTTTAATAAACGAGGCATATGTGTAAAATGGGTCGCGTTGCGGGAACAGGGCGTTAAACTGTTTTTCGGTGATCAGGTTAAACGCGGCCGCTTTAGCTATGTTTGTTGATGCACTGCCACACTTAAAACTTAACAGCATTAAGGTTGTAGCAAGCAGCAGGAAAAACTTTGTTGACAATATAACAGGCTTCATAAGCGTATAAAGTTGTGTATTATTTATTGATTGTAAAGATAGACGCAAGTTTAACGCAACCCATAAAATATTGCCGATTTATTAACAAAGTTTAAATCGATATTTATAAATTGCCGCATAACACTGTATGAAAATATATACCAAAACAGGCGATAAAGGTTTTACATCCTTAATTGGCGGTACGCGCGTACCAAAGCATCACCTGCGTATTGAAAGCTACGGAACGGTTGATGAGCTGAATAGTTTTATAGGTTTGATACGCGACCAGGAGATCACCCAGCACGATAAAGACTTTTTAAAAGAGATCCAGGACCGTTTGTTTACCATTGGTTCATCTTTAGCGGCCGATCCGGAAAAATCAAAAATGGTGATACCTGATCTGCACACCGAAGATATTGAATTGCTGGAAACAGAAATGGATACCATTAACCTGCAAATACCCGAATTAAAGCATTTTATATTGCCGGGGGGTAGCACAACTATATCTTACTGCCATATAGCCCGCACCGTATGCCGCCGTGCAGAACGCCTTACAGTACATTTAGCAGACGAAAGTATTGTAGACGATAAGGTTATTATTTATTTAAACAGGCTAAGCGATTACCTTTTTACCCTGGCACGCAAAGTGGCAAACGACCATAACATCCCTGAAAATGAATGGATACCGAGGCTTAAAAAAATTTAAAAAAATATATTGATTATCAACATAAAAATATTATACTTTTGCAGAAATTGAAAATTTAAAAATTAAACTTAATTATAGATTAAAATATGTACTGGACACTCGAATTAGCATCTCACCTGGAGGATGCACCATGGCCCGCAACTAAAGACGAATTAATTGATTATGCTATACGCTCAGGAGCACCGGTTGAGGTGATTGAAAACCTGCAGGCATTAGAGGATGATGGTGAGCCGTATGAAAATATTGAAGAAATATGGCCTGATTACCCTACAAAAGATGACTTCTTTTTTAACGAAGACGAGTACTAATCTCGCTTAAAACAATATAAAAACCCCGTTTATGCGGGGCTTTTTTGTTTTCAGACCTTTTTGGAATGGTTTTAGTAAGTAGTGATTTATCATTCACTATTAAAACTTTAAAACAATGAGAGGTTTACTTTACATTATCGCCGTTATCCTTATTATAGGTTGGGCATTTGGCTTTTTCTATTATTCTGCTGGCGGAATAATTCACGTATTATTGGTTATAGCTATTGTAGCTTTACTATTGGGTGTTATCAGAAGAGCGTGATAAATGAGTTGTGAGTTTTGAGTAGTGAGTTCTGGATATATTCCTGCTCACCACTCAAAACCCATAACTCACAACTCAACTAACCCTATACATCTTCCCCGGCAAACTCCGGATAAAACCCTGCATCTCCATATTTAACAGGTTCATGGCCAGCTGGCTCATGGGCATATTGGTTTTTATAGTCAGGTCATCAATTGCAAGCGGCGCGTTATGCTGCTGTATTACATTATATATTGTACGTTCATCGCCCGTCAGGTCAATAGGTAGCATAAATTGTTCAACCGGTTTGGCATCGTCGGGCTTTTCCCAGCCAAGGCTGTAAGCCAGGTCGGCTACGCAGGTAAGCAGGGCGGCTTTATTATTCCTGATCAAAAAATTACACCCTTCAGAATACGTATCCCCCAACCTTCCCGGGAACGCAAATACATCTCTATTATAAGAATTAGCAATCTCGGCAGTTATTAATGCACCGCCTTTTATACTGGCCTCTATTACTATAGTAGCATCGGCCATGCCGGCAACAATGCGGTTACGCTCGGGGAAGTTTCCGCTACCCGGGACGGTGCCCGATGGATATTCGGTTAACCAGCCGCCATTCTCCAGCATTTTATCGGCGGTGCTTCTATTCGCTACGGGATAGATCCTGTCCAGCCCATGCCCAAACACCCCTACTGTGGCAACATTATTTTTAATACATTCTTTGTGTGTTATTACATCTATGCCGTGCGCCAGCCCGCTTACTACTAAAACATCATACTGTTGCAGTTCGGCAACCAGGTCGGCACAAAGCTGGCGGCCATAGTCGGTAGCGTTGCGGGTGCCTACTATGCTTACTATTTTACGCGCGTTAAGGTCGGCATTGCCTTTACTATATAATAGTATGGGTGCATCAATACAATTCTTTAACCGTTTGGGATAGTTGGCATCGGTGTAAAACAGCACTTTGATGTTGTTCTTTTCTATAAACTTTAATTCTTCGGCAGCTCTTTTCAGGGCTTCGTCAAAGTTTAGCTCGCGTACGCGCTTTTCTGCTATGCTTGGTATGCTTAATAATTTATTGGGCGAAGCATCAAACACAGCCCCGGCACTGCCTAAATGGCTAACCAGCACCTTACCCAGGCCATGACCAATATTTTTTAAATACGTTAATGCTATTTGATGGAGTTGCGACATAAAGTTTACGTGCAACTAAAATAGAAATTTTACTATAATTTTTAGCAAAAACATAGAAATTAAAAAAAAATGAAATAATCACTACCTTTAATTAATCCTTTAAAACCTATCGCACATGAAAAAGATCATCACTTGTATTCTTCCGGCTTTAATATTGTCTGCGAACGCTTTTTCGCAAAAATTATCCAATAAACAAGAAATCAGTTTGCGGGCGCCGTCTACTATTAAAATTGACGGTAAGGCTACCGAATGGGATAATAAATTACAAGCTTATAATAAGGCTACAAATGTGTCTTATACTTTATCTAACGATGAAAAATACTTATACCTTACCATACAAACCAAATATCACGACATCGCAGACAAAATATTGAGAGGTGGCATTACGCTTAATATAAACCATACCCTGCAAAAGAAAGATGCCAAACAAGTATCTATAACATACCCGGTATTGCGCGGGGGTGATATGTCGGCAGTTGCAAATATGTATGCGCGTGCATCTACATCGCAACCTGATGGAATAGTGACACCCTATAATGACCTAAATACCGTATTAGGATCGAAAGATAAAACCATTAACGTATCGGGCATCGAAAGTATAACTGATTCTTCAATAGCCATATATAATGACCTGGGCATTAAAGCAGCGTCGTTATTTGACGATAAGCTGACCTACACTTGCGAAATAGCTATCCCGCTTAAATATTTAAACCTGCCAAACAATGGGACGGATGCCTTTAGTTATCAAATTAAAGTTAATGAGGCAGAGCAGATGCACCGCCCTACAACAATTAACAGCTCAACCCCAGCACCACCACCACCAATGGCGATGACAGCATTATCAACTACAGATTTTTGGGGCGAGTACACTTTGGCAAAAAAATAGTTTATTGCCTGTCGGCGTCGACTCACCCCGACTACGCTACGCTGGTCGACCCTCTCTTCACCTTCGGTGGAAAGAGGGTTAAGGAATATATTTTAATATTTTTATTTTAGTTCGTGCAAGAAATAAACCCTCTTTCCACCGAAGGTGAAGAGAGGGTGATCGAGCGAAGCGTAGATCGGGTGAGTCGACGCTGACGGGTTAACGCCCGCCGCGTTAGTGATAGTAGCGATACCGGCCCTGCGCCTAACGCCTGTGCGCGTATAAGCGGATAGCACAGGCCGCAGGCAACGCCATAAATATCACCCCGCTCGCCTCATTTCCTGTTCAAAAAAAATATTTTTAAAAAACTACAAAAATAGTTTGCAAACTATAAAAATAGTTGTACCTTCATTCTATTAAACTACAAAAATAGTTCAACTATGAAGATGATTAAAGAATTAACCAAAGCAGAAGAACAGGTAATGCAAATATTATGGCAGTTAAACGAAGCCATTGTAAAAGACATTATCGAAAAAATGAACGAACCTAAGCCTGCTTACAACACCGTGTCTACAGTTGTAAGGGTTTTAGAAGGCAAAGGCTTTATCGATCATAAAGCGGTGGGTAACTCGCACATTTATTTCCCGCTGATATCAGAGGCGCAGTACCGCAAGTTTACTTTCGATAAAATGATGAGCAGCTATTTCAGCAACTCGTACGAAAGCCTGGTATCCTTTATAGCTAACGAGAAGAAATTGGGTATAAAAGAGCTTGATGAGCTAACCAAATTGATTGACGAGCTGAAAAGTAAAAAGAAATAAACCACCTAAACCTTATCAAAAAACCTAACATTATGAATTGGTTGTATTATCTCGCGGAAGCCAACATTTACCTGGGGGTATTTTACCTGGCCTACTGCCTTTTTTTAACTAAAGAAACCTATTATCAGCTAACACGTGCTTACTTGCTGTTTGCCTGCGTGGTATCGTTTATACTACCTGTTTTACAAATTGGTGCATTAAAACCGGTAGAAGCCGCGGTAAGTACAACCATTAATTATGCCGCTCCTTCTGATACAGCACCTGATGAATTTATACAACCTATCGGTCCGGTACATATCAAATCGCCTGCTATACCGCATGCAATTATTACACAAGCTGTAACTACTACACCGGCTGTAACAACACCTAAATTGGCGGCTGTGGCAGTATATCATTTAACGCCGCAGGATTATTTAATGTATGCTTACTTAATTGGTGCAGGCGTAGTGTTTTTAATGTTGATGATTAAACTATCGGCCCTGTTTAAGCTGATACGGAACGCAAAAAAGGTAGACAAGGACAACTATAAACTGGTGTATCTGCCCGAAACTAATGCAGCTTTTTCGTTCTTTAATTACCTTTTTATTGGTGCCAACGCGCACGGTGCCGATACCATTATCAGGCATGAGCTGGTGCATATCCGCCAAAAACATTCGGCTGATATTATCTTCCTTGAGTTGTTAAAGATAGTTAGCTGGTTCAACCCGTTTACTTATCTATTACAAAACAGCTTAAAGACCGTACATGAGTATATAGCCGACGAGCAAACCGCAGCGTACGAAGCGGATGCAATCGCCTACTCATCATTTTTGGTTAGCAATGCTTACGGAGCCGGTAACTCGTCCATCACCCATTCATTTTTTAATTACAACCTACTTAAAAAACGTATTATCATGTTAAATCAACAACGCTCTGGTACTTTAGCAAGGCTAAAATACCTGGTAACCATACCTATTTGTGCAATACTACTTTGCGCCTCGACGCTGGCATTCAGTAAAACTTATGCTTTGTTGGATTTAGACCCGGCAAAAGTAAATCCTGTTACCAAAACCACTTCGAACAAATTAACCCACAGCAGGCCTGCAACTATTGCAAGCGCCGAATTGCCGGTAGCCGGCGAGATCAAACCGTCAGATACTGTTGGTGCAAATACTGACAAAGTAGTTCCTATCCCTGTTGATGAAACAAAACCGACAACAACTGATAGCCCACGTGTTGCTATTGATGCTACCGGCCATTTAATATTGCCGGCAGTAAATTATAGCGGTTACCAACTGCTTGACCGTCACCTTTACAAGAATATTCATTACAGCTATGGCCCTGATGAAAAAGGCGGCGTGGTAGGAGTTAGTTTTAAGCTTAATAATGACAGGCAGATAACCGATTTAAAAATAGAACAAAGCGCCGGCGATAAACTGAACGCGCTTGCACTTGATGCCTTTAAAAGCTACAAAGGGGTGGTTAATGATGACGCGGGAAAAACCCTGAAAATGGCCATATATTTCTTTGCAGGCGATTATTCGATATTTAGAGAAGCACCTGGAAATGAAGTGGCATATTCGGGCGGATTGATCATCACTAACTATCCGCATAAATTTGCTGTAACCAGCAAAGGATATGAGTATGACGAAAGTAGCGGCGGCAGGGAACCCGTTTTCAAAGTTGTTATTTATGATAAAAACGGCGGCTCTAAATGGTACTTTAGTGATAGCGTTACTCCTGCAGATGTACTGATGCTAAAGGATAAATACGGTTACACCTTCCCTACCAACTCATACCTTGCTATGGAATCTATTACCCCGGGAAAGGGCTATGGTAATTATATGATAAGTGGTTTGGGCGTTAACTCATACCTGGATGAGCCATACACAAAAACATTTTACGACCATGTGTATAATGAATTGCAATATCCCGAAAAAGAAAAAGCAGAACTTAAGGCAAGCGTAGTATTGGTGAAGTTTAATGTTGACGATAAAGGAGCGATCAATAACGTTGCCGTAGCTAAAACAGGCGGTGCCAATTTTGACGAGGCCGCTGTTGCCGCAGTCAAATCATTCGATGGAACAATAAGCGATGATGCCGGCCAGCATACTATCGCGATTGTGTTTTGCCTGGCTCAAAACCAATCACGGCCAACCGTTAGCGACAGTTTTAAGAAAGCCGGTTATGTAGGCGAATTAGCACGTGCCGAGAAGAAATCGCCGTTTACTTTTTCAAAAAAACAATAGCGGGATACCACAAAAACCCAACCTAAAAACCTACTAAAACCTACTTTATGACCTGGTTGTACTATATAGCAGAAGCCAACATTTACCTAGGGGTATTTTACCTGGCCTACTGCCTTTTTTTAACTAAAGAAACCTATTATCAGCTTAGCCGGGCGTACCTGCTATTTAGCTGCGTGATATCATTTATACTGCCGGTGTTACAAATAGGGGCGTTAAAGCCGGTAGAAACTGTAGTTTTTACAACGGTAAACTATACCTTACCCCAGTACACCGCGCCGGTCGACTATGTTCCTACAACTATCGCTCAACCTATAGTTACCGCACAGCCTTTAACAACATATGATTATTTTGTTTACGCCTACGTTATCGGCGTTTGTGTGCTATCTTTTATACTGATCATTAAATTGTTTACGCTAATTAAATTGATGCGTAACACCCAACGTATTGACCAGGGAAAGCATAAGCTGGTGTACCTGCCCGAAACTAACGTAGCTTTCTCATTTTTTAATTACCTGTTTATAGGTAAAGACGCAGCGGGTGCCAATACCATTATCAGGCATGAGCTGGTGCATATCCGCCAAAAGCATTCGGTTGATATTGTTTTTCTGGAATTATTAAAAGTTATCAGCTGGTTCAATCCGTTTATTTACCTGCTGCAAAGCAGCCTTAAAAGCGTACATGAATATATAGCCGACGAACAAACCGCCGCTTTTGAAACTGATGCACTTACCTACTCATCCTTCCTGGTTAATAATGCGTATGGTGCGGGAGGCTCGTCAATTACCCATTCATTCTTTAATTATAATCTGCTTAAAAAACGTATAATTATGTTAAATCAACAAAGGTCGGGTAATTTGGCAAGGCTAAAGTACCTAATAGCTTTGCCTGTTTGCGCGGGCTTGCTTTGCGCGTCGACATTGGCTTTCAGCAAAACTTATGGTTGGGTTGATATTGACCCGGCGAAGGCTGTCCCTGAGGTTTTGGCTACACCAAAAAATGAGTTGTCGGTCACACAACCCGCCGCAAAAACTAAACCCAAAAAACGTAATAAGTTCCCAATTCCAAGTTCTACAACGCCTGGTTATGAATACTTAAACCATTATGTAATGAAAACGGTAACCTATAATCCTACCGAAAACGATAACGGCAGTTTTGTAGTAGTTGGTTTTGATGTAGTTAAGAATGGCAAACTGACCAATATTAAAATAGAGAAAAGCGGCGGTAAGAAATATGATGCGAAAGCTTTAAAAGCATATACAAACTTTAATATGCCTGTTAAGGATAAACCGGGGCATCGCAGATCGGTAGTGATATTTTATAACGGCCAGCCAACCAAAGACTCGGAGGCTTTCGGTTTGGCTCCTGATTGCATCAGCTCATGGGTAATACCAGGCTGGGCCTATAAAATTACTCGCACAGGTAAAGGATTTGAGTATGATGAATATTCAGAATACCTTGACAATAAGTTTAATACCCGCGTAGTAGTTTATGACGCAAACGGCAAGTATGTAAGTGTATCATTAAACAAAGCTACTGCAGGCGAATTAGCTTTACTAAAAAATAAATACGGTTATACTTTTCCGCCATTGCCTGTTGATCACCTTAAATTACCGTCGGCTGCTCCTAAACCAGCTTTTCGTAAAAAAGATAAAAATGGTGCCTACGTTAGCGAGGGTAGGCTAAACAACGGTGCCGTACCCATACAAACCATAGCACCTAAAGGCACTAAAGCTTTGTTTATTGTAGATGGTAAAAAATATGAGTTTACGCCTCAAAGCCTGGCCAAATACAATTCAAAGTCGCTTTTATATATGTCGTGCGATAAAATCTTAGTGTATGAGCAAGGCAATGCTTATGCTGAAAAAACCTGGGGGAAGGGTTATGGTAAAGTTGCGATACTTAGCGGCAACGCGTCGATCAGAATCGTAGCAGATCCATTTAGCGATTACAAGGTAACCCCAGTCGCTAATGTATCTAACGAAGATCCTGCAGGGCCGGTTACACCAAGCGGTTATAAAAAAGGCTATGAAAGCCTAAGCCACTCGTTTACAAGCGATCAGACTTTCAGAACCGGATTAGACTATTATCAGCAATTGCGCCGTACTAACACTACAATTAAAGACGCGGTAGTTGTTGTTGGCTTTAATGTAGGTGCCGATAAAAAACTGTCAAACGTAAAAGTAGTTAAAGGCTCGGGTTCTGTAATGGATAACGCGATATCAGGTGCTTTCAGCGCCTTTAAGGGTGACGTTACTGACAAGCCCGGCTTTCATACCTACCTTGTGCATATCTCAACCCGTGGCCATACAGAAAATGAGGACGCTGTTGTTTGTAAAAAGAATGGCTATGATAATCATTACACCATAGCCGTCGGTTCATATCTACCGGTTAAAGATAATGACCCTAACTCAAGTAACGCCCGTAACCCGGATGCCCTATTCAGGTCAGACCTGGATAAGTTTTATAAAAACTTGACAAGCACTATTAAGTACCCTGCCGAAGAATTGGAAAAAGGCAAATCCGTAATAGTTAATGCTTTATTTTCTGTTAATGCCAGCCATAAAATTCAATATGTACAAATTATAATGAGCCCTTCAGAATCATTAAGTAATGAAGTGATAAATGCACTAAAGGGTAGTGCATCCTTAAATATTTTTAAGCCCGGGTCGCAATATATTGTGCCTGTATTTTTCAAAGTAGGCAACACAAGTCCGCAGTTTGCTGTAACTGGCAAAGTAGTTACTTATAATCCGGCAAATATTGATATCCCCGACAACCAGACGGTCTGGACTATGGATGTGGTGTCAATAAACGAGAGTGCAAAAAAACAATAAACCTCTACCTTATCAAAACTAAAAGCCGGGCAATTGCTCGGCTTTTTTTGTATCTTCAATTGCCGTAACAACCAAAATCATGAAGATAATTTTCCAGATTGTTTTACTTACCCTGATCATAAATGTTAGCAGGCTTAATGCACAAAAGCGCAATGTTAAACTAAGCGCTGCGGATACTATACCCAAATTGGAGTTGGATAACTTTTATAAATATATTGCTACTCATGTAAAATATCCTAAAACCGTGGTTGAAGATCAAATTAAAGGTGTGGTGATAGCAACTTATAATATTGATGTTAATAACAAAATAAAGAATATAAAAATACTTAGAAGTATCGACACTTTATTAAGTATTGAAGTGATAAAAGCCTTGCAAGGCAGTTCGCCGCCATCAATAAAAAAGCAAGGCATTGTGTATGTATTGCCTGTTTATTTCGACATGCAAACTGATAACGATTTAGGTCGTGACGTAGAAAAGTATCATTTACCAGTATATGATGCCGGCTTAAGTAAAATACTTTCGGCAACCTGCGTCAGACTAACGGAGGTTAGAAAACTGGGTTATAAAATTCGGTATCGACAACGTAAATGACTTTATTTAAACCAAAAACCAATTTAACCCGTTATATTTACATCATTCACTTTTTAAACTAAACTATCATGCGGTCAATTAAAAAAAAGTTATTTAAAAAGTCGGCAGTAAAGATATTGTTGGCCGGGGTATTAAGTTTTGGTGCCGGTACTGTTTTCGCGCAAACGCTACCCCCTCCACCACCTGCTCCGCCATCGCCGGCAAAGCTTTGGAAAAAGATTAATCCATTTAAAAAAGGAAAACTTAATCTGCCGCCAAAGCCAAAATCGAACGTAAAACCACCGCCAAACCCGGTTGATGTTGTTAAAAAGATAAAATTGCCCAAACCGCCGCCACCACCAACGCCGGCGGGATAGTTTTGAGTTATGGGTATTAAGTAGTGAGTTTCATTACTCATAACTCATAACTCCTTTACCCCTTTACATATATCACCTGCTTGGTTTCAAAAAACTCTTCGGTGAAATAATCCTTCAGGTAATACTGGTGCACTTTAAGGCCCGATTCTTTGATCTCTTCGGCAAGGTCGCCGCCTTTTAGATAGAGTATGCCGCTTGGCAGGCCATTGTTTGATGTGCGGGTAAACTTACCCTTTATCCACGGATAAAAGTCGCCCAGGCGGGTTACAGCGCGCGATACGATGAAGTCAAACTTTTCATCAATCTGCTCGGCACGCAGGTGCT
Organism: Mucilaginibacter sp. UYCu711; assembly: GCF_050433825.1. Lineage (NCBI taxonomy): Bacteria > Pseudomonadati > Bacteroidota > Sphingobacteriia > Sphingobacteriales > Sphingobacteriaceae > Mucilaginibacter > Mucilaginibacter sp. UYCu711. The sequence continues at coordinate 4,968 of NZ_JBNPWM010000017.1, read as the reverse complement.
CCGCGCGAACATTTTTAAGGCCCAGTGCTTTGGCAACTTCCTGCACCACCTTTATTTTTTTGCCGATAGAATCAACTAAATAGAACCTGGTGTCCGGAAACAATATCGCTAACGGGATGCCCGGGAAACCGCCGCCGGTACCTACATCCAGCACACTTTCGCCCGGTAAAAAAGGCATCACTTTAGCTATCCCTAACGAGTGTAGTACGTGGCGCTCAAAAAGCTGGTCGATATCCTTGCGCGAGATAACGTTGATCTGGTTGTTCCAAAACTCATACAGTGCAGGCAATTGTTCAAACTGCTGTTGCTGGATAGGTGTAAGATCTGGGAAATAAGTAAAAAGCTGATCAGATGTCATCTCTGTCAAATCGGTTCATAATATTACCAAGCAGGTACCTGGCCCTGAATAATTGCGCCTTAACTGTGCCTAAAGGCAGGTCAAGTTGCTGGGCAATTTCTTCGTAGGATAATTCATCAAAATAACGCAGCGTAATTAAGTTACGGTAGCGGGCCGGTAAGCTTTGTATCAATAGCCTTAACTCCTCAGTCTGCTGCTTTTTTATAGACGTTTCTTCGGGGTTTAAAACATCAGCCTTTATCTGCAGTTGTTTCTCTTCCCCGTCTTCATCCGTTAGCCCGTGTATAGAGGTAGTATTTAATTTTTTCTTGCGGATAAAATCGATACAGTTGTTGGTAGCCACCCTAAACAGCCAGGTACTAAAGGCATACTCAGGCTGGTATTTTTCCAGTTTCTCAAATGCCTTGGCAAAGGTTTCAACAGTAAGGTCCATAGCGTCCTCTTTGTTGTTAACCATTTTAAGCACCATAAAATAGATGGAATCTTTATAGCGCTGCATCAGGTCGGCATACGCCCTTTGGCTCCCGCCCCTGGCTTTAACTACCAGGTGGAAATCATTCTTAGCATTCTCGGTAAAATTGGAATTTATTTCCATTGGGTAGTTTTAACAAAAGTGCCAATCACTCCAAAAACATTTATATAAATGTAGTAAACAAAATCTAAAAACGGCAAGTACCACAATTGCGATGCCGCATTTAACTTTTTAAAAGTTTTTCGGTAGATGAGTATTTGTATGATCCATCTAAAAACAAACAAGCCTAATGCCAATACAGGCTCGAAGTAAACCGCTAAGCAGCAAATAAATGAGGCATAAAATAATAACCCGCTCAAGGCATCAAAACTTAACATGCGGCGATGGCTGTTGCGGTATAATTTACCCACACCCATGTGCCGCTTTTTTTGCCGGTATAATGCAGCAATGCCGGTTTTAGCATGGGTATACATAAATGTTTGGGGATGAATTTCTACTTCGGTATTGTTTGCCGTGCCGTTTTGGTTCACAAACAGATCGTCATCGCCTGATAATACGTGCATGTGCGACGCGAAACCTTTATTTGAAAAAAACAGGGTTTTGGTATAGGCCATGTTACGGCCGATGCCCATATAAGGGTCGCCGTTTAACGCTGCCGACAGGTAGTTTATAGCGGTTTTTAACGTCTCAAACCTGATGAGCGCATTTAAAAAATTACCGCTTTTATAATAAGGCGAATAGCCTAACACCAGCTGCACATTATCTTTATTAAAGTGCGCGGCCATACGTGTTATCCAGTTGGTTGATGATGGCATACAATCGGCATCGGTAAATAACAGGTGCTCGTTTTTTGCAGCCTTTATACCTAAGGTAAGCGCGAATTTTTTCCCGGTTTTAAAACGGGCATGCTCTGTTATGGTAACAATTTTCAGGTGCGGATAAGTATCCTTAAGTGCTTCCAATACCTCGTCCGAGTTATCGTACGAGCAATCGTTTACCACTACTACTTCAAAATCAGGGTAGTCCTGCTGTAATATGGCGGGTAAGTATTCTGATAGATTTTTTGATTCGTTACGGGCGCTGATAATAACAGATATGGGTATTTTAACTTCGGGCAATTCATCGTCAACCACATAAGCAGAAAGCGATTTATGATTGCTGATGAGGTAATATAACTGGACAATAAATACCAGTAGGAAAAGAACAAAAAAAGCCAGCCGTATATAAGTTTCCAATACCGATTAAAATATGGCGCAAATTTGGTGAAAAAATCGGAGATTTTAGTGATTAGTTGATCAGTGATTAGAGATTGGTCTATCTAACTGAAAGACGGGCATCTAATCTCTGATTAACTAATCTCTAATCACTGAGTTATTCCGATCTCAGGCTTCTGATTGGATTTGCCAGGGCTGCTTTTATTGATTGGTAACTTACCGTTAATAGTGCTATTACTATTGATAAAGCACCCGCCAATGCAAACACCCACCAGTTTATACTTACGCGATAGCTGTAACTCATTAGCCATTTACTCATGGCCCAGTAAGCTACCGGTGTGGCTACAACCAGTGATACAACAACCAGCACTAAAAAATCTTTTGATAATAAAGTAGTGATCTCGGCTACCGAGGCGCCCAATACCTTGCGTACGCCTATTTCCTTGATACGGTTTTCGGCAGTGTAGCTGGCTAAGCCAAACAAACCAAGGCATGATATAAATATGGTAAGCCCGGCAAACAGGGCCGCTAAAGTGCCCTGGCGTTTTTCGTTATCAAATTTTTGAGCATAACTTTCGTCAACAAACTTATAATCGAACGGATACTGCGGGTTATATTTCTGAAAGATAACCTGTGCTTTCTTCAAGTTATCAGCCAATGGGTTTTGGCCGTTAAACTTCATTTGTACCACGTTAAACTGCATAAAGCTGGGTTTGGCGCCACATATTAATATGGGGCGTGTTGGCTCGTAAGGGTTGGTCAGGATAAAATCTTTTACCACACCAACAATATGCCAGTTAACACCAAGGTCACTAACCACTTGCCCAATCGGGTTTTTAAACTTCATTATTTTTAATGACGACTCGTTAATGATCAACCCGGTCGAGTCCGTCGGAAACTGCTTCAAATCCAAATCGCGGCCCTGTACAAATTGCAATCCTGCAGTTTTTCCCAGGTCTTCATCTTCTAAAAAACGGTCAAACGAAGTCCTGTCATTGGGGTCCTTCCCCTTCCAGTTCTGTCCCCAGCCATCGCTCCACCTGTCTGTAAGCGGCGAGTTTGTTTTGGTAACAGCTATTGCAACACCCGATTGTAACAGTTCGTTTTTTATCAGCATATAATTTTTAGGGATATCGCCGGTCATCATGTGGTAAACCAGGTTATCTTTATTATAGCCCATTTCGCGGTTGCGGGCATAATCAATCTGCTGCTTAACTATAATAGTACATATTATTAATACAATAGCGAAGCTAAATTGCAGTATCACCAGCGCTTTGCGTGGGGTAACCAAAGCGTCGGCTTTTTTAAATGTGCCTTTTAACACCTTAACCGGCGTGAATGATGACAGGAAGAACGCCGGGTAACTACCCGCCAGTAACCCGGTGAAAAGTATAAACCCGATAAACAGCAGCCAGGTATTAATATCACTTATATCTACTGCCAATTGTTTCTCGGTAAACCGGTTATAATCCGGCAGGCATAGCAGTACAATTACTATAGCGATGATACCGGCTAAAAACGAAAGGAAAACAGACTCGCCGATAAACTGCAAAACAAGCGACGCTTTTTGCGCCCCTACCACTTTTCGTATACCTACTTCTTTGGCCCGTTTCTCGCTGCGGGCCGTGCTCAGGTTCATAAAATTAATACAGGCTATTAATAATATAAAACCGGCAATAATGCCAAATAGCTGTATAAACTTGCTGCGGCCATTGTTGTCCTCTACCCCATTGGTAAAGCTGGCATATAAGTACGATCGTTCAAGCGGGTATAAAAACAGCTCCCACTTCATTTTCCTTGCCTCGTCGCTATACTTTTGTTTGAGGCCTTTCATTTTAACGTTGGCCGATGCAATACTTGCGTTCTGCTTTAGCATCACATAGGTGCGGGTGCTGTTATCATTCCAGCCTAAATCCTGTTTTTTATCTAATTTGATGTATGACCATGGTAATAAGAACTCAAAGTTGAATACCGTATTATTTGGCAGGTCTTTCATAACACCGGTAACGGTGAAATTAGCCTTATTATCCAGCAAAATTGTTTTACCCATCGGGTCGTCATTGCCGAATATACTTTTAGCAGTTTTTTCGGTAAGCACTACCGAATGCATATCGTTGAGCGCTGTATTAGGGTCGCCTTTCAGCAGCGGGAAACTAAACATTTGCAGGTAGCCTGTATCAACAATCCCTCCTGTCTTTATTATTTTTTTATCCCCAACCGAAAAAAGCATGTTATTGGCGCGCGTTACCCGTACGGCGCGTTCCACCTCCGGCAGGTCTTTCTCTACAGCACGGGCCGTAGGCGCCGACACAGTGGACGTGCATTGGATCCCCCCATCTTCTACAACACGGTTCCATACCCTGTATATCCTGTCAGTATTTTTATGGAACCTGTCTACGCTTACTTCGTTCTGTATCCATAATAAAATCAATATCGCGGCAGCCATACCTATGGCAAGGCCGGTTATATTTAAAGCTGAAAAACCTTTGCTGCGAATAAGGTTACGGTAAGCTATTTTAAAGAAATTACGGATCATAAAGCGCTGTTATTCAATGATACATTTATAAATAGAATTCCAAAAATGCACCAACCTACATGCCGAATAACTATAATATTGATTTAAAGATAGTTATAAATAAATCAGCTATTAAACCCGTTCGGTTTTGATACAAAAAACGTTCGGTATTGATACGTATCATTAATTATTATTACATTTAGTCTTTGCCGCCCCGGCAAAAGTGTACACCAATATATAACCTGTATGAAAAAGTTTATACTAACCAGCACTGTATTATTTATACTTATCACCAATGTTTTTGCGCAAAAAGCATTAACCCGCGATGAGCGTATGAAATGGTGGCGCGAAGCCCGTTTTGGTATGTTTATCCATTGGGGCGATTACGCGCAATGGGCCGGTTTATATA
>NZ_JBNPWM010000016.1:0-67834 GCF_050433825.1 Mucilaginibacter sp. UYCu711 | reverse complement strand
AATCTCTACACAAGCTAATCAATCAGCTATAGGGTTGTAAAGGCACAAGTAGCCTTTGCCCGCATGCCTGCCCGACATACTTGCGCCAGCGGGGGGGGGGACACAAGTAGCCTTTGCCCGCTTGCCTGCCCGACATACTTGCGCCAGGGGGGGACGCTCACGTTAACTGACGGGCTTACCTTTATAAAACCCAATCAACCCAATCATTACCCACATTACAAACAAATAAGCGCCCCACGAAACCATGTCGATAGTTTGTTCATAGCCTTTATCAATGTTCAATGCATACAATCCGGCGTAGCCTTTATATCCCAACGTCCATTGGCTGAAGTTCCAGGCGGTATGTAAACCAAACCCCAACGCCAGGTTATTGGTTTTTAAAGCAGCTAATCCAAATAATATAGCCCCTGTTCCCGATCCTAACAGGGCTTGCGTCCAGGTCATCCCGCCAAATACATGTTCAATCACAAAAACACAAAATATAATACCCTGCGCTACCCACGGACCTGTGGCCCCTTTAATTGTAAATAAAGGATAACCGCGAAAAGCCATTTCTTCGCGCAGGGCCACCATAGTATATAATGCAAAGTTTATAAGTACGGTGCCAAAGCCCGTTGTACTAATCTGTGTAAGGCTGATATGGCCTGTTAAAGTCATAATAGATAGTTGTACAATCGTCATTATCAACCCTGCCATAAACCCGAATAAGAACTGATAACCATTGACTTTTTTGAACGCGATGCCAGCATCTTTTAGCTGTAACTTCTTCCATTTTACAAAAAGCAGCGTCAGCCCAAAAGTCAAAACAACAGCGGTGCTTAGGGATAGCAATTCTTTATAAGCTGCCGGAAGGTTGGATGTAACCGACGATGCTAAAACAAACAACACCACACAGCCCAAGTAGAATAGCAACGCGTAGGCAATGGCGCGAATTTTTGGAGAATACCGCATAAAATTTTTTCTTCAAAAATACCTGCCTGATAGTCGCGTCGGGTCTCAAAACAAGTTATGGAACTTCTTTTATAAGCTGTATTGTTGTTTATAGTATTCGCCCGGCGTTTTTTGGGTTGCTTTTTTAAAGGCCCGGTAAAAAGAGGCTTTCGAACTGAATCCTACTTCGTATGCCATGCCAAGCAGGGTGTATTTTTCGTTGGCTTTATCGGCAAAACGGATCTTGAGATCTTCGATCCGTTGCTGATTTATAAAATCACTAAAATTCATTTTGAACCCGCTATTAAGAATATACGACAGTTCATTTACGGGCATCTGTAGTTGTGCCGCTAATTTCGAGAGGTTAATATGCTCGTCGTGGTGCCAGTGATTTGTGCTCATCAGGTTCAGTATTATCGTCATTTTTTGTGAGAGGACATCGGCCGACAGCAATTGTCGTTTTTCTATTACAGGAACGGTTAGCAAACCTGCTTCAGGGCGGTAATAACCTGCAATGCCCAGCCAATACATACATGCGCAAAGTACCAGGTAAATAGGTTGATATGGCAGTAAACCGGATCCGGGGGTATGCTTGAACGCCAGCGAAATAATGATATAGGCAAGCCAGGATAGCACAATAAAAAAAGAAGCGGCAATAACCCGGACCAGCCATTTCAACTCTGCTTTACCCGCCGTTTTATAATAATTGAAGATGAGCGAACAAGCACGCACCCAATAAATACTGAAGGCTATAAAAGCAAGTATGTCAATAATAAACAAGGCTTGTACTAAAATAGTTGAATAGGTTTTTATCCCATAAGCAAATAACAGCATAGCAGGTAAAACATCCAGCAATAGCGACGGGACAAAATGCCAAAGCTGTATATAGGAAAATTTGAACGTAGTGCTTAATGAGGCCCGGATATAAAAATAAAGCAAAGGCCCAAAACAAAATTGAAGCAACAGAGGAAATGGCAGGTGTAAATTGAAATTAGGTATTTTTTCTTGCAGCACGATCTTTAAGCTGCCTACGGCCATTGCCAAAACAAAAAGCGCAAGGTAAATATTTGCCTTGCGCTTTACCCGGTTGCGAAAAATGAGGATCCCCCAAACTAATCCGTTCACGGCGCCTAAAAGGATTAGAACCTGGAATATATTAAATGATAAGTTTTCCATTATTAACCGATCCTAATTTAAGAAACATTCGGAAGACCTAAAAGGCAATAGGAACATATAGATTGTAGCCATACCGCTGGCACAACAGTATGGGGCAAGGCTGTGTGTAAATGCTACTCGTGCCTATAATACTCTACAAGGCACTTTGATTAGCATGTGAAGAGATTGCTTCGTTCCTCAGCAATGACGCGTGGAAGAGTGTCGTGGATCGAAACGTAGAGACGCAAAATGGTGCGTCTCTACATAATGCGAACCTATTAATTACGCTGGATCTTATAACCCAAACCAATATTCAGGTTAACAAATACGTTACTTTGTTTATTGTCCGGTCCGTTTTGGAGCTTGTAGTTATCATCAACTCTCCAGGGGCTATTGGATGTTTGTAAATAATAGCCAAACCTTAAGCCAATAGGCAAACTGCGGTGGATGGTGATATTATCCATCTTTTTGTCCTTTAGCGCGATCAAATAATCGAAACCGCCGCCGAACTCCAGGCCGAAACGTGGGTTCCACAGGGTTTTACTGGCCGTCAAATTTGTCAATTCGGGCGAAAAGCTGGAGGTGCTTTGCATCCGGGTATTATCCTGGATGCGCAGCATAGCGGTAGACAGGTTGATCCCCACAAATGGGAACGCCCGCATTTTTGCCGTGGTGGACACATCATAACCTAACCGGCCATAAATTTGGTACTGGTTATATTTTGCCCGGATACCATTGGTGGTATTGGCTGCCGAGGTAGAGGTAAAACTTGCCCCTATACCATCTTCCATCACCCAGTTATTATGGATATGATTCATGGAAAGGCTGAGCCAGTAGTTGCTTTCGGGTAAGGCCGGGATGCCATTGGCGCCCAGTATCCCGTTGAGCTGCCCCAGCTTGCTTTGGCGGTACATACCCTGTAACTGCATGGTGCCGGCCACTTCTTTTGGAAAATCGTCCTGCGCGCGGGCAGTAGCACCTATCGTCAACAGACCTGCGGAAAGCAATAGCGTGTAAGTTAATTTATTCGTCTTCATGTGTTGGTTGATTTATTGGTTGTTTAATAACAATCAATAACTACGGCTTTTGTTTGCCGTTGGTTTTATAAAAGGATTCCTGGTTACTCTGTTTATGCGCAGTACCAAGTTACCCTCAAGAGGGGAATCGCACGGGGCCATTGCTTTTTGCACTATCCATCACAACCCGCCCCTACTTCGGATTAACCACCATGCCCCTGCTTTCGCGCAGCAACTGGAAAAGGTGGTCGGGGCGGACAACTACATAGTCGTCGCTTAATGAATTAGCCACATTTTTAAAGCTTGTAGGGGTTACACCCTTCCAGGGCTGCGCCTGTATGATCACGAAACGCGGCGAGGTTTTATCCCAACCGGCGCCGGCACGGGCGATATGGTCTTTCATAGCCTGTTCATTTGTACAGTAGTTGCAGCCCAACGCCATTCCGGGTAAGCTATCGTTATAAACCGTAAGTCCGCCGCCGGTGTTTTGCGCGGTTACACCCAACAACGATTTTGCCTGGGTGGCATACATCTGCCCGACATTTTGGTTAATGCCGCCGGTGATGGTGTTCCAGATGGTGATTACCCGCAGGCCCGCACGGTGGGTATAATCCTGGGTTTTAGCAACAAACTGTTTGAGCAGTTTTTCATCGGCCCAGGTATTAGGATAAGTGTAACCATAGCCGGAAGGCCCGGAGATCAAATTATCATTGACGGTAGATGTTTTATAATAAAAGTTAAGGGCGCCGGGCATGGCATCAACCATAGCAGGCGATACGGTCCAGCCCATGGGCACAGCGCCGCGGTCGGGGTTATCCCAAAGCTTGCGCATAGCATGCTCTAAAAATTGCAGGTTGTCCCCGTCGCTCAATATAAACGCTACATAGATCTTATTTTGGAGCGCCGGTTTTGGGGGGATGGGTTTGATATTTATTTTACGTGATGTACCGCTGTATACCGTTAGGTTAAAGCTCCAATCGCTGGCGATGGTAGCGATTCCATATTTGGAAGCCCGGTTAACCCCCGGCGCTTCCTCTGGCCACCAGCCCATATAGGGCGAACCGGGAGCCATGGAAGACAAGAATTTATCCAGCAATTCGCTTTCGCCGGCTATTTTGGGGTCGAGCCAGATGGTTGCGACGCCCAGTGCTACGGCATATTCGCGAAGGGCGGCTTTAATCCCGTTAGGGTTTAACCCGATCAATAAACGGTGATCAAGCTGCGGCCAATAGGTATCGTATAGCGACTGATATACTTCCAGCTTACTGTTATATTTTCCACGCAGATCAAGCAGGATGGGCAAATTATAAGGAGCGGCAGTTAGTTTGGACAACAACAATGGCGAGGCAATCAGCGCGCCTTTGGTTTTTGCAAGCACGGTAGCCAGGTTAACGGTATGGATCTGGGCTGTATCATAAACGATGAGCCCAGAAATTTCTTTGCGGTATTTAGTGATCAGGTCCCATTTGTCGGCAGGTTCGGTCCAGCTCAGGCCCAGGGACTGCAGCCAGGTATACTTCCCTTCGCCGGAGGCATTACCCTCGTAGGAAAAGATACGCGGTTTAGTTTTGTTTACGATACCCTTTAGCGAGGCAAACAGGTACTGCTCCGCGGATGCGTAAGGCGAATTTTGACGGGGGAGCACAATCAAATCCTGCACCTGCGCAGGTGCCGGGAACGACGGCAGCAGCTGGCCGGAAGGCCATTTGATCTGGGCCATGGCCGGCACAAACAACAAATTGAACAATAGAAAGCATACCGCTTTAATTCTAAGCATTTTAACCTGTTTTATCATCTGTTAAATATTAGTTTTTTTTATCCCTTCCCCTCATAAAAATCCTTCACCGCTTTTGCGCCGCCTGCTATATTTGGCAGCTTCATCTCCGAATACTTGCGCGCGAAGATGATGCCCTGCGCGCCGGCTTTTAAAGCTGTCATGGTGGAGCGGTAAGCATCCTCGGGCGTGGTTTGTTTGTTCTTAGCCGCGTTGGGGATATCGATGTCCAGCCCGGCGTAGATCTTGGTTTTGCCTTGCACACTATCCAACGCGCGTTTGGTTTCTTTGGCTACGTAATCCTGCGGCATTCCTTCTTTGCCCAAGGTATTAAGGTCCATATCCTCATAGTTCATCAGGCGGTTGTTCACCTTCAGGTACTCCTCTTTAGACAGATCTCCAAACACGGTTGAAGCGTTTGAATTGATATACCCCGCATAGCGCGAGCCGCCAACAATATTGTAAATAACCGGCTTAATAAAATCGGCATAAGCTAAACGCTCGTATGGCATCTCGGCTTTGGTAAACGGACTTAAACTATTAGAGTGCCAGATATGGAAACCTGCCTGGATAGACGGCTTGGCTTCTTTAGCCGAATGGTAAACATTAGCGTAAGTGGCATGGTTGCCGGCGGTCCATAATTTCTCGTAAGCCAATATCTCCGGGTAGTCGGTCATGATGCGCCAAAACTCAGCGAAATAGCCATCAACCGGGCGCTGACCCATGGTTGATTTGTTGCTGAAATCTACCAGTTTATGATACCCCTCTAAAGCCCGGTTAACATCAATGCCCGCTGCTTTTGCAGCCTTGCGGTGATGCTCGCAAAAGCAGGTAATGCGTGCAGATGGGCGCTCGCCTTTAAACGGCGCGATGGCATTATTAAACGGTCCCTGCCGTTCGGAGCTCCACATCAACCCATCAATATCATAGCTTGAGCAAATATCTTTGGTCATGCCGCTGATGAAGTTGATATAGTCGGGGTTTAGGTCGCAGCAGCTTTGTACAGGCTGGCCGTAAATGCCTGTCTCCTGTAGCCTGGCAATATTGGGCACATCTTTATGCCAGGTAAAGCTGTCCTGGTTAAAAACGTACGTTTTTAGTCCGCGCTTTTTTGCTTCGGGTATAACCGCTGCCAGCATGTCCCAGTCGCCGTGGTCGGGCGCTTTGGTTTCTTTTAATATGGTGTTTTTATAAAACTGCGGATGAGGAGTAGCAAAATTTCCACCGCGCAAATCCTGGTATTCCAGCTTACCATGATCGGGAAACGGGTAGCCCGCTATCTGCCTGCCCGCGATACCGCTATCATAAGTAAAGGTAGCCAGGAACAGCGTATTGATCTGGCCGCTCTCCTGGATATTATCCAGCACCTTGTTAACGCCCTCGTCAATAAATGATATGGCGCCAACCTGTATGCCTATTAAGTTGTCGGTTTTGGGCTTCACAGGTTTTGCTGCCGCGAATGATGCCTTGGTTAACATAGACGGGATTATGGCGCCTGCGCCTAAGGCTAAGCTGCTTTGCACAAAATCTCTGCGCGAAATGTCGTGTTTGGTTTCCTTTTCCATTTGCTTGATGATTAATTAGGCGTACAATCTTTTATCTGCCAGATCTTACCATCGGTTTTGGCCCAGATGTAAAAGGCGTTGTTTTCGCCCAGGCCAAAACGCATATCAGTTTTGGCATTCTTTACAAGCTGGGGATAAGTTGTTTTTAAATCGCCAAACTGCAGATCGAATTCTTTAATAACAGCCTGTTTGCCCAGTTTCAGGTCAGCAAGCTCAACATAGAATACCCGTCCTTTCACAATATCGCCAAAAATGTACTTACCTTTCAGCGCCGGTATATCGCCGGTATAAACAAAGCCGCCGGCAACCGAATTACCTTCATCGTGATCATATTGGGCAACCGGGTAGGTATATTTTGGATCGTCATGCGCGGGCAGGTTATAAATAGCGCTTTTCTTACCAGCTAAGACGGAAACAAACGTGCCTTCGCGGGTCGGCCAGCCATAGTTAAGGCCGGGTTTTAAAATGTTCAGCTCTTCTACATTGGTATAGCCAATTTCAGAAACTATGACCTTACCATCGGGCGCCCAGGTAATTTTATTAGGGTTACGGAAACCACGGGCATACACTTCGCCTAAAATGGTTGGGTCGCCGGTTTTTGCCCAGGGGTTACTTGCAGGGATGCCATATTTGCCGTTGCGGCTGTTACGGCCCATCGGGTCTATACGCAGGACCGATCCCCTCGGCTCGGTCGAGCCATTGCAAAGCCACGGATAGCCTAACTCTCCTGAACCGCCATCGCCCAGATCAATATACAATAAGCCATAGCCCGGCATACCCGGTTTAAGTGTCGGGTCGAATATCATTTGCTGCATACCGTGCATAGCCGAGGGATTATTCATCCTGAACATTTCGCGGGGGGTAGCTTCAAATACAGCGGCCATAGGGTCCTTAACTTTCCATTCGGTTACTATCCATTGCAGGGCTACAGGGATCGAATCGGCATAAGCAAAATCTGCAGGTGCCGAGCCTTTCTTTTCGGTATGGGTAGTGTACATTAAACCGTTTTTTAAAAAATCCGGGTGAAAAACAAATGTGCCCCAGCCAGAGGCAAGGCCCGGTTCGTGAATGAACCTTGGCTTCTCTTTAGCCAGGTTCATCACCACGTTAAATTGTTTATTTTTAATCTCGTAGAGCTTGCCGCGCAGGTCGAGCATAAACAGGCGGTTGCCGGCAGGTGTCTTTAAAACATAAGTTTGATTTATGCGGGTTAACGGGTTTTTGGTTGATGTTGCCGGCGCGGTAGCCCATTCTTCCAGCTTTAAAGTTAAGCCGGCTTTGGTAATTTTGGTTGGCATTGGATCTTTAACCGGTGTGCCTAATTCGGCCGTATTTACATAAACCTCGGCTGCTTTTTTGTGGGTGTTGATGAAGGATAGTAATGCGTTGATCTCTGCCGGTTTTAGCTGCGGATGCGACGGCATGGGTACTTTATATTCGGTAAATAAAGCAACGGCACGTTTGTTGCCGCTTTTTACCACTGCCTGCGAGTTAATAATGAACCTGCTTAAATAAGCATACGAAGCATCGGCAGTAACACCCGAAAGCTCCGGCCCGATACCGCGCTGACGGAAGTTGTGGCACTCGCCGCAATTTTTCTGGAACAGTGCGTCGCCTTTAGCTATTACCAGCTTATTGGTTGAGTAAGTTATTAAGTTTTTTTGGGCGATGCCGGTAAACGCGTAGCTGCAAAATATCAGTAGTAAACCGCTCTTTTTAAGTTTCATACAGGGATATAATTTGGTATTGGTATTCAGAAATCTAATATATGTAACTATGCTTATTTTCTTTCCCTCGTATCAAATTAAATACAAAATGAGTATCAGATAGATGGGGTAGGTTATTAATTTCACAATGTTCATCTTTGAAATAACCAATTATTGTAACCCAATAAAACAATTTATGAAGTGCTCTACCTGCCGCTATCAGTGTAAAATAGCTGGGCCCGTTTTTTTTGCAGCCCTGTTTTTGTTTGCCGGGGCCAATGCGCAGCGGGTTGCCAATGGCACCATAAATCGTAAAGCACTGGTGAGCCGGCATAATATCACCATTACCAACCCAAAGCTTAGCGGCCCTACCCAGGTTGGCAACGGCAATTTTGCTTATGGGTTTGATATTACGGGCATGCAGACCCTTAGCGATAAGTTCAGTACCATGTCGCACTGGGGTTGGCATAATGTGCCGCTGCCCGATGGTATGACGGTAGCATCATTTATAAAACCAAAGGTTGAAACCCACGGCCGGATGATAGGCTATGACCTGCCCGACCCTAACCAACCCAAAATAGTAGACTGGCTGCAAGCCAACGTACACCGGCTTAATTTAGCAAGAATCGGCTTAACACTTACCAAAGCCGACGGCACAATTGCGACAGTAACCGACCTTAAAACCCCGGTACAAAATTTAAATTTATGGACAGGTGTTGCCGAAAGCAATTTTATGCTGGAGGGCGAAGCAGTAAAGGTTATTACCATATGCGATCCGGATAAAGACATCATAGGTTTTAAGATAGAATCGAGCCTGATAAAAAAAGGGAAACTTGGGGTGTTTATCGAGTTCCCATATGGCAACACAAATAATTTTAGTAACGGGTCGGATTTTAATAAACCATCGGCACACAAAACATTATTAAAATTAGCCGGCAACAATACCGCAGTTTTTGACCGCACAGTAGATAGTACCATTTACCAGGTTATTGCCAAGTGGACGGGCACCAATAAAATAGAAAAAACCAAAGAACACCGTTACGCTATTCAGCCGGACAAGAATGATGCATCCATTGAATACGTTTTTGCTTTCTCACCAAAAAAGATCAATTATATTTTACCCGCTTTCGCTAATATAAAAACTAAGAGCAGCGCACATTGGCCCGCGTTTTGGAAAAGCGGCGGAGCGATAGACTTGTCAAAAAGTAAAGATCCGCGTTGGTTTGAGCTGGAGCGACGGATAGTACTGTCGCAATATGATATGGCCATAAATGGCGCGGGCGATTACCCGCCGGCAGAAACCGGCTTGGTAAGTAACAGCTGGTACGGCAAGTTTCATTACGAAATGTATTGGTGGCACGCGGCCCATTATGCCTTATGGAACAAGTGGCCCATGCTAAATAAAAGCTTGCATATTTATGCAGACAAGCTAAACTCATCCATGCAACGTGCAAAATTTCAGGGCTATGGAGGGGCACGCTGGCCCAAATGTACCGGCCCCGACGGGCGCGAATGGCCATCGCTTGACCATGCCTTCCTGATCTGGCAACAGCCGCATCCTATATTTTTTGCTGACCTGGATTATCGGGCGCACCCTACCTTACAAACCCTGAAAAAATGGGATAAGGTGGTTGAAGAAACCGCTAATTTCCTGGCATCGTACGCATTTTTAGATACCGTGAGAGACCAGTATATTTTAGGCCCGCCGTTAAGGGTGGTGTCTGAGAATAATGATAAAGTTAAGCTCGACGCGCAAAACCCGGCATTTGAGTTGGCCTACTGGCGTTTTGGCCTGCTAACCGCCCAGCAATGGCGCAAAAAATTAAAGCTGCCGCCAAACCCTAAATGGGATAAGGTGCTTAAAAAACTATCGCCCCTGCCTGAAAAAGACGGGCTGTACGAACAATGGGAAAACATCACTGATATGTGGACAAAGTTTAATTACGAACATCCGGCTTTAACCGGGATGTATGGCGTTTTACCGGGCGACGGTGTTAATTTAACCACAATGGAAGCAACCTATCAAAAAGTTAAAGCAACCTGGCAATGGGAAAGAAGCTGGGGTTGGGACTTCCCTATGGTAGCTATGAACGCCGCACGTTTGGGCCACCAAGAAGATGCCGTTGATTTCCTGTTACACCCGGCTAAAAAGTTTGGCTTTGATGAGCATGGCATGGTTGGCGGCGGTAATCCCTATCCTTATTTCCCGGCAAACGGCGGCTTATTATATGCTGTCGCGATGATGACCGCGGGCTGGGATGGCGACAAAAATGTTAAACAACCCGGCTGGCCTAAAGATGGATCGTGGATGGTTAAGTGGGAGGAGCTGAGTAAGGCGCCGTAAAGCTTTTTAATAGTTGCGCTAAGGCGCAACTATCGAGTTGTACCGTGAACTATGAAATTAAAAAGCCAATCTTTTATAGCTATATCCCAACTTTCTTTAACCCTGTCAAAACACTCCATCTGTGGGGTAAGGCCCTCATGTTTAAAATGGACAATTGTTTTATTTCCGTACCGCCTAACACAAAAAACCATTTTGGTGCCAGTCCATTCCGTTTTGTTTTCCAACCAATTAAGCAGGCAATCGGTAACCAGCCATTCTATTTTTTTACCCGGAATAAGGCCAACTACTTGTTGTTTTGAATAATGAATATCGCCATGCCGGATAATAAATTCATCACTCAATTGCGCATGGCTGCCCTCAAACTCCGGGTTCCACCATTTCTTAACTTCAAAAATGCAATTAAAAACATAACCCCGGGTTTGGTCAACCTCAATAATTACTTCACAAGTTGTCATCTCTTAGTTAAACCTGGTTATCGTTGCTTAAATTCGCCTTTACCGGTGATAAAATAAGAACGCAGGCTATTGGCTATCCAGTGCGTCCACCCGGGTTTGCAGTCCTTGTAACATTCAAGGCCGGGGGTTAAACCCTCATGGGTAAAATGCAGATCAATAGCGCCCCCATGTTCGTTAATGTCAAAAATAAGGCGGGTGCCTGCCCATTCTGTTTTGTCGGTATACCAGGGCATATAGCAATCGCCTATCAACCACACTATGCGTTTTCCGGGTATCAGTTCGGTTACAGTGCAATTAAAGAATGAATCGCCGCCCATTTTTATGATAAACTCATCGTTTTGTTTCGCTGTGTTTCCACTAATATTTACGCCCCACCATTCTGTCACCTTGCTTATTTTTTTGATGGCTTCATCGGCACTAATGCCGGCAGAAATGCTGATGTTAAAATTGTTGTCCATGTTTGCTTTGTTTTTTATACAAAGATGAAACAATGGCAAATTTATGTATTGTAAAAATCGGAACTCAGCTGGTAAAATGCCTTGTAGCTAATTCATTGGTGCTGTTTTGCAGCTCGGTTGGTGTGGTCCCTGTAAATCTTTTAAAAGCCTTTATAAAGTGCGATTGATCATGATAATGGTGATATATATGCTCCTTTAAGCTTTGCGGGCTGGCTCTAATGGCATAAGCCTGGTAAAACTGTTTAAAGCGTACAATTTCTGATAGATTTTTTGCACCGGTACCCAGATGCCCGGTAAATTTTCTGTGAAGCCAGCGCGCGCTATACCCGGTTTCTTTTTCTAATTGGGTTACCGTAACTAATCCCCTTGAACTTTGTATGCGATTAATACAGTAATCGTAGATATTATCGGACGATGTTTTATCCAGTTGTTGAATCAGGAAGTTTTCAAGCACCTGCAATTTTTGAAAAACATTTTCTGTTTCAGCAAGTTGCCTCCGGATAACTTCTGCCCGGCTGCCGATCAGATCAGACAAACCCAATATCTGATTTTTTAATTCGGCAAAAGGTAAATGAAAGAACCGGTAAGCGCCAAGAGGATTAAATTCGATAATGATGGTGCCTGTTTGGGTGTCTTTATAGGGGTCAAGCGTAACGGGGGTATCGATAAGGCCGGTAAGGGTCAACTCATTTTCATGCTGAATAAATAATTTGCCGTTGATATCAGCAGTTATGCCATTACGATAACTAAGTGTAAGTTTAAGATTGGCATTCGGCACAATCAGCTTCCGTTCTGTATCAGGAAGCCGCCCACCGCTCTCAAATACATGTATTTTGGCTACGTACGTGCTCAATATCGGATGAGGTTGAATGGGTATGAAGCGAAAATCTGTCATGATTAACTTAAAGGTACGGTGCTAAACAGATAGTTGCAAATGCAGCAGATCCCCGGGGTGTTATTACAACGAATCCCTTAACGTAACTTTAAACGGTATCGCCAAATGCTCCTTTGTATTATTCAGCGCCATTTCGGCGGCTTTCTCGCCCATCATTTTAAAATCGGTTGATATGGTGGTGATGCCGTTAAGGATGATTTTTTTAAGCGGGGTTTCATTGTAGGATATTACGCCGATATCCTGCCCTACTTTTAATTTACTGCTGATGATCTTTTCTACCAGCTCAACCAGGTCGTTCTCCATTAGGTTGATATAGACCGTGCCCGATTGCAGGGTTTCATTAGCCAATTCATGGATGGTGGCATATTCAAAGGCGTACTGCCTGCAAAAATTGATGAACCCTTTCAGGATCTCCTTAGGATAATAACTATGTTCGGGGAAGATGATCTTGAGCGTATGGTATTTGCTCAGCTTATCTAAAAGCTGTGTTAAGGCATCGTAGATATCTTGTTCAAAATTTTCATAGACCGCGCCAAAATCGCCGGTGATGTTTTCCAGGCGGTCCATCAGTATTAGTTTATCCTTTGGCAGATTATTGATAACCGCCCGGGCACTTTCCGTGTTCTCAATAAAATGCGGAACGATGATAAGTTTAGAGTAATGATCGATATTACCCGTAAGTAGTTTTTTAAAGAAATTAAAGTTGCTGTTATAGATGTAAAAATCGATAGCGGCATTGCTGCCCAATACCTCGGCAAAGGCATCATAAATAATTTTTTTATGGCTGCTTAACTTGTTAAACAACAGCAAAACTTTTATAGGCTGGTTAAACTGCGTGTTGCTTATAAAATACCCCTTGCCGGCTACCGAATTTATAACATTGTATTTGCGTAACTCTTTATAAGCACGCTCTATAGTATTACGGGCGACTTCTAAGGCGATGCTTAGATCGTTTATTGATGGTAAGATATCATCCTTCTCTATTTTCTCCTCCTCAATGCCGCGCAAAATGCTGTTGCAGATCTGCAAATACTTGGGCGTGATGGAGTGTTCATCTATCTGGATAATCTTTAAATAATTTTTCATCTCAAATAATAGGACAGTAGGGGATAGTTAACCAAAATCATTTTTGTTAACTTGCCTTAACCAATTATACATCCTTTTTTGATAAACAATGAGAAAAGTCTCCTTTTTATTTATTGCCCTTTTTGCGGCGCAGCTGTGCCTGGGGCAGGTAAAAGTACAACATTTACAAACCGAGAACCTAACTAACCCTAACAGCGTCGACGCTTTATCGCCGCGGTTTAGCTGGCAGTTAAATGCCGGCACTTCCCGCAACGTTATGCAAACCGCTTATGAGCTAAAGGTTAGCGGCCCCAAAGGCGCCGTATGGGCTCCGGGTAAAGTTACCGGCGATGAGTCGCTGTACATAACTTATAAAGGTTCGCCATTAGCGTCTGGCCAGAAATATACCTGGCAGGTTAGGGTTTGGGACAATAAAGGTAAAGCATCAGAGTGGGCAACTGCATCCTTCCAGATGGGCCTGTTAAGTGAAGCCGACTGGAAAGCGCAATGGATAGGCCCTGTTACTGAAGAGGCATCGCGTCCAAGCCCACTATTTAGGAAAGGCTTTTCTATCAGCAAAAAAATAAAATCGGCGTTTGCGTATATCACGGCTCATGGTTTATATGAGGCACATATTAACGGACAGCGTGTGGGTACAGATTATCTAACACCCGGCTATACCAGCTATAACAAACGCATCCAATACCAGGCTTATGATGTTACCAACCTGTTAAAACAGGGTAATAACGCTATTGGCGCGTCATTGGGCAGCGGTTGGTACCGCGGTATTTACGGTATTGGCACACGTAAAGAAATTTACGGTAAAGACATCGCCCTGCTATTGCAGATAAATATCACCTTTACAGATGGAACAACGGCTACAATCGGCACAGATGGTACCTGGAAAACTTCAACCGGCGGGGTGCGTTATGCCGAGGTTTATATGGGATCAACTACTGATGCCAGGATGGAACAAAAAGGCTGGTCGACATCAACTTTTGATGATTCAAAATGGACCGATGTAGCTGTACAAAACTATCCTAAAAACATATTAATAGGTACGGTTAATGAGCCGGTTAAAAAGCACGAAACATTTAAATCGGTTAAATTATTTACCACGCCAAAAGGCGAAAAGGTTATCGACTTCGGCCAAAACCTTGTTGGGTGGGTAAAATTTAAAGTTAAAGGTAATACAGGCGACAAAATTGTGATCTCGCACGCCGAAGTAATGGACAAAGCGGGTAATTTTTATACAGACAACCTGCGCGACGCTAAATGTATAAACACTTTTATACTAAAAGGCGGCGCCGAAGAAACTTTCGAGCCGCAGTTTACCTGGCAGGGTTTCCGTTATATCCGTATAGAGGGTTATCCGGGCGAGATCAAACCGGAGGATTTTACCGCTACGGCCGTTTATTCGGACATGCCGGTTACCGGAACTTTTACCAGCTCTAATCCACTGATCAATCAATTACAACATAATATTGAGTGGGGCCAGCGCGGCAACTTTATTGATATCCCTACAGATTGCCCGCAACGTGATGAGCGTTTAGGCTGGACCGGCGACGCGCAGGTGTTTTCGCGCACGGCAACGTATAACATGAACGCGCATAATTTCTTTACCAAATGGTTAAAAGATGTTGCGTTAGATCAGTTTGCAGATGGCAGCGTACCGCACGTTATCCCTGATGCTTTTGATAATGGCAAACCATCAGGCGGTGGTGGCAGCGCGGGCTGGAGCGACGTTGCTACCATTGTGCCATGGAATATGTATTTGGCTTATGGCGATAAAGAGATATTAGCTAATCAATATGGCAGCATGAAAGCCTGGGTTGATTGCATGAAAGGCCGCAGCCATAACAACCTTTGGAACACAGGGAGCCACTTTGGCGACTGGCTGTTTTTCACCCGTAATGATGATAACGATGGCACGGCAGCTATAACAAGTAAATATTTAATAGCGCAGTGCTTTTATGCTTACTCAACCCAATTGCTGATAAACGCGGCCAAAGTTTTAGGTAAAACTGACGATGAAGCAACTTATACTAAGTTATTAGCTGATGTAAAATCGGCCTATATAAAAGAGTATGTTACGCCAAACGGTTTGATATCATCTGATACGCAAACGGCCTATACACTGGCATTACAATTTGATATGTTGCCTGAAAACCTACGAATGCAAGCGGCAGACCGGTTAGCGGCTAACGTACGTCGTTATGGTAATCACTTAACTACCGGCTTCTTGGGTACGCCTTACTTATGCAGCGCGCTTAGTCGTTTTGGGCATGCTGATGTTGCCTTTACATTATTACTGCAACCAAACTACCCATCATGGTTATACCCGATAAAAATGGGCGCCACCACCATTTGGGAAAGATGGAACGGTATCCATCCTGATGGCACATTAGAAGTACCATCAATGAACTCGTACAACCACTACGCCTACGGCGCAATTGGCGACTGGATGTACCGCACCGTTGCAGGTTTAGATACTAAAACCGACCAGGTAGGTTATAAGGGTATCGTCATCAAACCAACCATAGGGGGCAACTTTACCAGTATAGCAGCCGATTACGAAACGCCTTATGGCAAAGCAAGCTCGCATTGGAAAATTGATGGCGGTAATTTTGTGCTGGATGTAGTTATCCCGGCAAATACAACTGCCACCATTTACGTACCAACCAAAGGCGATAGCGCGGTTACCGAAGGCGGCAAACCGGTTACAAAAGCTGCCGATCAAATAGCGGGCTACACTGCGGTTAACGTTGGCTCAGGCACTTATCATTTTACAACAACAATGTAATACCTAAACAAATGGAAGTAATTTTCGGAGTAATATTTCACTTTATCGGCGGTTTTGCTTCCGGTAGTTTTTATATCCCTTATAAAAAAGTAAAAGGCTGGGCCTGGGAAAGTTTCTGGATAGTGGGCGGTATTTTTTCATGGTTGATAGTTCCGCCGTTGGCTGCGTGGTTAACCGTTCCGCATTTTTTCGATATCATTAAAGCTACCAACGGTGGTATATTGGGTTTAACCTATTTCTTTGGCTTATTATGGGGTATAGGCGGCTTAACTTATGGCTTGGGTGTGCGCTACTTAGGTGTATCATTAGGCAGTACCATTATATTAGGCTTATGCTCGGTATTCGGCGCGCTGGTGCCTGCTGTTTATTATGAGTTTTCACCCAAGGATGGTAAAGACAGCATTGGTATGCTGGCGTCAAGCCACTGGGGGCAGATCGTATTGATAGGCATAGCGGTATGCGTTCTCGGAATTATTATCTGCGGACGTGCAGGTACGCTAAAAGAGCGGGACTTAAATAAAGCAGGCGCGGCAGCTAATGAGAATAAAGATTACAAATTCGGTTTAGGTATTACCGTAGCGATCATATCAGGTGTATTAAGTGCCTGCTTTGCTTTTGGTATTGATGCCGGTGCAGATATGGCTAACGCGGCTAATGTGGCCTGGAGAGAAGCTAATCATATTACAGATAGCGCTAACTTCCTTTACAAAAACAACGTTACTTATATCGTTATCCTTTGGGGCGGTTTAACCACCAACTTCATTTGGTGTATGATCTTAAATGCACGTAACAAAACGTTTGGTAATTATACCGATAGCAAAACCCCGCTGTTAAAAAACTATATATTCTCGGCGTTAGCCGGCACAACCTGGTTCCTGCAGTTCTTCTTCTACGGCATGGGCGAAAGCAAGTTGGGTAATGGCGCAAGCTCATGGATCCTGCACATGGCATTTATCATCCTGGTGGCCAACATGTGGGGATTGATATTGAAAGAATGGACGGCCGTAAGCAAAAAAGCATTTACCACCTTAGTTGTGGGTATAGTAACCATTATCCTATCGGTTGTTTTGGTGGGCTATGGCAATAATTTAAAAGATAAAGAAGCCGCTAAAACAGCGCAAATAGAGCAAACACATTAAATAAATATCTAAATCAGGGCGCTCCTATGGAGCCGGGAAGATTCTTTTTACATTTTCTATAAACAGGGAGCTCCTATGGGAGCAATATAGTTGATCAAAATGTAAGAGACTCCAGCGGAGTTGCCTGTTTATAGAAAAAAACAAAAAAGGAATAGGCTCCATAGGAGCCGCCTAATTAACTGGAAATAATAATACGATCAACAACAAACAGTACAATGTCTATCAAAGAAACAAATTTTAAGCACGTAAGCTATTTATGGGACGATGCGGAGGCTGCAAAGCTTGCGGGTGATGAAGTGGCCCTTTTAATATACCGGTCGAACCTTTTGGGCGCCGACCTGCGCCTGACCAACTACGGCGGCGGCAACACATCCTGCAAAGCTATGGCTAAAGATCCATTGACCGGCCAGGAGGTTGAGGTAATGTGGATCAAAGGATCAGGCGGTGATATCGGTACGTTAAAGAAAAGTGGCCTTGCTGCATTGTATGTAGATAAACTGCGTAGCCTTAAAAATGTATATCGCGGTTTGGAGCATGAGGACGAAATGGTAGAGTTGTTTAACCACACCATTTACGACCTGGCATCAAAAGCACCATCAATTGATACGCCGTTACACGGATTTTTACCATTTAAACATATTGATCACCTGCACCCTGACGCGGCTATTGCCATCGCGGCAGCAAAAGATGGTAAGCAAATAACTGCCGACCTGTTTAAAGGCAAAATTGGCTGGGTTGAATGGCAAAAACCGGGTTTCGAGCTTGGCTTGCTATTAAAAGCTTGTTTAGATGCTAATCCGGGTATCCGTGGTATCATGTTAGGCTCGCACGGGCTATTTACCTGGGGCGATACCGCTTACGAAAGTTATATCAACACCCTTGAGGTAATTGAGCAATGCGCTGAATATTTGGAGCAAAACTATGGCAAGAAAGGTCCCATCTTCGGGGGTAAAAAACTGGATAGTTTAAACGAAGCCGGCCGAAAAAAGCAGGCTATCGCGTTAGCGCCGATACTGCGTGGTTTCTGTTCGTCAAAGCAAAATATGATCGGGCATTTTACAGATGATGCCCGTGTGTTGGAGTTTATTAACTCAAATGATCTGGATAGATTGGCACCATTGGGTACCAGCTGTCCGGATCACTTTTTAAGGACAAAGATCAGTCCGCTGGTATTGGAGTTAGGTAAGGATGAGGATCTAACCGATGTTGAAGCGCTTAAGGCCCGCCTTGCTCCCGCGTTTGACGCTTACCGTGCCATGTATACTGAATACTATGAAACCTGTAAGCACCCGAACAGCCCGGCTATCCGCGATGCTAACCCGGTAGTTATTTTGTACCCGGGCGCGGGTATGTTCACTTTTGCTAAGGACAAACAAACCGCCCGCGTTGCCGCCGAGTTTTATACCAACGCCATCAACGTAATGAAAGGCGCCGAAGCGATTTCTGATTATACCTCGTTACCTCGCCAGGAAGCGTTTAATATTGAGTACTGGTTGTTAGAGGAAGCTAAACTGCAACGTATGCCTAAGCCAAAAGCATTATCGGGCCGTGTGGCATTAGTTACAGGTAGCGCAGGTGGTATTGGCAAAGCTATCGCCAAAAAATTTGCCGAAGAAGGCGCATGTGTTGTGTTGAACGATATGAATGCCGAACGCCTGGAAAGTGCCGGCGAAGAGTTTAAAAAGCTATTTGGTAAAGACGCTTATACCACAGCGATATTGGATGTTACCAAAGCAGATCAGATTGACAGCGCAGTAGCTGAAGCTATTTTAGCTTTCGGTGGTGTGGACCTGATCGTTAATAACGCCGGGCTGTCTATCTCAAAAACTATTGCAGACCATACCGAGAAGGACTGGGACCTGCTATATGACGTATTAGTGAAGGGCCAGTTCCTGGTAACGCAGGCAGCTTCTAACGTGATGAAGAAACAGGATATTGGCGGCGACATTATCAATATCGTCAGCAAAAACGCGTTGGTAAGCGGCCCCAACAACGCCGGTTATGGCAGTGCCAAAGCTGCGCAGCTACATTTAAGCAGGTTAAATGCTGCAGAGTTGGGTGCCGATAAGATCCGTGTTAACGTGGTTAACCCTGATGCGGTAATTAGCGACAGTAATATCTGGGCCGGTGGCTGGGCCGAAGGCCGTGCTAAAGCTTATGGCATAACCGTTGCCGAACTGCCTGCCTATTACGCTAAACGCACCTTATTAAATGAAGTTATCCTGCCGGTAGATATTGCTAATGCCTGCTTCGCTTTTGCAGGAGGCTTGTTAGGCAAATCAACCGGGAATGTTTTAAATGTTGATGGCGGTGTTGCCGCTGCATTTGTAAGATAATATACTATGGAACAGCAAAAAATTGATGAGTTTAATCATCAGCATATAAAAGACCATCAGCGCAAATTTAATTTCGTTGCCGAGGATGTAGCTAAACTGGACGATGTACTGCAAAAGCTGCAGGCATTTAATATCGCTATACCAAGCTGGGCTTTGGGTACGGGCGGCACACGTTTTGGCCGTTTCTCGGGCGGTGGCGAGCCGCGCAATCTGGAGGAGAAGATCAGTGATGTGGGGATGATCCACGCGTTAAACCGTTCAAGTAATTCTATCTCGCTGCATATCCCGTGGGATATCCCTGAAAATGCAACGGCTATAAAAGCCCATGCGGCGCAATACGGTTTGCATTTTGACGCGGTAAACTCTAACACTTTCCAGGATCAGAAAGATGCCAAGCTGAGCTATAAATTTGGTTCGTTGCACCATACGGATAAAGCGGTGCGCGATCAGGCCATCGCTCACAATATCGAAGTAATAAAATACGGTGTTGAGCTGGGTTCTAATGCGTTATCGGTTTGGTTGTCTGACGGATCAAACTTCCCAGGGCAATTGAACTTCCGTAAGGCGTTCCAAAACACATTAGATAGCTTGCAGCAAATTTATGCTGCCCTGCCTGACGATTGGAAAGTTTGGATTGAGTACAAACCATTCGAGCCAAACTTCTATTCGACCACTATTGGCGATTGGGGACAATCGCATTTATTGGCTTCTAAATTGGGTAAAAAAGCGTTGACGCTGGTCGACCTTGGTCACCACCTGCCGAATACCAATATTGAGCAGATAGTTTCTTTATTGCTAATGGAGCAAAAACTGGCCGGTTTCCATTTTAACGATTCAAAATATGGCGATGACGACCTTACCGTAGGCAGCATTAACCCATATCAACTGTTCCTGATATTTAATGAACTGGTGGAAGGGATGGATGCCCGTGGACTAAATCATGCTACCGGTATTGGCTGGATGATAGACGCGTCGCATAACGTCAAGGACCCTATCGAGGATTTGATCCAATCGGTAGAGGCTATTAAAATTGCTTATGCACAGGCCTTGTTGGTTGATACCAAAGCATTGGTTGACGCGCAGAATGATAACGACGTAGCTAAAGCGCAGGAAATCTTACAGACCGCGTACCGTACAGATGTGCGCCCGTTATTGGCCGAGGCTCGTTTACGCGCGGGCGGTGCTTTGAGCCCTATCGCGCTATATCGCGAAGGAGCGGTGCGTGCTAACCTGATTAAACAACGCGGCGAGAAAACTCAGGCAACCGGCTTATAGCATGAACCCTATACCAGTTATCGCGGTTTTTGATGTGGGCAAAACCAATAAAAAGCTATTTCTTTTTGATGAGAGTTATAATATTGTTTTTGAACGATCGGCCAGGTTTAATGAGATTGTTGACGAGGACGGCTTCGCCTGCGAGAATTTAGACGCGCTGAAAAAGTCCGTATTGGATTCGCTTAATGAAGTAAAGCGGTTAAAAGAGTTCAGGTTAGAAGCGGTTAACTTTTCGGCCTATGGCGCCAGCTTTGTTTATTTGGACAAGGATGGCGAAGCTATTGCACCTTTATATAATTACCTGAAGCCTTATCCTGAGAAGCTTAAAAAACAGTTTTATAATACCTATGGCGATGAGGCTAAAATAGCTTTTGAAACCGCCTCGCCGGCATTGGAGAGTTTAAACTCCGGCCTGCAGCTTTATCGCATTAAATATGAGCAGCCCGAATTATTTAAGCGGATAAAATACGCGCTGCACCTGCCTCAGTATTTGAGCTATTTAGTAAGCGGCCGAGCTTTTTCAGACTGCACCAGCATTGGCTGCCATACCGCCCTTTGGGACTTTGAAAAGAATGATTACCACAACTGGGTTAAACAGGAAGGCCTTACAAATATCCTTGCACCAATAGCACCATCAAACGGCGTAGTTGAACCGGCTATTGAAACAGAGCATTACCAGGTAGGCATGGGCCTGCACGATAGCTCGGCAGCGCTGATACCTTATCTGGCAAGTTTTAACATGCCTTTTGTATTGCTGTCTACCGGTACCTGGTCCATCAGTTTAAATCCCTTTAATCAATCGCCCTTAACTGCGGCGGAATTAGAAAAAGACTGTTTAAATTATATCCAGTACAAAGGCAAACCTGTTAGGGCATCGCGCCTTTTTAGCGGGCATGAGTATGATGTGGGGATTAAAGCCATTGCTGAAAAATACGGTGAGGACGTAATTAAATACCGTAATATCTCCTATGATACCGATTTGGAGGGCGATGACATAACCGCTTATTTTGAGCTGATGAATAACCTTGTCGCGAAGCAAAAAGAAGCCACTGACCTGGTATTAAATAACAGCCCTGTAAAAAGGATCTTTGTTGATGGCGGATTTAGTAAGAACGCGGTGTTTATGAACTTGCTGGCAAAGGCTTACCCTGATGTTGAAGTTTATGCCGCATCAATGGCGCAGGCTACGGCGTTAGGCACAGCGCTGGCTATGCATTATGCCTGGAATACCAAACCAAGTATCCCGGGCGACCTGATCAACCTAAAATATTATTCAGGCTTAAACGCGTTCGAGTAATAAGGGATACGTTTTATTAGATTTCCATTGTGGGATGTACAGGTTCTCATCCCTATCAACACAAACATCATGAGGGTGGATGAAAGTATCATCCGCCTTTTTTTGTGGCTGTAATATATTATCTGCATAAACAGGTTCGGTACCGCCGGGAGTTGAAACTACACGATCGTTCTCATCAATAATAGTAATATAACCCGAGCCAGAATTATCATTCCGTTCCGACCGGAAAACTGCCCCATATATATTATTACCGCTAATTACCGGCCGGCAAATAAAGGAGCCGGGCAGGTTAATAACGTCAAGGTACTGGCCGTCCATCGTAAACCTTTTTAAGGCATTATGATTTCTTGATGTCAGCAGTAAAGTAGGTTTTGCTTTGCGATAGTCGATAGCTACGCCATGCACGCAATCAAACTGGTAAGGGCCATCGCCCCTACCACCCCAATGGCGGATATACTTGCCTTTGCTATCATACTGGATCACAAACTGGTGCCCGTAGCCATCGGTTACATAAATATCACCGTTAGGCGCAATGGCTGTTTCGGTAGGTTTATATTCATCTGCCGATGTGTACAATAGGATCTCTTTAGGGAAATCCAGTACCATCAGCTCCCTGCCCGAAAGCGTAGTTTTAATAACCTGATGGCGTTCGGTATCGGTGATATATAAAAACTCCTCGCCGCCTTCGTTACTCAGCGTAAGGCCATGCGCGCCGGGATAGGTTGTACCCCAGCTATTGACCACCGTACCATCTTTGTTATAAACCAAAATATTATTTTGCGTCTCGTTGGTAAGCAGGTAAAGCAGGCCGTTTTTAGCCATCACCATTTCATGGCAATCGTTAACCGGGTAAGTACCTGTAGGGGGAATCCCCCAATTGGTATTAACCCGGTATTTAAATCCATTATTGCCAATTATCCGGTTATTTTCGAGCATTATATGGTATCTATTTGGTTAATGCATGTTCTTTTAGCAGATCAAAAAATCCAACCGATTCCAGATCAGCTTTTAAATCGTTATAACCCGCATCTGATAGTGTTACCAAAGGCAACCTCGGGCTATGCAGGTCCGATCCTAACATTTTAACAATAGCACGTTGTGCCGCTATCGACGGATGCTTGATAATACAGCGGATAAAATCAACCACCTTTGCCTGTAAATCGCGGGCTTCATCCAGCTTACCGGCACGGAATAACTCAATAATTTTTAAATAAACCGGCGCGGCAAAAGTATAGGTACTGCCAATGGCTCCCTGCGCGCCTACAGCTAATGCAGGTAACAACATTTCGTCATAGCCGGACAGCACATCAAACTTGCCGTTTTTATAGTTCAGGCAAGCCTGTAATTCGTGCAGGGTTGAAGCCGTATATTTTATACCAGCAAGGTTAGGGATCTTTTCTTCACCTAATTTTAAAAAGTCAACCATATCCATACCTACACCGGTTAGCGTCGGCATGTGATAATAGTAAAATGGCAGGTTTGGCGCACCCGAAGCGATATCGGCCATGCAATCAACCAGGTTTTGTACCGATGTTGGCTTGAAATAAAATGCCGCTACTGATGATATGGCGTCGGCACCGATCTTTGAAGCATGTGCCGCCAGTTTTTTACTTTCCTGTATAGAGGTGTGCCCCACATGCACCAGCACTAAAAAGCGTTTAGCTGCTGCCTTTACATAGGCTTCGGCTACCGCCATGCGCTCTTCAATGGTAAGGTTTGGGCCCTCGCCATTTGTGCCGCAAATGTATACGCCGGTAAGCCCGTCGGCTATTAATTTATCAACCAGCGACGGTATGAGTTCTAAGTTTAATGATCCATCCGGTTTATAAGCCGAAAACGTTGCTGCAACTATTCCTTTTATCTTCATGTTAGTATCGTAATATTATATATCTGCTTCAAAAGCTTTTACTTCTTCAAATTTAGTATCGCCATGTACTAATTTACCTAAACGCGGTTTGCGGTTGTTGTAAACCTCGACAGCATCGGCATCCGCATAGCGTAAAAACAGGATGCGTCTGTCACGGTCGGTCGAATAATTACCGTCTGATTTATGAAGCATCCAGCAATTAAATATCAGCGAGTCGCCGGCTTTCATTTCCATTGGTACAGCCAAACTATCGTCAGCGGCTACCACAATTTCCGACTGTGTTTTTTTCTGCTCCTCGCTCTGCTGCACCCTTATTTGTCCCTGCTTGTGACTGCCCGGGATGAGCCATAAGCAGCCGTTTCCACGGTCGGTATCATCCAATGCGGTCAGCGTTGTTAACGCGTTGTAGGGCTCTAATTCGCCATAGCCGTTATCCTGGTGCCAGCCGAATGGCTTGGTGTTGCCTTTCATTTTAAAAGTAAGTTGTGATGTTGCTCCTTTTACATTTGGGCCTATCAGTTGTGTTGCCACATCAACCAGCGGGCCGTCGAAATAATAATCCCTAACGGCTGGCGCTTTATGGTGAATGTTTACCAATAGCGAGTTTTGCAGCCAGCTTTTGGTAGGATCGAAGCCTTCCTTCTCCTTGTCCCATGCCGTCATACATTCCTGCTGCATTTGGGCAACGCCTTCCGGCTTTAAAATCCCCTTAATAATCAAGAAGCCTTGTTCTTTAAAAGATGCTAATTCTTCATCTGTCAGCTTCCGGTAGTTAAATAACCCTTCCTGTTTCATCTTCTTATTTATTGTTTGGTCAATTCTGTTAAACTGATGGTTTTAAAGGCAATGCCTTCATATGGTTTGGTTATACCAGCTTCATATAAGCAAGCCACTTCTTTATTATTGTATACTGCTATGTCGCTATACGCAGATGGCCCCGGGAAAACCACCTGGCTGATTGGCCAGGTTTTACCATCATCAAAACTGGCGCGGATAGTTACATTAGCACGGGTTAGCTTATTGGCCGGGTTAATAAAGAATAATACTGACTTCTTTTTCGATAGCCGGTAGTTAAGCAAGCTGCCCTGACATACCGGCTCGATGAGTGTGGTATCGGTTGTTACGTCGCCCCAAGTTTGGCCACCATTGGTACTGGTTGTTACCAGGCGGGTTTTGTTGGCACGATCGGCATTGCGGATATTCATCATCAGGTTGCCATTTCCTATTTCGGCCATGGTAACCTCGTTTGTTCCGGCCTGCGGAGTGTTCTCGCCAAGCTTCCAGGTTTTGCCATGATCGTCAGAATAAATAGTATGCACAAAGTTTTTACCTGTAGCAAACTCAATGTGATTTACCGGCACAGCTAAGCGACCCTTGTATTTTCCGGTTGATATTTGCACGCCATGGCACGGGCCGGTGGCATACCAGGTCCAGCCGGGAAGTTTTACATCATTGGTGATCTCCCTGGCGGTCGACCAGGTTTTACCTTCATCAGCCGATGAAAGCACGTACACATTACGGCCATATTTACTGCTTTGGGCTTTAATATCCTTTTCATGATCAGTGCCAAAGTTCCAGGTGCTTATCAGCCAGATCTTACCGGTAGTTACATCCTGTATGGGTACGGGATTGCCGCAGGTATTGGTCGAGTCGTTCCAGACAACTTGCAATGGTCCCCAGGTTTTACCGCCGTCAGCAGATCGGCGCAGTACAAGGTCGATATCGCCGGCATCCAGGCAATCTTTTTTTCTGCCTTCGGCAAAAGCCAATAGCATACCGCTTTTTGCGGTGATCATTGACGGGATACGGAAACACATATAACCGTTATCGCCGGGTTTATAAATGTAGTTTAAAGCCTCGGTTGTTGTTGCTGTAACCGGCGCAGGTGGGGCAACAGCCGCTACGTTTTTAGCTGTCTTTGTAGGATTCTCGGCAGCACCGTTTAGTATCCACGGTAAATCGAATTTGCTGAATACAATAGAGCGCTGGCTGGTTGTATTATTCTTAACGTCCTCATTATATTCTATCAAAGCACCTATATGCCTGTCGGCAGTTTTGGTAAGGCTTGAGTAACCACCCAGTTTACCCGGCTCCGAGCCAAAAACAGGTATATCACGCCCTACCGGGTAGCTATTTCCCTCATCATAGCTGATCCGGATCATCATGGCGGTCCTTGTTTTTTGGCTGGCCGAGTTCAAAAATAATATTCTATTAGGTTCCGGATCATTATAGCGCCATACCGAGCCCTGGCTTGCAGGATCGGGCAGGTTTGTATCCGATGCCCAGTTGTTAAAACCACCTTCTAACGAGCCGGTAGCTACCTGGCGGTAACGCGGTAAAGTTGTTACAGGACGATCATTCCTTACCATATCGCCGTTTAGTTTTTCTATAATAGTTGCTTCTGTTGATTTTTTTGTACCCTGGTCGTACACAGCATCTTTCCAGGTAACACCATGATCTGAGCTATAAATATTGCGTCCGTAGGCGGGCACAATTAAATAGCCCGCATTTGGCCCATGTATTTTTTGGATGCCTACGCCCGGGCCAATCCAATCTTTTGTCCGTTCCGCAGGTTGGGTAGTAGCGGTAACATTTACCGGTGCCGACCAGGTAGCGCCTTCATCAGTACTTGAACAATAGTAAATTGTACGTTCGCCTACGGCGAAATCTTTAAATGTATTATCAGCTTTATTATAGTGGGTGGAATCGTTCTTCACCATAAACACAAATATTTTACCGTTCTGCTGGTCGACAACTGTAGTAGGGTTGCCCATGGTATAATTGCCGGGATCGGCAATTACTTGCAGCTTGCCCCAGGTAGCGCCATTATCTAATGAGCGTTTGCATACGATATCAATATTTGCGTAATCTTTATTACTGTTCTTCCTGCCCTCGCAAATAGCCAGCAAATAACCATGACCGGCCGATCTTACCAATGACGGGATCCTGTAAGAATGATAGCCATCCTCGCCACCGGTAAATATCTTTTGGACCGAATATTCGGGCGCTGCCGGAGCTGGGGCTTTTTGCGCATTTGCATAAGTGGATGCGGCTAATGTAAGGGTGGTTGTTAAAAACAAGCCCATAACAAAATGCACCGGGTTGGCTAAACGTGTTTTCATTTTCTTGTATAATCCAGGTTATGAAGAAATTTCAGTTCAAATATATCATTATGTTCTACATAATAACGAATTTATTTTTATATTTGATGTACCAATTAGTTCCTGTTATGAAAAAAATATCTTTTGTAATGCTGATCCTATTATCAGCGTCATTATTAAAAGCACAAACAGTTATTCATTTATATAAAACTGTACCCAACTCTAAAAGAAATAATGTAGTGGAGGTGAATGACACTACATCAAAAAGAGGAAAGGTTAGCAAAGTTGTAGACCCAACCCTTACCGCGTTTTTACCAGAGCCTGCCAAAGCCAACGGAACAGCCGTGATAATTTGCCCGGGCGGCGGCTACTCTTATTTAGTAGTAAACGATGAAGGCGCGCACGTTGCCCGCGATTTTGCAGCACATGGTATAGCTGCCTTTGTTTTAAAATACAGGTTGCCAAGTGATGTAATTATGGTTAACCGGGAAATTGGCCCGTTGCAGGATGCGCAACGCGCCATCCAGATTGTGCGTGAGCGTGCGGCTGAATGGCATATAGATGCAACCAAAGTAGGTATTATGGGATTTTCGGCAGGGGGGCATTTGGCATCAACGTTGTCAACCCATTACCAAAAGGCAGTTATTGATAACCCGAACAACATTAACCTGCGGCCGGATTTTTCGTTATTGATATACCCGGTTATAACTTTCCAGGATAGTATATTACATAAAGGCTCTAAAAAAGCGCTCATAGGTGAAAACGCTACCCCAGAAAAAACACGAGAATATTCTAACGAGCTACAGGTAAACACTGATACCCCGCCGGCATTTTTAGTACAGGCGGCTAATGATAAAGTTGTGCCGGTTGCCAATAGTATAAACTATTTTATGGCACTACAAAAGCATGGCGTTAAGGCCGAGATTCATATTTACCAGGAGGGCGGCCACGGCTTCGGCATGAACAACGCTACTACTAAAGATAAATGGATGGACCGCTGCTATAATTGGTTATTGCAAAACCACCTTTATCAATAAAGCTTAAGTTTTACTGATCTTTACTCTTAGTAATGACCACGCTGCTATCACCATAAATACGGCTGATACCTGGTAAATTATAGCAAGGCTGATATGCGCGTCCATCATTCGGCCGCCTACGTATACCATTATGCCGCCGATGATGGTACTCAGGAAGTTTAAAAAGCCGTAACCGGTTGCGATGTATTTGCCGTCAATTACCTGGCAGAGTATCGGCATCAGGTTACTGTCATTAATACCCCGCGCCAGCCCATAAACTATCATAGCTCCTATCGCGATAGCAAAAACCTGAGTTGATGCCATCAGGAACAGGAACGGCCCGCCAAGTGTAAAGCCGATAACGATCATGTATAACCTGCTGCGTTTGTTAGTTCGGTACCAGCGGTCCGCTATCAATCCTCCTAAAACCACACCCGCAAACGAACCTATTTGCACGTATCCTGTGGCTGATAACCCGGCTTTGCCTAAGCCTAAAGTAAAATGTTCCTTTAAAAAGGTAGGAAGCCAGCCATATATCATCCAGTTAACAATACCCAGCATGCAGAAGTAAAACAATAGTACCAGGAACGATTTTTCTGCCAACAGCATTTTTATAGTTGGGAACAGGCCCAGTCTTTTTTCGGCAACTACTTCCGGATTGGCTGATACTGTTTCATCGCCGCGCTTGTTCTTATTATCGCGCAAAAAATAGATCAATATAATACCATACACGACGCCAATTACACCAATCATTTGAAAGCCATAACGCCAACCCCATACTTCGGACATATAACCTCCAACGCCACCCAATGCCTGGCCTGCATATAGACCGCTCATATGCAAGCCTGTTGCTAACGATCGTGTTTTACCCTTATGATAGTCAGCTATCATGGCTAAACCCGCGGGGATATAACAAGCCTCGCTAATACCCATTACCACCCTTGCTGCCAGCATTTCAGGAAACGAGGTTACAAAGCCGGTCCACAGCGTTACCGCCGACCAGACACAAACGCTGAATATAATAATGCGTTTACGGCCATACTTATCTGCCAGGTAACCACCCAACGGGCTTAGTATGCCGTAGGATAATAAAAAAACGGTTGTTAATAAACCAAACTGCGCGTCGGTCAGCTTAAATTCGGCAGCTATCGGGTCGCGCATGGAGGCGATCAGGTTGCGATCGAAATAATTTAAGAATGCCACCAACCATAATATCCCTACTATCACCCACGGGTAAAACCAGCCCGCCGGTTTTTTATTTGCTGTATCCATTTATTTTATTGCTGATGGTATATGTACTGTTAATACTCTTGCTGTGCGCACGGCCGGCCTTACTTCGCCACCCGGGATTACCAATGCGCCGTGCCATAATACTGAAGTAGTGGTTACCGGTGCCCAAAGGCTTTTGTTAGGATTTTCGGCAGCATCGCTTAACTTATTGGTTTTGATTCTGCCGGCACTTGTCCATTTATTAGCTGTGGTGTTATAGCTTAAGATATCGCCTGAAAAACCAGGATGCTTTTCTTTAAGCGCGGCCGCGTTATCTGCCAATGCACCATCATCGCCGCCAAATATTAATAATTGATTTTTATGATATGGCGATGCCGGTCCGGCTGCGGCAACTACAGCGCGTGGCAGATCGGCCAGTTTTTTCCAGCCGGTGCCCGGTGTATGGGCGTAAGCATCTGTTAAATAATGACGGTGTGCCACGCCGGCTTTATCTTCCAAATCCGTACCGCTAAATAAATAGAATGTGCCGTTTAATGAACCGGCGACACTTAGCATGCGTGGTGACCCCGGCCAGGTAGCTAAATTTTTCCACCCTGATTTTGGTTTATCCAAATCAAGCGACCAAAATACGGATGCCGTGTTTTTAGCATCGGGCGATAATAAGCCACCTGCAATATATAAAGTATGCCCAACCACGGCGCCGCACGAATTAGCCAATGCTTCAGGCAGCTCGGGCCAGTTTTCTATTTCAATTTTGCCATTTATATAATTCATTGCAAATACGGTAGCCACATGGCCACCTGTATTACTCCCGCCTACGCATATCAATTTGTTATGATAGCTTATGGATACGCCATACCCAAGTGGTTGTGGTAGTGTTGCAGCCAGTTTCCATTTGCCGGTTGGTTTTTTCAGCACAAATATTTTATCTGTCCAGGCTTTTTTAGAGCCTGTCCACGGTGCCCCACCATCGGGGAAGTTTGCGCCGCCGGCTACTATTAATGCACCATTTGATATACCGGCGAATGAGCCGGCAAAGCCGTGCTCATCCGGGATCGAAGCTAATTGCCCCCATTTAAAGCCTGGTTTTTGTGCCGACACAGTTATTGCCATAAATAAAAAAGCCGTTAATAATATGTTGGTCTTCATTTTGTTTTATCAAAAAAGTAAGGCATCATTTGGCGTGCTTGTTCGCGTGCTTTGGTTACCTGTTCTTCAGGGATCCATTTATAGGGCCATCTTAGTCGGGTGCCTACATTATAATGGCCGCCAACGGCCGCCAAAAACTTATCTAATGCAGGGTTGCTGTAACCTTGCTGCGCTAAGGGCATTACGCATTGTTTAAAAAATGCTAAAATATCATCCTGTATTTTTAAAGCCTGATCAATATCTGTTTGCATTAAGGCCCACCAGCTTTGCGCGGCTTTAGGGTTAATACATGCCACGTTTGAATAAGCGCCTGATCCTATCCCGTTTTTAACACCGGTTGCCAAAAAATGGCCCGGTACAAATACAGACAGATGCGACGCATGCTTTTTCATGGCAGTTACCCATTCTTCATCACGGCTTAATAATTTAACGCCTATTAATTGCGGAATGTCTTTGAGCAACTCATAATCAGCAGGCTGTAATACGTACTTGGCGTGCGGCGGATTGTAAAGTACTAACGGAATATTACCTGCTACCTCAGCCACCTTTTTAAGATAATCCACCATCTCTGGCAGCGTCACAGGTACCCAATCGGGCAGGATAACCTGTATAGCATCAGGCTTAAGCGCCACCGCTTTTTTTAGCCGCTGAATGCTCATTATTGGCAATGGGTGGCTGGCGCCGATCTGGAAACGCATGCCCGCGGCTTTACATTTATCAGCCAATATTTGGTTGACGATCTCGTATTCCTCTTCTGTTTGGTTGTAAAACTCGCCGGCTGTCCCATTGGAATATATACCATCAACCCCGGCGGCTATCAGCATGTCTATCTCGGATGCTAACAGTTCATAATTAAATGTATCGTCGGTATTTACCGGAAGCAACAGCGTTGCCCAGTTACCTTTTAAATTGATGGCAGTTAGTTTCTCTCTCATAAGTTTAAGCCATTGGCGGGCTTATCGGTTATCACAAATATAAAGATTAAATTATTATGTACTACATAATAATTTTAGAATCTTGATACTATTTTGCGAAACAAGTACTTATGAAATAATTGGAATGCTATTTCTTTTTAGGAAGGCCATCAAAATGAGGTTTTAAATGCTCATACATACCGGCCTTAAAATCTTCTTTGGTGCCATTTTTAAGAATGTTTACCAGGTCCAGGTGCGTTATTTTACCCGATTGGTAAGTACGGGCCCTTTCTAATGTGGTAACATAACCAAACACCGGCATCAGCATTGTTTGGAAACGCTTAAGGGTATTGTTCCCGGTTATTTCGTACAATTTGCCATGAAAGGCTATCTCACTTTTTACTCTAAAGCGTTGCTCGCCGTCATGCTTTTCGTCAAGGGCGATCTTTTCCAGTTCGGCAATATCTTTATCGGTTTTACGAAGGAACAGCAGATCGGCCAGGCCCATTTCTAATGCCAGGCGCAACTCAAAAAGGTCCTGTAATATATGGTCGTCAATAATAAGCGGGTCAAGCACACGTTCAAAAGTGCCCAATACATCTGGGCGGGCCAGTATCATTCCGCGTTTCTTGCGGGTTTCTATCATACCCAGCATACGTAAGCGGCTCAGGGCTTCGCGCACCACGTTGCGGCTAACACCAAGGGCGGCAACCAGCTCCATTTCTTTAGGCAGAGCGTCGCCCGGCTTAAAAGATTTCTTTTTAAAAAACTCTCTTAAACGCAGCTCCACAATGTCGGCCATTGTTTCGGTAGATACACGCTCCAGGTCTTTACTTAAATTTTCTACGTCCATATTACAGCTACTCACAATAATACATAATTAATTATGTAGAACAAAAGGAACAATAAAGCTTAAGCTATTTTCTCCAGACAGCCTGCTCTTCGGGGGTTAAAAATGTCCAGGCTATGAAGCGGCTTGTTTTTTGGCCGTGCGCCATGGTGATGGTTTTTATATCAACAGCTTTAACAAACTTTAGCGTGCTGTAAACAGTAGGCAGTGTTTCTTTTTTTGATACCAGGGTAGTAAACCATAATACCTGTTTTCCGTACTTCACACTTTCTTCGATCATCTTACGGATAAAGCCTGCCTCGCCGCCTTTGGTCCAAAGCTCATTTTTTTGACCGCCGAAGTTTAAAAAGGTAGGCTTTTTCATCACCCCCAGCTTTTTCCATTTGGTTGACGTGGCGTCTGCCGCTTCTCTGAATGATGCATGGAAAGGCGGGTTGCAAATGGTGAGATCGAAACGCTCATCGGGTTTAATAACGTTTGCAAATATGTCATAACCCGGCTGTAAACGGATCTCGATCTTCTGTTCCAAGCCTTTGTTTAACGCTATAATCTCTTTTGCAGAGCGAATAGCGGTTGGGTCAATATCAGTACCTGCAAACTGCCAGCCGTAAAAACTGGAACCAATTAGCGGATAAACGAGGTTTGCCCCGGTACCAATATCAAGCACGCGCACTTTGTTTCCTTTGGGAACAGCGTTCTCGTTTGTATCTGCCAACAGATCGGCTACGTAATGTATATAATCTGCACGGCCGGGTATAGGCGGGCAAAGATATCCTTCGGGGATATCCCAGCCATCAACACCATAGAATTGCTTA
Source organism: Mucilaginibacter sp. UYCu711 (assembly GCF_050433825.1). Classification (NCBI taxonomy): domain Bacteria; kingdom Pseudomonadati; phylum Bacteroidota; class Sphingobacteriia; order Sphingobacteriales; family Sphingobacteriaceae; genus Mucilaginibacter; species Mucilaginibacter sp. UYCu711. The sequence goes on along the minus strand of NZ_JBNPWM010000016.1, from coordinate 34,679 downwards.
AGTAGGGCTTTATTTAACGCCTTAATCGCTTCAGGGTTACTAAAATCAATCGACTCCACCTCAAACTTATTTAAAGCCAAAAATTTCCTTAAAGCAGGGTTGGCTTTAATAAGCTGTTTAAAATCATACCCCTGCCGGTGTACGTTGCGCGGGTGCATGTTTTCTTTTTCGGGAGTTGTTTTGGGCAGATTTGTTGTCATTATATCTTCAGCTAATAACTGCCAAAGGTAATCAGTAATATCTTATAAAGCCTATATAACTATCTATACCGTTAATAATGTAATATTTATAAGTACTGGTACGGATAAATTCGCCTATATTAGTTCAAGCCAATTATTAATTATGAAGACAAACCTGAGATACCTTTTAATGGGTGTGCTAACAGTGGTTACACTTTTAACTAAAGCCCAGCAGTTGCCCATAAACCCCGGGCCATATAAGCCAACCGACGAGTCGTTAAAAGAATATAAGTATCCCGACTGGTTCAGGGATGCTAAGTTTGGTATCTGGGCGCATTGGGGCCCGCAGGCTGTGCCACGCCAGGGCGACTGGTATGCAAGGGGCATGTATGAGCAAGGCAGCCGTCAAAATAAATACCATGTGGCACATTACGGGCCTCCATCAAAATTTGGGTATAAGGATATTATCCCCTTATGGAAGGCCGAGAAATGGGACCCCGAAAAGCTGATGGCACTATACAAAAAAGCCGGTGCCAAATATTTTGTAAGTATGGGTAGCCATCATGATAATTTCTTTTTGTGGAAATCGCAGCTTCATAAATGGAATGCATTTAATATGGGGCCGCATAAAGATGTTGTGGGTACCTGGCAAAAAGCGGCGCAAAAAGAGGGGCTTAAATTTGGTGTTTCAGAACATTTGGGCGCCAGCTATACCTGGTTCCAGGCGTCGCACAGGGCAGATAAAACCGGCGAACTTGCAGGTGTACCTTATGATGGTGCCGATCCGCAATATGCCGACCTGTACCATACCAAAGCAGCACCAGAAGATAAAGCCTGGCTAACCACCAATACCGATTATATGAAAGAGTGGTATGCTAATATAAAAGAACTGGTAGATACCTATCATCCGGATCTGCTTTACTCTGACAGCGGGTTGCCTTTTGGGGACGTGGGGCGCAGTATGCTGGCTAATTTTTATAATGGAAACTACGCCTTCCATAATGGTAGCCCCACTGCTATCTATAATTGCAAACAAGGGTCTGACGGTAAATGGGTGCAGGACCTGGAACGCGGCGTACAGGGAGATATCAACCCTTACCCATGGCAAACCGATACTTCTATAGGCGATTGGTACTACCAAACCGGCCAGAAATACAAAACCGGTACAGAAGTTATACAAATGCTGGTTGATATTGTAAGTAAAAACGGTAACCTGTTAATTAACGTAGTGCAAACCCCTGAGGGCGACCTTGAGCCTGATGTGCTAAAAATAGTGGAAGACATTGCTGCCTGGATGCCTTCAAACGGCAAAGGTATTTATGGTACCCGCCCCTGGAAAATTTATGGCGAGGGCCCATCAACCATAAAAGAAAATCAAAAGAAAGGTCAGTTCTCGGGCCTTGCCGATACCCGTTCTTACCAACCAGGGGATATCCGCTTTACTACCAAAGGCAATAATCTTTATGCATTTTGTATGCAAATGCCTGAAGGCGACGTCCAGATCAAATCATTAGGCAAAACATCAGCGGTTAATGATAAGAAAATAGTAGGCGTATCTTTATTGGGCAGCAAGCAAAAACTAAAATGGAAACAAGAGGATGACGCGCTGATAATTACCAAACCGGCAAACCTGCCCGACTGGACGGTAATGGCTTTCCAGGTGGAATTGAGATAAGGCGCTTATTTACAGTGTAGAAAAAAAGGGGAGAGGCCATTTGGCCTCTCCCCTTTTAAGTTTTGTACGTAAAGGTGCAGAACTAATCCGTTTCACACTTAAAGCAAGTGCCAGGCCAACATCGGCTTCAGACCCGGCGATCAAACTTCCGGAGATTTATTTCGCGCCACCACAATTAGTATTTTACACCAATAAGTAAAAACACTATAAAACAAAAACGGCCCCGAACATTCGGGGCCGTTTTTGTTTAGGGACTTAATGGAGGGGAAGTAATTTTTAATTATCTTTTTGATCGGCAAATTCCTTGTTAACGCAGGTAGTTTTTCTGCTGATGTTTTTACAGGTTCCGGCTTTTTTTAGCGGCGTTTCGGGCTGCTCATAGTATACATATGATGCTCCGGCGATAATAATTATTAAAGTTAAAATTTTCATAGCGTTTTGGTTTAAGTATATAAGATGGTTTTCAATTTTAAATGTTACCGATTGTTTGCCGATTGGTGATTTTCGCACATTTTTAATTTTTGTTATGTGCCTATATTAGGTGGGATTTACACATTTGCTTTGTCATACCGCATTGATATTTGATTAAAAAAACCAATGCTATGAAAAGTAAATTATTAGTGATCTGTATAATCGTTGCATTAGCAATCACAACAAACAGCAGTTATGCAAAAGTCCCGCCGGTAGTATCAAACTACGAGGCCGTTATTGGTGATTACATTACCAGTTATATGAACTCGGACTCGAAGAAGTTGAAAAAAATATTAAGCGATGATGCATGTGTAAAAATTCCGAGGGCCGAGGCTGTAATTGTGCAGCATAAAGCAAACCTGGTTGAACAAATGAGGGTTGATGCAGTTAAACAAAACTGCACCAGCAAATATGAAATTATTGTTAAAAGCGATGCTTTGGTTATAGCGCGGGTTGACTTTGAGTACGCCAGCTTTAAACAACAAAACTATATAACACTGGAGAAAAACGAAGACAAAGAGTGGAAGATCACCCAGATATGCAAGTTTTTCCCGGCTAATGATAAGAACCCCGTTTCGGATGCTGCAGACGCAACCGCCAGGGTTAAATAATGTTGCAATATTTATTTAATTAAATAAGTAACATTATTTTCTAAGGGGTATCTTATAATAAAGGATCTAAAATACCATCCTGTTTGGGGTGGTATTTTACTATGAAACAGGTTTTAGTTTTCGGTAGATTTATCGGGGGCTAAAATTTGTTGTTTAAATATGTTTGTATTAAAAAGAAATACCCTAACAGCGTTTACTGCTCTAAGGCTGTTATTTATAACGGTTTGTGCTGTTAGCTGCTTTCCTTTTAAAATACAGGCACAAAAGTATAGCTTCACTCATTATGATATTGAAAATGGCTTGGTGCAGTCGCAGGTTAATGGTTTAAGCCAGGATAAATCGCATAGATTATGGATAGGTACCCTGGGAGGGGCATGCTTGTTTGATGGTAAAGATTTTATCCCCTTCACCCGGGAAAACGGACTGTCAAACAACTTAATATACGCCTTATTATCCGACCAAAAAGACCGGGTATGGTTTGGCACAAATCAAGGGTTGTCTTGCCTTGATGGCAAAAAAATAATTAACTTCAAAGTCCCGGCAAACGTTAAGCGGCCGTTTATAACCAATATTGTTGAGGATAAAGCCGGGACAATATGGTTTACCATGCAAAGCCGACTTTATAAGGTAAAAGGTGCTGCCCTACAGCAAGTATCTGTAACTAGTTACGATGCTTATTCGGTAACTGGTGTTGCAATTAACCGTTTAGGAAATATTTGTGTAAGCGTTTACCAGGCAGGCGTTTTTTCTTTGACCGCAAACAGGTGGGTAAATATTATACCATTACCGGCCGAACGCAAAAACATAGTTATCCGGCGAATGCTGTTTGACAGATTTGACGCTGCCAAAGTATACCTGATTGCCGATAACCAGTTATTTGTAAGCACCAACAAAACAGTAACTCTTTATCCTAATAAAGAGTTAAGTACAGCCCGGGTTGCTATGATGGCTGTGGAACAGGACACGCACGGTGACATTTGGGTGGGGACTACTAATGGCGCTTATTATATAAAAAACAATCATTTGATCCATTTTGATGCCCGAAATGGTTTTACAGACATAACCGTATCAAACATTTATTGCGACCATGAAGGCAATTTGTGGTTATCAACCTGGGGTGGCGGTATTTATAAGTATGAGGGTGATGCCTTCGTTGTATTTGATCAGTCGTTTGGGATTACCAGCTTCCAAACTATTATGAGCATAACAAGCGATAAGGATAAAAACATCTGGCTTGCTACCGATGGAAGTGGGGCACTTAAATATAACGGCAAAGAGTTTAAATCGGTGCCATTACCTGCAACTGGAGGATATGTTAAAAAAGCACAATGTATTTATACCGACAAGGACAATAACATTTGGATAGGTACTTCATTAGGTGGGGTTTGGAAATTTGACGGTAATAGATATACCATGATACCCAAGTCAAACATGCGGATAGCCAATGCACTAAGCCAGGATGGCGATGGCACCATATGGATGGCTACGCCTGCAGGGTGTTTTTATTTAGGTAAAGACACCCTGATACAACTGCGCGATATAAATACATTTGTTACCACTTTATTGCCAATGGGTAAAGATTCAATGTTAGTGGGCACACAGGCAGGCGTTAAACTATTTGTAAATAAAAAGCTTGTACCAGGCTTTAACATTAAAGCGTTAGCATCATCAAATATTTTTTGCATGATCAATTACCGTAATAAAATAATATTTGGCACCGCCGATTGGGGATTATTTATTTGGGATAAATCAACCGGTAATATAAAAAATTACGATGTAAAAAAAGGCCTTAACGCTAACAGTATATACAGTTTAGTAGCCGATAAAGATGGTGTAATATGGGCAGGAACCGGGCGCGGAGCTAACCGCATTATACCTGCAGCAAATGGTAAAGATTTTATAGTTGTTGGTTATGATAACTCAAAAGGCATTATTGCAGAGGCAAATCAAAACGCTGCAATTTCTTTAGATAATAAAATATGGATGGGCACCACCAAGGGCCTAATTGTTTATAATACTGCTAAAACCACAGATTCGCCTTCGGCCCCGCATGTAATTATTCAATCGGTAAAACTTTTTACCAAACAAAACATAAGGCTGATAACAGATGCGGTTGCTCCAAAGATCCCATATAATCAAAACCACCTGGCCATATCATTTTTAGGGGTATATCTAAAAAGCCCGGGGGATGTATTATACCAGTACAGGCTATATGGATATGATGACAGATTTAGCGCGCCGGTAAAAAACAATGTGATTGATTACCCTTCGTTACCGCCAGGTAAATACACCTTCCAGGTTAAGGCAGTTACATCGGCCGGGCTTTTGTCAAAAAATATAGCTTTATACACTTTTGAAATAGAGGCCCCGTTTTACCAGACCTGGATCTTCCGATCATTGCTACTGCTGTCATTTGTACTGTTAGGATTTAGTATCCAAACCTATATGCACAGGCGTAAATTACGCTCACAACAATTAATTGAGCAGATGAAACGCGAGGAAAAGCAGAAAATAAGGCAACAAACTGCCGAAGACTTTCATGATGACCTGGGCAACAAACTAACGCGTATAACCGTACTCTCAGATATATTAACCGCTAAATTGGGTGAAGAGAAAACCGAACAAAAAACCCTGGTGGGGCAAATAAAACAAAATGCCGAAGAACTATACAATGGCACAAAGGATATTTTATGGGCCCTGGACCCCAAGAGCGATAACTTATATGAGATACTAACCCATATAAGGCTTTTTGGTGCAGAGTTTTTTCATGATACATCGGTAAAGTTTAAAATGGACGATATAAACCCTGACCTTAACCGCATAAAATTACCGCTGGCTTATTGCCGAAATATAACCATGATATATAAAGAACTGTTAAATAATACGTTAAAGCATTCGGGCGCAAACCAGGTAAACTTAAGCTGGAATTTTATAAGCGCTACCGAAATGAAGCTAACACTTGCAGATAATGGTAAAGGGTTTAATACGAATAATGATACCACCGGCCATGGCATAAATAATATCAGGAACAGGGCCGCGCGCATTGGCAGTACAATTGAAGTGCAGTCAGGCAGTACCAAAGGTACCCAGGTAACTTTAAAACTGAAATTGAAAAAAGATTGATATGTATAACAGCGATAATATCAGAATAGTAATTATTGAGGATGATAAAACCATTCGCGAGGGCTATACATTTTTAATTGGCCAAACTGAAGGTTATACTGTGGTAAGCGGCTATGCCTCGTTTGAGGACGCGGCAAAGAAAATTGCTACAGACGCGCCCGACGTTATTTTACTTGATATTGAATTACCCGGCACCAACGGGGTGGAGGCCATACCCAAGCTTAAAAAATTGGTACCCCAGGCCAATATCCTAATCCTTACTGTTTATGAATCTGAAAAATTAATATTCGAGGCCTTGTCTAATGGCGCGTCAGGATATCTAACCAAAAATACACCTGCTGCTAAAATTATCGATTCGATAAAAGAAGTACAGCAAGGCGGTGGCCCCATGAGTGTAAGCATTGCTAAAGTGGTAATAAACTCGTTTCGTAAAAACCAGGACTCGCCTCTGTCAAAACGCGAAACGCAGATATTGGAATTGATATACAATGGCAAAAGCCGTACTCAAATAGCTACCGAGCTATTTATTGACCTTGAAACTGTAAGGAGCCACATCAAAAACATTTATACCAAGCTTGATGTAAACTCGCGTGCCGACGCTATTAAAATAGCCCGTGATAATAAACTGATCTAACCTGCCGCTGCACTAATTGCACCATTAAAGCTATGCCAATTGCCATTATTTCATCAACTTTTAACAATAAGTGATAATCCCTTATCATTTATAACTACTATTTAAAAATATGCAAAATCCCCCTATTTGGGTGATAAAATCTACTAAGTTTATAGGTTAACTTTGGGTATACAAGTAACCGTAGGTTAATTGTACTACAACTTAATCCATTTATTGGACATAACTGATCAGTTAGGCTTTGTTAAATTAATTAATTGCTAATGATTATGTGGTACAGTTATGAAAATAAAATACACTCAAATTTTTGTTAAGGATATGGAAGAGGCAGTTAGCTTCTTCACTAAAAAGCTTGGATTTTGCGCGTCGGATAAAATTGCATTTGATAAGGAGAACGATCAAATACCCATGCGCATAAACAATGCCGACCAATATGTAAACCTGGTAGAGGACAAGGGAGAGTCAGGCTTTAAATCGCGTATTATTTTAAGTACTGACGATTGTCTTAAAGACTACCATAATTTAAAAACCCTGGGCATTGATTTTAAAGAGCAACCGCAATACCTGGCTGTAGGGTTATGTGCAGAGTTTAATGATAACTATGGTAATGCATATGTTTTATTAGAAGAAAGAAATTATAACGAATTGTAAACTACGTGGCGATGGATTATAACAGGACTTTAAGAAACAACAATAAAATTTTTAGCGAAACCAGGGCGTATCGGCACCAAACCCAATGTACCGCCGACCTGAGCTTTAGATTTGCACTTACCGGTAATGAGCTGTTCCAAATGGGCAGGCGCGAACTTTCTATATACCCTGATTCTTTTTTATTATTAAACAAAGGCACTCAATACACCAGTAAAATAGACTCGAACACCCCGGTAGAATCATTTTCAATTGCTTTTGACCAGGCGTTTTTACAAGACTTTAATCTTGCCTATAGCTTGCCGGCAATCAAACTATTAGATAATGGAGGTGAAGCCTCATCGGAGGTGTTTGATTTTAATGAAACCATATATCCTTTAAGCGGCGATATGGGCTTTAACATCCGGCACTTAAAGCATCATCTGGATGAAGGGGTACAGGATGAGTTGTTAATAAATGAATACCTGCACCATAGCCTTATTAATTACTATAGAATCTATGCTAATGAGATAGCCGACAAGGCACAAAAACTAAACTTTACCAATCAAACCACCCGCGTAGAGATCTTGAAAAGGTTAAACCTTGCAAAAGATTATATGTATACCAACTACAATAAAAACATATCGTTAGAGGAGCTGGCAAAACACGCTTATTTATCAGTTAACCACTTGTTACGTACGTTTAAACAAGCCTTTAATTTGTCGCCGCACCAGTTTTTAATACAGTTGCGTTTACAGCGTTCACGTATACTACTAAAAACAACCAAATATCCTATTAATGAAATTGTATGCCTGGTTGGGTTTGAATGCCCAAGTTCATTTATAAGGCTTTTTAAAAACAGGTATCGTATTACACCACAAAAATACCGGCAGGCATCATGTAAATAATGTGACGACAGCCTGATACACAACCGAAAAATATAGTGCAATAAGCCTAAATCACCAAACGGGTGATTATCGCATATCCGCAGGATCCGTGTTTTCCTAATATTACAATTTGGTAATTGTAACATTAAACTGATCGCTATGGACTTCACGCTAGTCATTAAATCACCCACATGATGGGCTTTGTAATCTATTGATACAAAGCAGTATGCCCTCAAGCAGGGCCAATTTTCATTATTTTCTTAATTAATATTAATATGAAACACAGTTTACTCATAATATTCTTGCTGTTTGCATTGGGCATAACCAATGTATCGGCGCAAAACAAAACCGTTACAGGCACGGTAACAGGTGCCGATGACGGGCAATCAATCCCTGGCGTTTCTGTAACGATACAGGGTACAGGCGTTGGCACACAAACGGATGTGCAGGGCCGCTATTCTATTAACATACCTGCCGGCGCTCAATCATTAACTTTTAGTTATGTAGGGTATACCAGCCAAATAGTTCAGGTTGGTTCACAATCTGTAATCAACGTAAAACTGGTGCAGGACAGTAAAGCTTTAAGCGAAGTAGTAGTAACCGCCCTTGGTATTGAAAGGGATAAACGATCTTTAAATTACGCTGTACAGGAAATTAAAGGCAGCCAGCTTGCAAATAGGGGTGAACCTAACATTTTAAACTTATTACAGGGAAAAGTTGCCGGGGTGCAAATTACCGGTGCCAGCGGCAGCGCGGGTGCATCAACTAATATCAACATACGTGGTATACACTCGTTTACCGGGGGTAACCAACCTTTATTTGTTGTTGATGGTGTACCTATAAGTAATGATGTTGATCGTACAAACGGCGGATCATTAGGTACCAATGGCGATAACCAGCCATCAAACCGGGCGCTGGATATTAACCCGGATAACATTGAATCTGTAAACGTACTTAAAGGAGCCGCAGCAGCTGCCCTTTATGGTTCAAGAGCATCCAATGGTGTTATTGTGGTTACCACAAAAAAAGGAGGCAATGCCAATAAAAAAGCAGAGGTAACTTTTTCATCTACTTACGAGGCGCAAAAAGTTTACGGGCTACCCGAGTTTCAAACTGATTATGGCCAGGGTACTTTAGGTGCTTATTTATCAACTTCGGCCAACTCATGGGGGCCTAAGTTTGGTTCAACGCCGTCTACTTTAAACGGGTTGATTACTGCTGCCGGTGCCACCGTGCCTTACCAGCTGTATGCTGATAACATTAAGAATTTTTTTAAAACAGGTAACCTGTTAGCTAATACCGTTAATATATCAAATGGCGATAAGGATAGAAACTTTTCTATATCATTAGGAAACACCAGGCAAAACGGTATTTTACCCAATACCGACTTAAATCGTACCAACGTTCAGTTTAACATGAATACGGTTTTGGCCAATAAATTAAGAGCCGGCGCGTCTATAGCATATAGTAATACCGCCAATAAGGGCGTATTAGGTGGTAACGGAAGCAGCGCGATAGGGTCGTTATTTGTACCGCGAAGCTATGACCTGCAAGGCCTGCCTTATAAAGATGCCAATGGCAGAAACGTGTTTTATGCCCCGGGAGTAGATAATCCATATTTCGATGCTTACGAGAACCCGCTAACCAGTAAAGTAGATCGTTTAATAGGTAATATAAACGCCAACTATGATATTTTACCATGGTTAAACATCAGCTATCGTTTAGGTATGGATACCTATTTCGATCGCAGGAAACAAATATTTGCTATTTCATCGGCACGTGTACCTGCCGGCCAGGTTTTGCAGGATGATTTCTTTAGAAGTGAGATCAACAGCGACCTTATTGTTAGGGCAAGTAAGAAAAATTTATTCCTTGATAATTTTAATGCCTCGATTTTAGTAGGGCAGAACATTAATCAGCGTAAATTCCAGAACACTACCCTGCAAGGTGATAATTTAACCATACCTGGTTTTTATAACGCGAGCAATGCAACTGTTTTCACCAACGGATCCGGAGAAGCCAATAACGTACGCAGATTGTTAGGCATCTATGGACAATTATCTGTTGACTATAATAGCTACTTGTTTTTAGAGTTGACTGGTCGCCAGGATCAATCATCAACACTTCCTATTGGAAACAATACCTATTTTTACCCGGCAGCAAGTTTAGGCTTTGTATTTACCGATGCGTTTAAAATTAATTCGCCTATTTTATCTTATGGAAAGTTACGGGCAAGTATAGCAAAAGTAGGTAAAGATGCTGATCCGTATTTATTAAAGTCTGTATATGTTACTGCCGGTTACGGTAATAACACCGCATTAATGACCTTCCCATTGAATGGCGTATCAGGCTTTACAACAAGCTCGCGTATTGGTAGTAATACGCTTACGCCCGAGTTTACAACGTCATATGAGTTTGGTACAAACCTGGGCTTCTTTAACAACGCTGTATCAATAGACTTTACTTACTTTAACTCAAAAAGTAAAAACCAGATCATTGATGTTGCTATACCAACATCAACAGGTTACAATACCTTTACTACTAACGTAGGTCAGTTAAATAATAGCGGTTTCGAAGCGTTAATCTCGGCTACGCCGGTTTCAACACCCAGCTTTAAATGGGATATCAGCTTAAACTATACCCGAACCCGTAATAAAGTTATTTCAATTGCGCCTGGTATAACCAGCTTCCCTATACCGGGTAGCAAGTTTTCAGGCACCATACCATCAATTAATGTTAACGAGCCTTATGGTATCATACTGGGTAATAAAAACCCAACCAGTCCCGATGGCCAGTTTATCATCAATCCGGCAACGGGTACTTTTGCACCAGCATTAGCCAGCCAGAAAATTGCTAATCCAAACCCAGACTACTTAGCAGGGATTACCAATACTTTTAATTACAAGGGCCTGGTTTTATCATTCTTGTTTGATACACAGCAAGGTGGCGATATCGTATCCTTCTCGGCAGCAACGTACCGTGGCCGTGGATTGTTAAAGGAACAAGCTATTGACCGCGAGCAACCGCGTATTTTACCGGGTGTTATACAACAAGCCGATGGGTCTTTCAAACCCAATAATATCCAGGTATCAGCACAAACTTACTGGCAATCATTTGGTACACAAACAGATGTGAGTGTTTTTGATGCTACTGTTTACCGTTTAAGGGAGATCTCTTTAGGCTACTCGATACCTAAAAATCTGTTGACTAAACTGCCATTTGGTAGTATAACATTCTCTTTAGTTGGCAGAAACCTGTGGTTCAAAGCACCTAATAGCCCTATCGACCCGGAAGTTAATACAGCAGGAGCAAGCAACATCAGGGGACTGGAATTGCAGAGCGCCCCAAACAGCAGGAGTTATGGATTTAATTTGAGGTTTACGCTTTAAAAATTAAGGATTTAAGATTATGAAAATTAAAATAGTAACAATAAGCATGATGGCCGCAATTATTTTGATGGCCCCTGCATGCAAGAAATATTTAGATGTTAACGATACGCCTAACAACCCGTTAGTGGTTCCGCCGGCAACGCAATTGCCTAATACAGAGGTAGCAATAGCCTGGACAAACTCTAACGAGTTAAACAGGGCAGCTGATGTTATAGTACAACACAATGCAGGTTTGGGCAATAACCCGGCAGCTTATGATATTTATAACGTTCGTGGCCCAATGGACAATCAATGGGACTTTGAAATTTATAACGGCGCTGTTAGCGCATGCGTTAACCTGATCAAACAAACCCAGGAAACCAGCCCGGTTTATGCAGGAATAGCAAAAATTGAACTGGCTTACGCTATATCGGTAGCTACCGATCTTTGGGGTGATGTTCCTTATTCGCAAGCCGGCCAGGGCCTTACTTTCCCCCAGCCACGGTTTGATAAACAGGAAGACATATACCAGGGAAACGCCGCATTAGGTATAACAAGTTTGTTTGACCTGGTAAAAAGCGGTATAGCTGATCTTGCAAAACCCAGCGCTTTAGTACCTGGTACAGATGATTTGGTATACAAAGGCGATCTGGCTAAATGGGCGCGCGCGGGTAATACCCTGTTGCTAAAATTTGCTATGCAAATATCAAATGTAAACCCAACGCTGAGTAAACAGGTTATAAGCGATGTTATTACCGGCAATAACTATATCAACAGTACTGCACAGGATTTTGAAGTTCCGTTTGGTACAAATGTGGGTAATCAAAATGCTATATATGCTTATAATAATATAAACCGTCCTAACGATCAAATGCTAAGCACCCGCTTTTTAACGCTGATGAATAACCTTGCCGACCCGCGTTTAGGTAAGTTTTACACCAGCCCGGCAGGAACCTTTACTTCGTATGATAATGGCGCCACTATCCCTGCCCCGGCAGCAGCAACACGCTCAAAATATAACACTTATATAACCGGCGCCAGCGGCGAGGCCCCTATAAGGTTGGTAACCAACTATCAGCGTGCGTTTATTCTGGCCGAGGCTGCCCTGGTGTTAGCTACACCGGGTGATGCACAGGCATTGTATACCGAAGGTATCACGCAATCAATGTTAAAAACGGGCATAACACAGGCCGCTGTTACAACTTATTTAACGGCAAACCCAACGGTGGCTATCTTAACAGGATCAACAGAAGCAAAGCGCCAGCAGATCATCACCCAAAAATATATATCATTTGTGGGGAATGGCATCGAGGCATATAATGATTACCGAAGAACGGGTTACCCGGTTTTGGCATTAGCATTAAACGCGCAAGGCGACGACCCCAATAGCATACCTAAACGGTTTCCTTACACAGGTAATGAAATACAAAGGAATCCAAATGTGCCAACACCACAGCCTTTAACCAATGTTAAGGTTTGGTGGGGCAAGTAGTCAGGTTAATTTTAAAAAAGGAAAACATGAAGAATAACATAAAATATCTGTTGATTAGCTTAGTTGCTGTAGCGCTAATGCAATCATGCAAAAAGTCCGGCTTTAATGGGTTAACCGATAACCGTCCGGCAATACCTGTAACGGTAACCAACGCTAAGGATTATCGGCCAGACCCAACTGTGTTTGCGTCGAGAGCTACCGGTGCAATTACCATTACGTTGTCTATCCCAGCCAGTTCTGGACGTACCATTAAGGAGATAACCCGGGTGGCTGCCAACACAACGGCAACACAAGTACAAGGCACAACCGGACTTTATAATGGTAACCCACCGGTTGCAATTGCCGGTACTGGTACAACAGTTACCTTTAATACCACGTTTGCCGACTATATTGCCAAAGCAGCTGGTACCATACCAACCGCTAACAATACCGAGCTGGCTAAGCGTTTCTACTTTTTAATTACGCTGGATAACGGCGACACCATTATCCCCGAGCCGGTAAGGGTTGTTGTGGTTCCATAATTAATACCTTATAAACTTAAATAACAAGCCCGTCCCGACAACTGTTGGGCGGGCTTTATTATTTAATATTAATAATCTAAGGTGATATCCACATATTTTGCTGAGTAGCCGAACTTTACTTTTGCGATACCAATTGTTAATAATTGGAAAAGTTAAAGTTAATTAAATAAAAGTCAGTCACGCGAGGTGGTTGACTTTTTCCTTTTTAGGCCTGGTGATATGTACTTATGAATATATCAGTCATCAATTGGGTAAAATTCTCATAAAACTCTGCTATATAAAAATTAATTTTATCCCAATAATAATCTTTTATATAACAGAATGAAAGTACTTGTTTGCACTGAGCCGGGTAACCTATCTTATACAACCAAAGAAATACCCCAACTACAGCCGGGCCATACACTGCTTAAAATTAAGCGGATAGGCATTTGCGGGACAGACCTGCACGCGTTTGATGGCACACAGCCGTATTTTACTTACCCGCGTATTTTAGGGCATGAATTAGCTGCCGAAATAGTAGCCAGCGAAGGCAGCAACGACTTTAAAGCTGGCAACCAGGTAACAGTTATCCCCTATTTAAACTGTGGTAAGTGTTTAGCTTGCCGTTCGGGGAAAACAAATTGCTGTAGTGCTATACAGGTATTAGGTGTACATACCAATGGCGGGATGGCAGAATATATACAAGTACCTACAAGGCTGCTGTTGCATTCGCAAGGGTTAAGTTTAGACGAGTTAGCGCTGGTTGAGCCCCTGGCCATTGGGGCGCATGGTGTACGCCGTGCGGATGTTAAAAAGGGTGAATATGTTTTGGTTATCGGGGCGGGGCCTATTGGGCTTGGCGCCATGGAATTTGCCCGCATTGCCGGCGGCAAAGTAATAGCTTTAGATATAAACCCGCAACGTTTAGCCTTTTGTAAAGACAGATTAAAAGTCGACCATACTATCAATGCTTTAACGGATGATGTTACGGCGCGGTTACAAGAAATTACAGGCGGCGATATGCCAACAGTGGTTATTGACGCTACGGGCAACCAAAAAGCAATAAATAATGCTTTTCAATATATGGCCCATGGTGCCCGCTTTGTGTTGATCGGCTTACAAAAAGGCGAGATAAGCTTTAGCCACCCCGAGTTTCATAAACGGGAAGCTACCTTAATGAGCAGCCGTAACGCAACCCGCGAAGATTTTGATCTTGTGATGTCAGCTATGAAAAATAAGTTGGTAGACCCCGCCAATTACATTACTCACCGGGTAAGCTTCGACGATGTTGCAACAGAATTTAAAAGCTGGCTCGACCCGGCAAACGGTGTTATTAAATGCATGGTAAGTATTAACTAACCTTTAGGCTTGGTTTACCTGTACCGGTAGTAATTAAGCTGTACAAACTGTTTTGGACATAATCTGTCCAGGCATTTGAGCAGCCACCATAACATTCAAACGCAGGCGTTAAGCCTTGTTGTGTAAAGCGAACTTCTGTTTGATTTCCCTTCCTGGTAATATCAAAAATTATCTTTGTTCCCGTCCATTCAGTTTGGTCCTTAACAAAGGTTAGCTTGCTATCTGTGATCAGCCAAACTACCTTCTCTCCCGGAATAACTTCTGTTAACTTTTGTTTTGAATAGTGCACATCCCCAAAACGGACCTCAAATTCGTCATTTAGGTTATGTGTGCCACCATCAAGGTTTTCTGTCCACCAACCTATAACATTGTTTATAGCATCAAACGCTTCTTTTGGTGATTGATCCACTAAAATACTGGTTGTAAAATCTTTATTATTCATGTTTATTTATTCTTTAGGGTTAGGTGTGCCTTTACCGTTAGTTATCAGGTTGCGTAAACTGTTTTGGATATAATCTGTCCAGGCATCAAAGCAGATCTGGTAACATTCATAAGCCGGCGTTAGGCCTTCATGCGTAAAATGCATCTGTGTTTGGTTATCTTTTTTAGAGATCTCGAAAATAATTTTTGTACCCTTCCATTCATTTTGATCTGTAATGAAATTAAAATAGTTGTCCGTGACCAACCACACTACTTTCTGCTCGGGAACAACCTCTATCAGCTTCATTTTAGTATGATGAACGTCTTTATACTTGTAGTTAAACTCATCATTTAGGTTTTGGGTGCCGCCCTCAATATTTTGTGACCACCAGCCGCGTACATTATTGATAGCATCAAACACCTCCTTTGGTGATTGGTCTACTAAAATTGTTGTGTTATAATCGGGTATTGTTTTCATCGTGCTTTTCTTTTAATAAGCTTTCCAATTTTTTCAGTTTGCTGCCCCAGAATGCGTCGTAATAAGCCAGCCATTGATGTAGTTGATCAAAGCCCTCTTTCTTTAATACACAATGCCGTTCGCGCCCTACGTCATTTATAGAGATAAAGCCCGAAGTGTGCAACACTTTAATATGTTTAGACACAGCGGGCCTGCTCATATCAAAGTTTTCGGCCAGCGAGTTGATAGTCAAACTATCTTTTGATAGCAGCTGCAATATCTGCCGACGGCTCGGGTCGGCGATAACCTGGAACACGTCAAGCCTTTGCTGTGTCATCTGTCGACGGGTTTAGCAGGTTAAGAATTTGCGAGATATGTTTTGGCCAGCCCTCGCTCATGGAGTCGAACATCGCCATAAAGGTTTCGCCTTCAAACCCGCGATGTACCAGCGATAACTCGGTGCCATTGTCTTTTTCAGTTAAAGTCCAGCTCACTACTGATTTATTTAGCGTTCCGTCACCCGGTCCAAAGTTCCATGAGTAGGAAAGTTGAGTAGGTGGCGTAACCTCTAAAACCTTGCAATGAAACACGCCGTCGAAATCCATTTCGGGCATTGCCGGTGCTTTTAGCTGAAACTCGTGCCCTTCAATAGGCAGGAAATTGCTGGGCATTAGCCATTGCGCTATCAGGTCGGCGTTGGTAATGTACTCCCATACGTCCGTCTGCGGGTTCGGGAAAAATAAATCGTGTTTAATGATCTTTGCCATATGTGTAACTTTGAAGTTACGCAAATGTATATGTAACTTCTGGGTTACGCAAATTTATTTTAATCTTTTTTTGTGTTATATACTTTTTCCTTGAGCAAGGCTATATCCTGCGCCATTTGTTTATTCTGCTTATGCAGTTTTGAGGCCACTACACTTAGGTGCAATAAATAAATAAGGATAGCAAAAATACAGGCCGTAAATACCAGGTTGGGCGCCTCGTACACGCCGAATAGCTTCGACATTACCTCTAACCCGCTTCGCCAGAAAGAAAAGATAACCAGTACCACAGTGCATACACACCATACTATGGCATATTCTTCGCGTAGCTTGCCTTTTATTATCAGCCTTGAAATATAAAGGAGGAACAGCAGGCTGGTTATTATGGTGATGATTTGGATACGGGCCATAGTTATTGGATTTTACGGATTGCAGAAAAAAGCATAGCCAAGCTAACTTTTATACAATAATACAAAGAAGCAAAATTTCTGATAGATGATTGGCCACCAACACGGCTTGCCATTATTACCGGGGTTTCTTTTATGCGAAACCCGGCTTTAGCGAAATACACTAATGATTCCGGCTCAGGGTATTCGTCAGGATAATCAACCGATGCCAGTTCAATAGCCTTTCTGTCAAACAAGCGGAAACCCGATGTGCTGTCATAAATATTTAACCCGGTAAACGCCTTGTTGAGCCAATAAAAATACCCAATACCCAGTCTGCGGGTAAACGACGATTGGAACCCTTCCTTCTCGATAAACCGTGAGCCGATAACCAGGTTGGCATTACTATTTTCATAACAGCTTAACAGCTTGACCAATTCCTTGGGCGGATGTTGGCCATCGCCATCCATTTGTACAGCCAGGTCAAAATTATATTGCGCTGCATATAATAACCCGCTTTGTACCGCACCACCTATGCCCAGATTAATGGGCAGATCAATAACCTTTATTTGCTGTTGCCGGGCGATAGCGGAAGTATCATCTGTGGAACAATCATTAACCACCACTGGGATTATTACATACCCCGGAATTTTTACCTCAATCAATTCTGCAAGCAACGCCGGTAACGATGCCTGTTCATTATAACACGGAATGATGATGAGTAATCGCTTTAGCATCAGGCAGGGGTAAAAAAAATCTGATAGTAAATCTAACTAAAAAAGGCCCGCAACAAAATTACGGGCCAAATCTATTTTTAATAGCCCCTCTCCAAAGGAGAGGGGTTGGGCTGAGGTTTATTTCCGCTTCCCATTCATTTCCACTTCCCTGGTCATTTCCATAATATCCACGGGTTGCGAGAAATCGCCAAGCAGGTGTTGTACAAAGTAATCAGCTTTACGCCAGAAGAAGTATTCGCTCATATCGCCATAAGCGTGGCGTTGGCCGGGTAACAATACATATTCAAAACGTTTGTTGGCTTTTACCAACGCGTTTATTACCCTTACGGTATTGGCCGGGTTTACGTTATTATCAATTTCGCCGGTTGATAGCATCAGGTTACCTTTAAGGTTTTTGGCGATATCAGGGTTTTTATCAATGGTGTATTGGAAGGTTGTGTCGCCTTTGGCAGTAATTACTTCCTTAATGCCGTTATGCTTCTCGCTCCACCAACTGTTGTATACCGCGTTATCGTGGTTGCCCGATTCGGATACCGCCACCTTATAAAAATCAGGATACACAAACATCGCGGCAGCACTCATAAAACCACCACCCGAGTGGCCGGTAATACCCACCCTGGTAATATCAATAAAGTTAAAGCGGTCTGCCAGTTGCTCAACTGCTGATTTTTTGTCGGCCAGGCCATAATCCCGTAAATTGCCATAGCCGTAGTTATGATACCATTTAGATCGCTCGGGGCTGCCGCCGCGGTTACCTACGCTAACAACGATAAAGCCTAACTGTGCCAATCGGTCTACATAGTTCATGCTGGCTGCGCTTACGCTGAAGCCGCTGTTTACAGCTTCAGTTTGCGGGCCGGGATAAACATATTCTATGATAGGATATTTGCGTGTCGGGTCAAAATCATAAGGCTTGTACATTACGCCGTAAAGGTCGGTAATGCCATCATCAGCCTTAATTTTAAAGGGCTCGGGGAACTTATAGCCTGTCGCCATTAACCTTGACAGGTCGGCGGTTTCAAGGTCCATTATTTTGCTGCCCGTATTATCATACAAAGCCGATTTTGGACCCGCGTTAACTCTCGAAAAGTTATCTACAAAATAGCTCGGCCCGTCATTGATATTACTGCCGTGGTTAAAGTTGCCCGGGTTTAACAGCTTAAGGCCGCTGCCATCCAGGTTGATACGGTACAGGTGCACATAGTAAGGGCTCTCGCCCGGCTCACGGCCCGATGCCGTGAAGTACAACACCCGGTTCTTCTCGTCAATACGCACAATGTCATCGCAATGGAAAGCGCCTGATGTAATGCGGTTCTTCATTTTACCGGCATCATCATACAAATAAAAATGTGCCCAGCCGTCGCGTTCGCTCCATTCAATCAACTCTTTACCGCCGCTGATCAGGCCAGGGGTCGAGATCTCTACATAAGTATTCATGCGCTCGTCAGCCTGTACGTTTATTTTGCCGGTATGTATGTCAACGTTACAAACGTCCAGTCGCTTCAAATCGCGGCCCATGCGGTAGAAATAGAACTTATCCGCAGTACCCAGCCATACATTTGGCTTAAACTCGTCGTCGCGGCTCCTGGCGGTAGCAGGGGCCTGCCATACGCCTATCGACTGGTCCTTAAATATCGATATATTCAGTTTCTTAAACGTTTTTGCGCCGAAGTCAAACAGCAACATTTCGCTGGTAGGGGTTTCTTTCTCGCCCGGCATCAGGTACTTGTAAGTTTGCAGGGTAGGGCGCGGTTCGGCAATGCTGTTTATTACCCATAGGTCCTTTACCTTGCGCTGGTCGTTACGCTCCATTACGAAGTATTTCGAGTCGGGCGACCATAGCACACCTGCCGGCCTGCGTTTCTTGTTGGCTTTTTTATCGGTAACGCTCTCGTCATCGCCGCGGCCGCTGCCATAGGCATAAAATTCAATACCGTCCTTTGTTAGCTGGTGGTCTACAATGGTGCTGTCGTCTTCGTTCTTCACGGCTTTTTTGTAGTTCTCTTTATCCATCCAGTACAGGTTAAAGTTTTTAGAGAATACAATTGCCGAACTATCCGGCGCTATTGATGCCCAGATAGGTTTTGGTTTAACCTTATTAAAATCCTTCAGCTCGGCCAGTTTATTGTTTTGCAGATCGTAGGTAAAGTAAAAGGTTTTCTTCTCCAGCGAGTCGGCAGCCTTTTTATCCTTGCGGTCCTTCTTCACCACGTCAATGGTACTTTTCAGCTCAAACTGTATTGATTTTTCGTTATTGGTGAACTTCAAGTTCTCTATGGGCAGGTGCTGCGCGTCAAAGGGGTCCTTAACAATCAGGGTTATTTCGGCAGCCAGTTTGTCGTTATCAAACATCCTTGTTTTTTTTCGCGTAGCGGGATCAACGATATACCAGCTCTTTATCTCACTGGTTTCGTACACATACCAAAAACGGTTGGTCAGCTTCAGCCAGTGCGGATCAACCGCCTGCGAGAATACCATCTTGCGCAGTTTATCGGCGTTAAATTTTGATGCCAGCATGTAGTTGCCTTTTGGCGGAGCCGAAGCCGCAACGGGTGCCTGCGCCTTAACCTGTAGCAGCACTAATGCAAACAGAACAGAGAAGTAAAATTTCTTCATATAAATTGGATAAGCGTTTTTTTGAGATCAGCAGCGAAATTATTTCACTCCCTAAAAATAGAAAAAAGAAGGTGTAAACAAAAAGCCACCAGGTGCAAGGTGGCTTTGGCATATTAACATAGCAGAGATGTTACATGGATGATTGGTTTATGATATCTGGTAAGCCGAAAATGAATGAAAATAATCTTTAAAAAACAAAATGCAATTAGGTTGCATTTAATAAATAAAAGAGTTACCTTTAATTTATAATCAACCTAAATTATTAACCGCCTTTTGGCATAAAACCTAAAGTTATGGCAGAATTAGAAACCAAACCCGCCGCTAACGGAAACAGCGGCCGTGTTAGAAGCACCAAAAAAGCAATACGGGTAGACTTGACGGCGATGGTTGACCTGGCTTTCCTGCTCATTACCTTTTTTATATTAACAACCACGCTGCAAAAGCCGAATGTTATGGCGCTTACAATGCCTGATAAAGAAGGCGACGTAGTAGGCGGCGTCCCCGAGTCGCGCACCATGACAGTACTGATAGGCGCTAATGATAAATTAGAATGGTATATAGGCTTGCCGGGTAAATCATTGACCGCGCCTGCTGTAGATGGGTTCGGCAAGAACGGGATACGTAAAGCGCTGCTTGAACAAAGCGCCCGGATAAAACGCGAGCAGGGTAAGGATATGGTGGTACTGATAAAACCCAGCGATAAATCAAACTATGCCAACGTGGTTAACCTGATGGATGAGCTAAACATCACCAATAACGAAAGACGCGCGATAGTTGATATCACCCCCGGCGAGGTTAACCTTTTAAAGCGCGATAATATTTATAACTAATTGACCCTACCTAAACCTTGAAAGCGGAGCCGCCTCAGAAATTGGGGTGGCTTTTTTATTAAAGAGAGTTGTCATTCTGAGCGGTAGCGAAGAATCTTCTAAACCATGCTTATTATCGACCTGTTAAGTGTATAAGATTCTTCGCTATGCTCAGAATGACAAATAGGGTTGCAAGTATTCTACAGCACCCCAATACCCGGCCCCGGTTGTATTTTTAGATTCTTAAGGCTTGTACGTAACGCCGCCGCTTTAGCTGGCTGGCCGCTGTTGTTGTAATAAGTAATAAGCAACGGATAAACCTTAAACAGGTAGGGGTTATAGGCGATAGCCGACTCATAATTTTTAGCTACAAAGGCGTCGTTATGACCCTCGTTTATTATGCCGAGCGTATATTGATAGTCGCTCAATAAAGCATTGTCGGTACCTGTATTTAGACCGAATGTCATATGCATCGCTTTATCGGTATCGCCCGTTGCGGCCTGCAGCCGCGCATAGCGCAGCACATCATTATTATTGCGCCCGCCACGGCCGGCAATACGAGTTGCTACCGGCAGGTACTTGGTTACCGAATCCATTTGACCAAGCGCATTATAAAACTCGGCTATTTGCAAGTCAAAACCCGGGTTACCATTGCCGCTTGATCTTAGTATGTGCTGGGCCTGTTGTAAGGTTTCAATTGCTTTAGTATATTGTTTATTGTTCGACAACGCATCGGCATATAAGGCACGGTAATTATAGTTTTGTGGTTTTTGCTCAACCAGGCGCTGTAGTGTAGCAACTTGTTCAGGATAACCCAGCTCCGATCTCAATGAGGCCACATAAGCCACCGCATCATCACGCTGATCGCGTAGGTAGGTTGATACAGTTGCGCCGTTTTTTGCATACTCATCTGCTATCGCGATAGCATCAGCTATTTGCCCGTTACGGCGGTACATATCGCGCAGCTGGCTGTTAATAGCGGCAAGTTCCTGGTAATCGTCTTCCAAATGATAAGCCTTATTTAAATGCTCCGCCTGCTGTTCAATCGCTGCTTTTTGGGTTAAGAGTTTAGCATCGTAAAGCGCGGCCACCAGGTCGGCATGGGCCACATAAGTTGGAGCATATTTAGGATTTATAGCCATGGCTTTTTCCTGCCATTGTATTGCGGCGACAAAATCTTTTTCTGCCATTTTCAACCGCGAGTAAGCCAGGTAAGTTGGCAGGTATTTGCTATCGTACATTAACGAGGTATCAAGGTAACTCGCTGCTTTTGCATTAGGCCCTCCACGCCGTCCGCCGCTTAAATTTAAATACACTTGCGCCCAGTTATCAGCCATGGCGCTTTTATCGCCGGCAAGGTAGGCACGTTGCTTTTTAACCAGCTTATCAAGAAAGGCGTACATGCCGGGGTCCTTTGTCTTTAGGTCGCTGGATGTATTCATCGATTTAAAATCCAGCGGGTGCACCTTTACCGGTTCAAAGTAAGCAGGGTATACCTGTGCGAAATACTCATGCTCGTTATTTTGCGAGTAATAATCAAGTGTGCGGTGCTCTGCCATCGCCGTATAATAATGCTTTCTTATCTGCCGTACTTCGTCATCAGTTAATACGGTTTGATGAAAAAGGTGCGTGTACTCGTGCAGCACCACATTCCGCTCTTCGTAAGCGCCGCGCTCCACATATTCCATATCGGCACAGCCACTGCCTACCCCACGGATATCCATCCATTGCCTGTTATCAAACGTGGTGGTATACCTAAAACTTGGCGAACGCATTGTAATAGCCAGATCAATATGCAACGGCGATACCCTGAACGACCTGTTCTGCTTAGACAGGAACGGGAAATAAACCGTAGCGGCGTATAATTGGTTCCAAACCATAGCTTTTGCCAGCGTACCCGGATAATAAGATACATCAGGGAAAACCTGCTCGAAGTTTTTCATATCCGTGATCTTTACATTTTGCAGTACCCTGGTTACCGAATCATAAATGGACAGGTAAGGGATCCGCTTTGATTTTATTACGGCAGATAAACCATTATGCGCCGGCCCGTAATTTTTTTTGCGTAACAGGATCTGCCTGAAAATATTTTCTGCAGAATCTAACCGAAGCTTGCGGTCCATATCAAACGCACTGTAATAAAGCGATCCGCGGTGCATCAGCGGCAATACTGATGTTGGGTATTGTTGCTGCACGGTACGCGTGTAGGCGATAGACTCATCAATTTTATTAGCGCTGAACAGGGCATCGGCTTTTTCTAATGCACGGCGTACCTCGTCATCATCCTTCTGCGCGTAATCGGCATAAGTTAGGTTGGTATGCCCATTGCCCCAATGCCAGTGCGTAGCAAAATGCAGCGGGTTAATTGCTAACGCGACTTCCCATTGCGCCGCCATGGCGTTTAACTGTGTAGCATCAACCCGGCGCCAAATAGCATAGCCATAGCTAAAACGGGCATCGGCATTATATGGGTCGATAGCTAACGATCTTTTTAAAGGCGCTTCCGCCTGCTCGGGGTGCTGATCCCAGAAATAAACGTCAGCCTCCAATTGGTAGGCCCCGGCATTCACTGCGTTTTGCTTCTCTATTTTTTTGGCGATGGCTAAGGCTTCAGGATATTTCTTTTGCAGCAATAAGGCCCGGCCCATTATCAATTCTGTAGCCTCCGACGCAGGGCTGGCTTTTAAGATATTTTTACAGGTGATAATGGCCTGCGGCAGTTTCCATGCCTGGATTTGTAATGTGGCTTTTAACTGTAAGGCCTTTAAATTATTTGGTGCGGTTTTAAGTACGGTGGTTACTTCGGTCTCGGCAGCAGGGTAATCATTATGAAGGATCAAATAATCAGCTTTCAGCAAGCGGATATCAGCGGTAACAGGCCCTGTATTGATTAATTTCCAGGCTTTATCCCATACACCCCATCGTAGCAATTGACTGATCTGTTTAACCTTTGCAGCGCCTGTTGCCGGCGGTGCGTGTAAAAGTGTGTTTTGCTGTTGTTTGAGTTTAATTAATGCAAACGCCGCACTATCCGGATCAATAGTTTGCGCGTTGGCACAAATGGTTTGTAGCAGTGCGATACAAATTAATAAGGCAGGGAATTTTTTCATTGCATTTAAAAGTAGGAAGAAGTTTTGGTTATTGATATGCCGATAAAAAAATCTGGCAGCTATTTCCGTAGCGATGGGTTTCAAACCCATCGCTATAGTAGGATTTTATAGAACAATGAAATGCCTTTTACTACTTTTGCACTAATTATGACGATGAGTGCGGCTACTGCTTTTAAACTTTTAGACCAGGATCTTTTATTGACACCCCAACGGGCTATTTACTGGCAGCAGGAAAAAGCATTAATTGCTGCGGATGTGCATTTGGGTAAGGTGGGTCATTTCCGTAAAGCAGGGATTGCTGTTCCGCGGGATATGGAGCAGGATGACCTGGCCGTATTATCCGACCTGATCCATGAATATCGCCCCGAAAAATTATTGTTCCTTGGCGACCTGTTCCACAGCGATATGAATGCCGATTGGGAGTGGTTAAGATTGTGGCGGCAACAGTTCCCTAAACTGCGCATTATCCTGATCCGTGGTAACCATGATATTGTGCACGATGATCATTATCATCAGCTAAACATAGAATTGCATTCCTCGCTTTTAATGGCGCCTTTCCTGATGCTGCACCATCCGCAAAGCGAAACAGAATTAAATGAGCTAAAAGGCTATGTACTTTGCGGGCATATCCACCCGGGCGTAAACTTAAAAGGTAAGGGCCGGCAAAGCTTAACATTGCCTTGTTTCGCGTTTGGGAAAAGGCAGGGTATCCTGCCATCCTTCGGCAGGTTTACGGGCAGGGTAGCCATCCGCAGCATAGCAACCGACCGCATTTTCGCTGTGCTTAAGGATAAAGTAATGGCTATTGCTTAATGGTCTTTAAGATATTTGGCTGCTACTATGCTTATCTCGCTCAATTGCAGATCGCGTTCTATAATATGGCCGGTGCCATCCAATAACCAATAAGTTGGCAAATTTTGGATATCCCAATTAGTGAAGTTAGGCGAATCGGTGCCTTTCAGATCAGATAACTGTGGCCAGGTTAGTTTATCATCACGCATAGAGCCTAACCACCAGTCGCGCTTTTTATCAAATGATATACTTACAATACCCAGATCATTAAAATGCATAAATAACGGCGGCGGATTTTTGAACATAGCCTGGTGGTTTAGGCGGCTTTGGAAATTGCCAGCCTTCCAAAACTCGACCAATATTAATTTTTTGTGTAGCGATTTTAAGTTGAACGGCTTACCGTCAGGCATGGTGCCGGCAATTGTTGGTGCCATTGCACCTGGTTTTAACCGGATAAGCGCTTTTAGCCTTTCGCCTATATCTTTACCTTCGTCGCTATTTTTTTGGGCTGGGCTAAACTTTTGGTAAACGTTATAATAGGCCGTAGGGTTAAGATCCATACTCATGCTTTGCATCATATGGGCCGCAATATCATTTTGAGGGTATTTATTGATATAAGCCAATAGAACCCGCCAGCTAACATCGGTTAAATCTTTCCGTTCAGTTTCGACACGATTAGATAAGGCAGTGGTGCTGTCACCCCAACCCGGAGTGGATCTGACCGCTTGTTGAAATTTCTCTTCGAGCGCCTTTACTTTTTGATTGGCATCCCAACTCATTTTCTCAAATAAAAGCTTGTAGTCTGATAATTGATTTTGGATTGGTGAATTTGATGTTACCTGCGGATAGCTGTTTAATTTCGCTTTATCTAATTTAACAGTGTATAATCCGGGTTCAAGATATAGCTCAAAACTCAGGTCATCCTCGCCCGGCCTTGAAAAGATCAGGGAGCCGTAACCGGGATAATCCAGGTGCGTTTTGGGGACATGGAACGTGCCGCCCTTTATATTAACTCCTGATATTGTTTGCCCGGAGCCGTCCTTAAGAATTATTGTAGCGTCGGTTATACCATCGGCAGTACCGTTTATCTCGATATCATTACCGGTACAGCCGGCAAATACCGAAGCAATTAAAAGCAGGAGAAAATATTTCATGGTGACAGGTAAATTGGTATCACCAAATTATAATAAAATATCCGGAAACTAAAAAATTAGTAATTAATGTTTTGACAGGTAATCAGAAATAGCCGCGCCAATTTCCACAAACTCCGGAACGCGGGCAATTATTTTTCCGTTGCCGTCCAAAAGATAATAGGTAGGAATGCTTTTAATACCCCAGGTACCGGCATTTGGCGACTCGTCGCCCTTAAGGTCCGAGATCTGTGTCCAATCCATTCTGTCGGAAGCGATGGCTTGCTCCCATTTTACCCTGTCAGTATCTAACGACACACTGATCACCCCAAACCCTTTCGAGCGTAGTTGCGGCACCATTGTTTTTAGCAGTTCTTCGTGGTTATCGCGGCTTGATCCATTGGTTGAGCGCCAAAAATCCAGCAGTATTATTTTTTTGTGCAGGGCCTTAATATCTAATGGTTTACCATCGGGTGTGGTGCCTGCAATATCGGGTGCCGGGCTTCCGGGTGCCAGCTTGGCCAAGCCTTTTAACTTTACTTCCAGCTCTTTACCGTCATCGCTGTTTTTGGCCAGCACACTAAATTTCTGGAAGATAGCGTAATAAGCAACTGGGTTATCCTGATAGGGCAAAGCCTTCATTAAATGCCCGGCTATAGCATTATCCGGGTATTTGGTCATAAACTCTTTGTAAACTGCAAACTCATCTATCTGGTTGGCCTGCAGCTGTTTTGCCTGCAACTCGCTAAGCCTGCCAATTTGCGTGGTTGATTTGATCTCGGTATCGCTTAACTGCTGCATCTGCTTCGTGATGTCAATGGCTTTATTATGTGCCTCGTGCCGGGCGGTGTCCCTGATGGCGTTAAAAGCAGATAGCTGCGTTTGTAATGGCGATGACGCGGTGATATAAGGGTAATCGTTTATTTTTTGCTGATCGATGTCGATAGAATAGGTACCCGGTTCAAGATAAACCTCGACCTCGCGGGTGCCGCCACGGGTAGCGCTTGATGCATAGATCATTTTATAGTAACCGGCATACTGTAAAAACTCTTTCAGATTAAATTTGCCGGCAGTTATATCAGCTCTGAAAACGGGGGCATTTGCCTGGTCCCTGATAATAACATTGCCAAAATTTACACCATCGGCAGTGCCGGTAATTTCAATTTGCCCGCTTTGCGAGTGTTTGCAGGCTGTAAATAACAGGACTAAAAAAACAACGCATACATATTTCATAGTGACAGGGGTATTGGTTTTTACTAAAGTAGCATATTTACCACTACAGGCAAATGTACGTTCAAAATTTTACAGTAAAAACACATTCCTTTAGATTGTTTCTAAATAGCTAATTGACCGCTATTTAATAAAATGCATTTCTATCTTTTGGTATTTAATAAATACTTTTGCCTAAATTTTCATTTACAATAAAATAATGAGCGAAATTAAACAAACCTTTAACTCATCGCTGGGCAAAAAGCTTATAATGGCTTTAACAGGCTTGTTTTTGTGTACATTCATCATTGTACACGTAGGCGGTAACCTGTTCCTGTTTAAAAACGACGACGGTTATGGTTTTAACGTTTATGCCAACTTCCTTACGCATTTCCCGCCGATAGAGGTTATAGCTTACCTGCTGTACTTCTCTATCCTGTTACACGCGTTTTACGGATTGGTAGTAACCATTAACAACCGCAAGGCAAGGCCGGTAGCTTATGCATCGGCAACAAAATCGCCGGCATCATGGTCGTCAAAAAATATGGGCCTGCTTGGGGCTATCCTGTTTTTCTTCGTCGTGGTACACATGAAAGATTTTTGGTATAACTACAAGTTTACCCATAATGTTGGCTATAAAGAGTACCGTACCGATGTGTTAAGCAACGTAACCACGGTTACCGACTTTACACCCACCGACCCAAATTTCGAACATTCATCAACCACCGAAGGTAATATAGAAATTGTTAGGGTTAAGGACATCCACGCGTTGGTTTCAACCAGTTTCCATAACGTATGGTATTTGATATTGTATGTTATTGCAATGGGTACATTATCATTCCACCTGCTGCATGGTTTCCAAAGCGCATTCCAGACATTAGGGTGGACGCATAGAAAATACAGCCCGGTGGTTAAGTTTATCGGCACCTGGTTCTTCGCGGTTATTATCCCCGCGGCCTTTGCCCTGATGCCGATAGTGTATTATTTTTTTAAATAGTGAGTTAAATATGATTTACGAATTACGACTTCAGATTTACGAATTGATCCAATTCAAAAAACTAAATCGTAACTCTTAAATCTAAAATCGTAAATAAAAGAAATGAGTTTAGATGCTAAAATTCCGCAGGGCCCATTAGCCGAAAAATGGAGCAAGCATAAATTTAACTTAAAGCTGGTTAACCCGGCCAACAAGCGTAAATACGACATTATAGTTGTAGGAACGGGTTTGGCAGGTGCGTCGGCTGCTGCGTCGTTAGGCGAGCTGGGTTATAACGTAAAAGCGTTTTGTTTCCAGGATAGCCCGCGCCGTGCGCACTCTATTGCTGCACAGGGTGGTATTAACGCTGCTAAAAATTACCAAAACGACGGCGACAGTGTTTACCGCCTGTTTTACGATACCATTAAAGGGGGAGATTACCGCGCCCGCGAAGGCAACGTTTATCGTTTGGCCGAAGTATCTGTAAATATCATAGACCAATGCGTTGCACAAGGTGTACCATTTGCCCGCGAATACGGCGGCTTGCTGGATAACCGTTCATTCGGTGGCTCCCAAGTGTCGCGTACGTTTTATGCGAGGGGCCAAACGGGACAACAATTATTATTAGGCGCTTATTCGGCATTAAACCGCCAGATCCATAAAGGCAAAGTTAAAATGTACACCCGCAGCGAAATGCTGGATGTGGTTACAGTTGACGGCCAGGCAAAAGGTATCATAACCCGTAACTTGATAACCGGCGAGATAGATACACATACCGGCCACGCGGTATTGTTATGTACCGGCGGTTATGGTAACGTGTTTTACTTGTCGACAAACGCCATCGGATCAAACGTTACAGCAGCCTGGCGCGCACATAAACGCGGTGCCTTTTTTGCTAACCCTTGTTATACCCAAATCCACCCAACCTGTATCCCGGTATCGGGCGATCACCAGAGCAAGCTAACGCTGATGTCTGAATCGTTACGTAACGACGGACGTGTTTGGGCGCCAAAAACTACAGAGACTGCCGAGAAACTACGCACTAAACAAATCACAGCCGCGCAGGTTGCAGAGGACGACCGCGATTATTTCTTAGAGCGTAAATACCCATCATTTGGTAACCTTGTTCCGCGCGACGTGGCATCACGTAACGCTAAAGAAATGGTTGACGATGGCCGTGGTGTAGGTGCATCAGGCTTTGCCGTGTTCCTTGACTTTGCCGACGCGATAAACCGCCTTGGCCAGCCAGCTGTAGCTGCAAAATATGGTAACCTGTTTGATATGTACTATCAAATTACCAACGAGGACCCATACACCCAGCCAATGCGTATTTACCCTGCCGTGCATTATACCATGGGCGGCCTTTGGGTTGATTATAACTTAAGCACCAACGTACCGGGCCTTTATGCTTTGGGCGAGTGTAACTTCAGCGACCACGGTGCAAACCGTTTAGGTGCCTCGGCATTGATGCAGGGGTTGGCTGATGGTTATTTTGTTATCCCATATACTTTAGGCGATTATTTAGCCACCATCGGCCCGAAACCGGTTGATGCCAGCCACCCCGCGTTCGCGCAAACTAAAAAGGATGTTACGGATAGGATAGCGACATTACTGGCGCTTAAAGGCACTAAAACGGTAAACGAATACCACCGCGACCTTGGCCACATTATGTGGGAATATTGCGGAATGGCGCGTACTGCCGAAGGCCTGACCAAAGCCAAAGGATTGATACAAGCTTTAAAGGCTGAGTTCTGGAAAAACGCTTTAGTAGTTGGCGCGAATGATGAAGTAAATGCTTCGTTAGAAAGAGCCGGGCGCGTTGCCGATTTCATTGAATTAGGTGAGCTGATGGTTGACGACGCGTTGATGCGTAGTGAATCATGCGGCGGCCACTTCCGTTTAGAGTCGCAAACTCCGGAAGGCGAAGCAATGCGTAATGATGAGGTATTCTCGTTCGTTGGTGCATGGCAATACAAAGGCGAGAATCAGCCGGAGGAACTACATAAAGAGAATTTAGATTTTGAATTTGTTCACCCAACACAAAGGAGTTACAAATAATGAGCGGTAATATGAACTTGACACTAAAGGTGTGGAGACAGAAAGATGCCAATTCTGCTGGCAAAATGGTAACATACCCAGCCGAGAATATCTCGCCGGATATGTCATTCCTGGAAATGCTGGATGTGGTGAATGAGGGCCTTACCTTAAAAGGTGATGAGCCTATCCATTTCGACCATGATTGCCGCGAAGGTATTTGCGGTATGTGCTCGTTATATATTAACGGACGCCCGCATGGCCCTAAGCGCGCCATAACCACTTGCCAGCTGCATATGCGCAGCTTCCATGATGGCGAAACGATCACCATTGAGCCATGGCGCGCGGCGGCGTTCCCGGTTATAAAGGACCTGGCGGTTGACCGTGCGGCGTTCGACAGGATCCAGCAGGCCGGCGGTTACGTATCGGTAAATACCGGTGGTGTGCCCGATGCCAATATTATCCCTATCCCTAAAGTAATTGCCGACGAGGCTTTCAACTCGGCCACCTGTATAGGTTGCGGCGCTTGCGTGGCAGCTTGTAAAAACGCTTCGGCTATGCTGTTTGTATCGGCTAAGGTATCGCAATTGGGTATGTTGCCACAGGGCCAGCCCGAGCGCTACAGCCGTGTACAAGCCATGGTAGCCCAAATGGACGAAGAAGGGTTTGGTAACTGTACCAACACCGGTGCCTGCGAAGCAGAATGCCCTAAAGAAATTACGCTGACCAATATATCACGCATGAACAACGACTTCTTCAGCGCTAAACTATTCCACGAGGAAAGCGTGCATGGCGGTGATGGCGGCGAATAATATTTAAGACTCACAATGATTGGAAAAGGCTCCTGATATATCGGGGGCCTTTTTTTGTGCTGTAATTACACTACCGCATATTCGTCCGGAGTCATAAACTTCTGACAACGGTGGGCCCCATGCAACATTCTAAAAATTCCATTGTCTTTTAATCCCGACCGGCGGTTCAGTTAACGCGGGTTATTATTGTTAAACCGTAAATAAGTTAAAGCACAATGAAGCCGACGTTTAAGAAACACGCTATTCTTATTGCATCAATATTAATGCTGGGCATAACCGCACCAATGGTAAACGCCCAAAATGCACCCGCACCATCTGTTACCAACTACGCCTTCTTCACGCGCGAAATTAACGTAGCGCAATATGCCGGTAAAAAAATGCGCCTAACGGCTTTTGTTAAAGTATCAGGTTCAGATTCCGCGGAGTGTAACATAATCACCCTGGTTAAGAAAAAGGATAACAGCCCCGGCTTCCGGAATGACTTTCATGCTAATATGATCAAACGTAAAACCTGGCAGCAAGCTACGGTTGAAGGACCGTTAGATGCTACAGCAAAGACATTACAGTTAGGCGGCTATTGTAAAAATAACGGGAGTTTCTTTTTTGATGATTTTAATTTAAGCGTTGAAACAAGTGCCGGCAAGTACGAAAAGTTGGCCCTGCCAAACGGTGGCTTTGAAAATGCCGACCTGTCGCCATGGGTGGCCGGTACACCATCTGCCCCAATGAATTTTGACGGGGTTAGCTTTCAGCAGGACCAAAAGGATGCAGCAATAGGAAAAGGCGCTCTCAGGATAGACGCAAATCACGTAGACTATGGCAAAAATGATAGCGCCGGTGGTTATGCTGATGTTAACGGTATAAAACTGTATTACGAGGTATACGGGCAAGGCAAACCTTTATTGTTGCTGCATGGTAATGGTGGTTCTATCAAGGGGCATTCGGCACGCATAAGTTATTTTAAGCAGTTTTATAAAGTAATTGCTGTTGATAGCCGCGCACAGGGCAGGTCAGGCGACGCAAATCAAGAACTTACCTATGACCTGATGACGGATGATATAAATAAGCTTTTGAATGTATTACATATAGACTCGGCTTATATCTGGGGACAAAGCGATGGTGGTATCATCGGCCTGATTTTAGCGATGGAACATCCGGACAAAGTAAGAAAACTGGCAACCTGGGGCGCTAATATCCAGGCTGACAGTACTGCCTTACTACCAGAAATATACCGCGGTGTGGTTGATGCTTCTAAAAACAGCACCGACCCCAAAGCAAAAAAGTTAAACATGCTGATGGCGAAATATCCAAACATCGCCTTTGCTAAACTAAATAAGATCTCGGTTCCGGCAATGATCATGTCGGGCGATAGGGATGCAATCCAGCTTACCCACACGCTTGAGATATATAAGCATCTACCCCACGGCCAATTGTTTATTATGCCCGGCGCAACGCATTATGGCGCTTACGAAAGTCCTAACCTGTTTAACCAGGTGCTAAAGGAGTTTTTTGACAAGCAATCTAAATAAGTTACAAACTTCGGACTACGTCGTATAGTGGGTTGGAGACTGCAGGCATCTCCGTGTGTGCCGACAAGAAAGAATGACAGCATCCGAACCCTTGACCTCCGGCATCAGCATGCTTATTTGGCTTTGCGTAAACTTATCATTACTACGCCATGCTGGTTAACATCAGCTTTAAACTCTCCGTTAAAAGTACCAAGGTCCTTTTGTCGCCATAAGTCACGCACGATGTATTTGCCGGTTAGTTTTAGGTCGGCCCAGTTTAAAGTGATTTGTTGTTTTCCATTATCGCCCAGGTTAAACATACCGGCAGCTATTGTGCCATCTTCTGTAGTTTTGGCCATTATACCGTTGTCGCCTTGTTTGGATATTACCGTTGCTTGCTTACCGGCGGTATCCTGGTTAACGGCTAATACTTCGTCATTGGTTAATAAACTCAAAGTAAAGTCATCCAACTTGGTCAAATCGCAACCCAATAATAACGGTACCGACATCAGGCACCAGGCACTAACGTGGGTGTATTGCTCATCGGGTGTAAGATTAGTTGAGTGCAGATCTTTGCCCCACCCTAAGTAGCCCACTATCATCATGTCTGGGTCGTTCCAATGGCCCGGCTTTTCATATGGCGCCCATTTGTCCTGCGTAAAGATCCTGCTTTTTAAGCTCGGCCAGCTATCTCTTATATCGCCGCCCGTGCGCCATGTATTTGATACGGTAGATAAGTCGGCAATAGTAGCAAAAGGCGTGGAGTTTGAAAGACTGTAAACAATATCCCGGCCGCTGTTGCGCAAGGCGTCAAACATCTTTTTGGTTTCCGGCATTTCAATGGGGTTCCAGTCGTATTTCAGATAATCTATGTCCCAGGCGGCCCATTGCTTTACATCATTATCAACAAACTGATAGGTGCCAATGGCATAAGGCATTAGTTTTTTATTACGTGGCACTACAACCGGGGTCTTTTCAAAGGTCCCCTCGGAATTATTTGCCGAACCGCCAATATGGTGCCCGTATGATTCGACCCACGGTGTAGAGTAGATCCCAATTTTTAAACCCATGCCATGAATTTCATTGCTTGCCCGCTGCATATCAGGGAAAGTTGCCAGGTTGGGTTGTATGGCATGAAACGGACCGCCGCGTTCGCCCTGCCAAACATCGTCAATGTTCATATAGCTCCAGCCATGATCAATTAAACCCGAGCTTACCATTGCTTTGGCGTTGGCCAGCAGCAATTCCTGGGTTACGTTTGAAGCATAAACATTCCAGCTGTTCCAGCCCATTGGCGGTGTCAAAGCAATATCTTCGCCTGCAACCAGTTTAAAATTACGCTTGGCACTACCTGCCGGGTTTTTAGCTATAAACACCAGGTTATAGGTGCCGGCTTTGCTAACAGAACCGGATAACCTGCCGGTTGTCGCGTCTAATTTCACCCCGGCGGGCAAACCCGTAGCCGAAATTTTTATAGGGCGGGTACCGGTTACAGGCACAGTAAAAACAATAGGGTGCCCCGGCCTTACACCAAATATTTTAGGGCCGTTAATGCGCGGTGCCCGCCCGGTTTTAGGCGTTAAAATATAAGCCGAGTTATCTGCCGGAGTAGTAACAGTAGTTTGCGCTTTTACTGTCAGCACGCATAGTAATATACCAGCGCTTAATTTTAATATTTTGAATGTCATACGCTTAATTTAATAATCTATAGATCCGGCACCGCCCGATACTGTAGTACACGTTATTTGGCCAGGCTTCCTTTTACTTCAATTTTTATAACCGATGCGATAGCGTCGGGTGCCTGGGCGGGGACATTAATTATTAAATCGTCCTTATCAGCTAAAGTTGTTAATGCTGTGCCATTTGCCAACAATATTGCGCTAACAAGTTTATTCTTTAACCCCGGTACATTAAGCTTACCATCGGCAGGCCATTTAAAAACCGACAGGTATAAAATGGTGTTATCGCCGTTTACTTTTTTGGTGCAACGCCCCCA
>NZ_JBNPWM010000015.1:0-97654 GCF_050433825.1 Mucilaginibacter sp. UYCu711 | reverse complement strand
TTACCGTCATTGTTAATATCTGCAATATCATTACCCATCGAGTAAAAAGAGGTGTGGCCTATCTGGTGGGTTAGTTGATCGGTAAATGTGCCATTGCCGTTGTTAATATATAACCTGTCGGGTACGCTGTAATCATTAGATACATAGATATCCGGCCAACCGTCGCCGTTAACATCAGCTATACCGGCAGCCAGCCCGTATGATAGTGAGGTATTGATTATACCTGATTGTGCTGTTATATTCGTGAAATGCCCGTTATCATTCCGATACAGGCAGATCCCTGATTGTGGGTCGGGCTTGCTCATTAACCCTTTAACAGCAATATCATCCAGGATATTTAGCCGCAAAATATTATGATTTACTAACAAAAGGTCAAGATCGCCGTCACGGTCATAATCAAAAAAGTAAGCCTGGGTGCTGTATGATGAAAAACCAAGGCCATACTCGGCTGCCATCTCTTTAAATTGCGGCACGCCGTTGCTGTCATTCCCCTGGTTAATAAATAATTGGTTAACCCGTTTGGCATCACGCAGCTTGCCCGAATAGCATACAAAAATATCAAGCTTTCCATCGCCGTTAATATCAACCAGAGTAACACCGGTTTTCCATGGACCGGGCCGGCCGGCTACACCTGATGTCGCGGTTATGTCTTTAAACTGCATGTGCCCTTCGTTCATGTACAGCTTGTTATCGGTCATGTTTCCGGTAAAATAAATATCCTGTAAGCCATCACCATTCAGATCGCCTACGGCTACGCCGCCACCATTGTAAAAATATTGATACATTAACACATTGGTATTAATGCCTTCGGTAAGCGTATTCGTAAAATCAATATGGGTTTGCTCGGGTGTAAGTAACTTAAAAAGTGGGGTTTCTCCGGTTGGCTTATCGGTTAGTGAAACGTTTTTACAACTCCAGTTAAAACCGGTAAAAAACAACAAAATGCCGGTTACAAAAACCGGCATTATTTGCCTGTAAACTGTGGTAAAGTTTTTAAACATTATGGCCTATTTAATTTAGATATCCTATTTAAACATACATTAAACTCTTTATAAAACAAAAAATTTCACGCCCGGGATAAACCCCAGGCGTGAAATTTCATTTTAATAATTAGCCAAATTAATAGCCTGTGTTTTGTACAAGTTTTGGATTTGCATTTAAAACGTCAGCAGGAATTGGCAACCAATTCATATAGTCTGAATATGAGTTTTGAAAGCCTACTACCGGAGCATAGGTAAGGTTGTTACCATTCGGGGTTATCAGCATACCATACATTGGTTTAGTTAAAACCGCAGGGCCTTTCGCTGTAATTTCCCATCTTCTGATATCGTACCAACGCCTATCTTCGAAAGCAAGCTCTATACGACGTTCCCGGCGAATAGCTGTCCGCATATTATCCTGCGATAATCCGGCGGGTAGTGCAGGTAATAAAACACGCGCTCTAACTTGCTTAACTGCGTCATACACACTTGCGTCAGGGCCTGCAGCCTCGTTCTGCGCCTCTGCATAACTTAATAAAGTTTCGGCATAACGGTAAAAAATATAGTTAGAAATGTTAGGACGTGCAAAACTTGCCTGGCCTTTGATAGATTCATCCAATGTTTTACGGGCATAATATCCTGTATTAGAAATATCACCCTTTCCACCAAGGTCAATCTCGTTAGATCCCCCAAGCCTTGTTTTCATTATATCTCCCTGCCAATAAGAACCATCATATATGATAGATTGTTCAAATCTTGACTCTCTATGCAGGTATGGATGTTGCGGATCATAACCAGATGTAGGATCCTCAATAGGCTTACCGTTATCCATTTCGTAATCATCCACCAGGCCCTGCGTAGGCGAAAAGCCTCCCCAAGCCTGAACACCACCGTTAACAACAACAGGCCCCATAAAGCCTTCTCTTCTGTGGCCCTTGCCGGGCAGTGCATAGCCCCTGGCAAGAATGGTTTCCGAATTCCAGTTATTTTCTGCCAAAAACTGGTCTCTATAAGCTGTAGAAGTTGTACCCGAACCAGTAGTAGAAATTATAGGCGTAGCTGACGATTTAGTGAACAAGCTATACGTACCCAGATCCATTACAGATTTAAGGGTAGCAGCCGCTTTTGCCCATTTTGTCAAATCGTTAGCTTTATTTACCAAAGAGCTGGCTGCAAAAAGCTGCACATCGCCCTTAATCATTAAAGCAGCGCCTTTTGTGATCCGGCCAATATTTGCAGCGCTTTGGGTTAATGGTAAAACCGCGGAAGCTGCATCACAATCTGCTTCTATAAATGCTACGGTTTGATCTATTGTTGATCTTGCATATAAAATGTCACTTCCATCCTTATTATTTAGCGGTGAAGTGATCAAAGGTAATGCACCATAATTTCTGAACAAAATAGAGTAGAAAAAGGCTCTCATAGCTTTTACTTCTGCAACCCGCTGTGCATACCAGGCAGCATCATATACACTTTTATTAGCCTCTGCCTCCTTCAAAAATACATTACAACTACGGATGTTTGTATAATTTTGGCTCCATCCTAATTGGTCACCCGGACCAGTTGTAGAATTGCCGGCACTAAGTGCATTGGAACGTATTTTGTTTTGCCCCTGGTGATTCGCCGATGTACAATTATTGTTGTCGGTCCAGCCTTCAAGTGTTTGGTCGGTTGCGTCATTACCGTCAGGTAACCGTTTATAAATTTCATTTACAAAAAGCTCGGCATTAGCTTGTGTCTCGAAAGTTGACTTGCTGGTTAAAATGCTTTTGGCCGGCACATCCAAAAAGCCATCCTTTTTACAAGAGCCGATACTTATAACCAGCAAACCAAGTAAAAAGATTTTTGCTATATCTTTATATTTAAATTTCATATCCTTTAATTAAAATGTTGCATTAACTCCAATTGTAATTACTCTTTGCTGGTAATAGGTTTCCGCATTAGCACTGTTTTCAGGGTCAACGAATTCCTTCATATAAGGTGTCCATGTAAACAGATTTTGCCCTGATGTATATATTCTTAGCGCTTTAAAAGCATTTCCTAACAACTTATGCGAAAATGTATAACCAAATTCAGCACTTCTTA
This sequence comes from Mucilaginibacter sp. UYCu711, assembly GCF_050433825.1. NCBI lineage: Bacteria > Pseudomonadati > Bacteroidota > Sphingobacteriia > Sphingobacteriales > Sphingobacteriaceae > Mucilaginibacter > Mucilaginibacter sp. UYCu711. The sequence continues at coordinate 94,589 of NZ_JBNPWM010000015.1, read as the reverse complement.
AGCGAAGGTAAGAAGTGTTTCTTAAGAAATGAGTAGAAGGCTCCCTATTGTTACTGGTTGGCGCGGATCCAATCCGGGGATATAGTGCATTCGGGTTATTAGGAGTCCAATGATTTGAGTAGGCCAATTCAGTAACCGAACCTGTCTCACTGAACGGGAAAGCAAAAAACCCGTTAAGTATCAAACTGCTTCTGCCTGTTCCTTGAAAAAGCAGATCTAAATCGAAATTTTTAAAAGTTAGATGTGGTTCCAACGAATAAATGATTTGAGGAACTACCGGAAATCCGATATCGGTTTGATCGTTTGCGTCAACCTTTCCATCTGGTTTACCATCATTGGCAGGGCCATTTATATCAGCATATTTAATATCACCTGGTTTAACGGGTCCATAATTAGGTACGGGTACTCCCGGCTTTAATGTAAGGCTGTGAAGCGTTGGGTCAACAAAATCGTTCGAGGTATAATAGCCTAAAGACTGAAGTCCAAATTGCTCGCCAAGTGGTCGTCCTGTTTCTCTTCTGTTAGGGTTATTATATGTGGAAGCAAGTTCAAACTTCTGTACCACCTTGCTTTTTGCATAGGTAAATGTGCCTCTTATATCTAAGCGTAAATCGTTGGAGAATTGTTTAAAGCTACTTATAGTCAGATCAATACCCTTGTTTGACAACTTCCCACCGTTAACCTGGCCCAATGTAACACCATATTCTTTTGGTAAAACGCCGGTTTGGTCAACTAAGAAATTAGAACGATTTTCGTAAAAATAGTCTGCTTCAATGCCTAATATTCCGTTCCAGAAGGTTCCCTCAACACCTACATCAAACTTTTTAGCGGTTTCCCAGGTAATAGCAGGGTTACCCTGAAGATTTTCAGCTATGCCCTGTGTTATTCCATTGCCAATTACTCCGGAAGCTCCATTTACTCCAAATTGATCCAGGCTATTGTATTGATCCCCGAGCCTATCTAACCCGTTACGAATGTTCGGATAGTTACCAGATACGCCGTATGAAGTTCTTAATTTCAGATTATTAATCCATGAAATATTTTTCATAAAATCCTCCTCAGATATGCGCCAAGCTGCAGAGAAGGCAGGGAAAAATCCAAAACGATGTCCGGGTGCGAAAACATAACTTCCGTCATATCGGCCCGCTGCTTCTGCGAAATATTTACCCGCATAACCGTAGGTAAACCTGTAAACATATCCCAATTGCTTTTGTCCGCCAGAAAGTCCATTAACTGTTGAGTTAGACGGAACTGTGCCTCCGAAATCTAAATCTTCTAAAGATAAGCTGTAGTTTATTCGGGCTGCCTGAAAATATTCCCAATTTACGTTACGGTACTCAGTAACAAAAAGCCCTGTAATTTCGCTTTTACCAAAAGTACCCGCGTAATTTAACATACCCTGATAGGTTGCCATATTATTAACATTCGACTTTTGTGTCGTTGTGGTTTGCCCTTGATAAGACAATGGGAAAGTGTAGGCCACTCCCGGGCCATATACCGGAGCCGGAACAGCAGCAGTAGGAGCAGGAAGTTGAGGACTGGTAAGTGACGCAGGAAGTGTATGTATGCGAACTGTAGAATTTTGAACAGGGCTAAAATTAAGTGGATCTGGCCCTTTATCATAACTTAACACTCCTTTAATACTTAAGCCTTTAATGGGCAGTTTTTGATTTATTGATATTTGCGTTAGCAAAGAGTTATTTTTATCTATTTCGTAGCCGCTATTGTATATCTCACCATATAATGACTGGCCAATATAGCCGGCTGCCAGCCCATTGCTATACAGAACAGGAGTTGTAGGGGTTTGCCTGTACGCCTGTCTGAAAATACTGCCGGCACCAACTGATGGATAGTGTTGATCTTCCTGGTAACCGTTTACTTTTATATCTACCGTAGTTGATTTTGTAGCATTTACCGTTAAACCCAACGACCCGTTAAATTTATTCAGAAAAGTTGTACTCCACATACCGTCCTGGCGGTTATAACCAAAGGAAGCAAAATATTTAACATCCTCAGTACCGCCTGTAAGCGTAAAGTTATGATATTGTATCGGGTTGTTTTTCCGAATAATACCATCTAAGGGGTGTGCATTAGCATGCCCGTCCGGATCAAGCCCGTTTCCATATAATTCAATATCCCTGTCAGAAAACGGAAGTTTAGCAGGTGGTGTATCGGTCGGTTTATCATTAATTGCAGCTTCGTTCACCAATTTGGCATATTGAACCGCGTCAACAAATTTTGGCGTTCTGGTAGGGTTCTGGACGCCGTAATAACCGTTATAGGATAATACCGGTTTACCTGTTTTTCCTTGTTTGGTAGTAATTACTACCACACCGTTTGCACCCGCTACACCGTAAGGCGCCACCGCAGCAGCATCTTTTAATATAGTTATAGTTGCAATAGAGTTAGGGTCTAAACGGCTAAAATCACGTGGTACACCATCTACAATAGTTAACGCACCGGTACGACCGGTTGTAGCCGCCCCTCTGATTGTAAACGTAGAACCATCTTGTCCAGGTTCTCCGGTTCCTTGTCTTGCAATTACGCCCGAAACACGTCCGATTAGACTATTAGTAATGTTAACTACGGGTTTTTGCCTAATCTCTGTTAAATCAACAGTGGATACCGCGGCTGTGGTAGATGTTTTCTTTTGTGTACCGTAACCTACCACAACTACCTCTGAAAGACCATTTGCAGATGGTTGTAGTTGGATATCAATAACAGTTTTACCATTAACAGCAACTTCGGTAGTTTGGTAACCCACATAGGTTATTACTAATGTGGCATTATTGTCAACGTTGTTAAATGAATAATTACCGTTAACATCTGTCGTTACCGCTAATTGCGTGTTTTTAATTACTACTGTTGCACCAATAAGCGATTCGCCGGTGGCTTTATCAGTTATTTTGCCCTTTATATTAATTAAAGGGGCATTTGTTAAGTTAGCATTTTTTAATGCTGATATTTTAGTTGTGCTTTCTTTACTACTTTTAGCATAAATTGTGCTTGTTACCAAAAGTAGTATTACCAGCTGATTCATTGCTGCTTTAGCTATTTTTAGCAAGAAGGCTGTTTTGGGTAAATTATATCTCATAATTGGTTTTGGATTAAATACAGAAATTGTAATAATTGAGGATACACGCCACATCCCGTAGCTGTTATTCCATAGTTGATAGGGAAGGTTATTTTTTTTTGCGCATAGTTCTTCTATCGGTTTAAATAAGGTGATTGATAATAATTGGCTTTCACATCAACTAAACCTACCTGATGTCAAACCGCGCAACAAAAAGCATTTTAAACAACAGCCCTTTATGGCATCTAGTTTAATAGGTTGGCTTCATTGGTTTATAATTGTTAAGACAAATAACCATACTAATCACAAATGCCTGTTTGCACAATCATCCATTTTTTTTGCATTTTAGTCTATATTTAATTCTACATGCTTTTTATTCGTCGTAAAAGATAATTTTGTCTTATAAATCAATTACCGCTTTTTTTGGATAGACTACGGAAGTACATCCTGCCCAAAAAAATTGCGGGTTTGATGTTATGCAACCAATTAATAAAACTTAACCTCACTTGTAAATTTGTGTTACTATATTATTATGGATAATGATTTTTAGACATCTGTACCAGTTTTTTATTAAAGTTTATTTCCTGATGATGATTATCGTTTCTTCAGGAAATAGCGTTTTTTGCCAACCCTATTCCTATAAGTTTAATCACCTTACGGTAGATGAAGGATTATCGCATACTGATGCTAATTGTGTTGTGCAGGATAATAAAGGCTATATATGGATAGCCACACATTTTGGAATAAATAGGTTTGACGGCTATAATGTAAAAAAGTTTTATAATAGTAACGACCGACTTAAAAACTCGTACAAAAATAGGATAAAAAGCTTGTTGCCTGACAGCAATGGCTGTATTTGGGTTGCCAGCGAAGGAGGGCTGCAACAATTCGACTCGAAAACAGAAAAATATACAGATTATTTTGTAAACGGGCTTAAAGCGGAGCCAATTTTTGTCAAATTAATTAAGAACGAGCCAGGATTTATCTACAATCTTAGCGACGGGTACTTAACATGTTACGCAATTAAAGGTCATTTTCTTTTTAGTCATAAACTGCCTCAACCCAAAGGCGTAAAGTTTTGGGATATGATGCAGGATAGCATAGGAAATATTTATCTTACAAGTAATAACGGTGCCTGGGTAATAGATAAAAAAAAACATTTACATAAATTAAAACTAAACGACTACCATGGCTCAGAACTGTCAAAAATTTATATTGATAGCCAACAAAATCTTTTAGTAACCAGTGATAGAGAAATTTTTGCGACCCGAAGAATCGGACTATCAAATACTTTTAATGTTATTAGGAAGTATACCAGCCCGGTAGGCATGTATGTTGATCAGGTTTGTGAAGATGCCAAAGGAAATTACTGGTTAAACGGTAAAAACGGCATAATATGTTTAGACCGCAATTTAGAGCAGTTACAAATTTCAACATATAAAAGCCCGGGTATTAGTTTAACCTCGCAATCTCTTACCAATATATATATTGACAGGTCACAATGCCTATGGGTGAGTACTTTTGGCGGCGGTGTTAACTACCGGGATTTAAATGCAAAGAAGTTTTTCACCTTTCAGCATGATAAGGATAATCCAAATTCAATATCGGGCAATTGTGTAAGATCGATCCTAGAAGAGCCGGGAAAAGGGCTATGGATGGGTACTGATTATAGCGGGCTTAATTTTTATGATTATAAATCAAAAAAATTATTTTTTTATAACACCAAAGCAGCAGTAAAATTAAATGATGATGCTATCAAAGCATTAACCTTTGATAATGATCACAATTTATGGATAGGGACTGCCTTGGGTATTGATATTTTAAATCCGGGTAGAAACAGATTGTTAAAACTGCCGGGAAGCGCAAAATTTCCACTTAATTCTATAGAAACATTGGCTAAAGATATATATGGAAATATATGGTTTGGCAACCACTCGAATAACTTTGGGGTAATATGGAAGGATAAGCAAAATAATTTTCAGGTAAAATATTATGACGAAGGATATTTTATTTTTCCTGATGATAAAAAGCCGGAGGTATTTGTTTCAAGTACACACGGTTTAAAAAGATTGGTTATTGATAATGAAGGAAATATCCTAAAAACCTATCATTATCAGGCTACATCACGGCTAAACTCATTAAGTTCTGATTATACATATCCAATTAGCAAACAAAATGATAGTACCTACTGGATAGGTACTATAGGCGGAGGGTTGGATAAACTCACACTTAAGAGAAATAATGGTTATAGCTTTAAGTCGTACACCGAAACAATGGGTGTATTTAACGATGTTGAAACCCTCGAGATCGACAAATCGGGTAAAGTTTGGATGGGTGGTAACGGCTTATTATGCTTGGATCCTAATACCAATAAACTTATCAAATATGGCAAAAATGATGGTCTGCAAGGTAATAGCTTTAAAGTGGGTTCATCGTATAAAGCGGCAAATGGGAAATTATATTTTGGCGGAATCAATGGACTTAATTATTTCGATCCAGCGGAGATAAAGCCAAACCAACTCTCAGTACGTCCAATTTTAACAGACCTGCTTATCGACAATAAAAAACCAAATTATAATCAGCCCGATTCAATAGAGAACAGCTTACCGCAGATCATTACTTATACTAAATTATTAAAGCTTAACTATCTTCAAAACAATTTTGTTATCTCTTTTAGTGCCATGCATTTTGGCAACCCTTCAAAATGTTTTTATCGTTATAAATTAATAGGTTATGATAAAGAATGGAAATTTACCGATGGCAAAAACCCTACCGCAGCCTATAGTAACTTAGACTACAGCGATTATAAGTTTGTTGTAGAAGCTACTAATCCGGATGGCGTCTGGAGTACAGATCAGGGAACGGTAGATATTATTATTATCCCACCCTGGTGGAAATCGCTCCTGGCAAAAATGATATATATATCCTTGTTCATAGGTGGTTTGCTATGGATATATATTTACCAAGCCAGATGGTATAAATTAAAAAGAGAATTTGCGATACGCGAATTAAACGAAAACAAACGCGAAGAAATGCATAAGCAACGCGAAGATCTTTTTCAACAGCAGCTGCAGTTCTTTACTAATATATCGCACGAGTTTCGCACCCCACTTACTTTAATACTCGGGCCGCTGGAAAACTTGATAAACAATAATAAAGATGAAAGCCTTTCAAGCTCATTCCAGTTAATGTTCAGGAATATTAAAAGGATGGTTAACCTTATTAACGAGTTAATGAACTTTAGAAAAGCTGCGGATAGTGCTATTAAACTACAAGTAAGACCATTAAACATAAGTGAATTTTCCAAAAGTTTATTTATGGAGTTTCAAGACTTGGCGTTAAGCAAAAAAATCAGCTTTAAGTTTATTGACCGAACATTCGAAGCCAGTGACGAACAAAAATTAAATTTTTTTGACGCGCAGATAGTAGAAAAAATATTATTTAATTTATTAAGTAACGCATTAAAATATACCAATACAAACGGTGGGGTTACACTTGAATTATTTTTTGACAGAAGCAATTTCAAACCGTCATTTAGCGCTGAATATCAATTGTTAAATGATAATTACCGGGCTGAAAAATACATTTATTTTTTAATATCAGATACTGGTATCGGCATCTCAAAAGATTCACTATTCAGTATTTTTGAACGTTATTACCAAATTGGCAATAATCATTTAGGATCGGGCGTCGGTTTGGCATTGGTTAAAACCCTTGTACAGTTGCATAAAGGCGAAATTTCTGTTTACAGCCAGAGAAACCAAGGCACTGAATTTTTGATTGGCTTACCATGGGGCGAAAATAATTATACCAGCACAGAAATATTGACACCCGGTAATGAAGCAATAGTACCCCAGCTTGAACGTACAGATATTACCATACCTATGCCCCCTAAAAGCAATACTGATGATAAACTTTTACCTGAAAAAATAGGCAAGTATATACTATTGGTTGATGACAATCCCGAACTACGTGCCTTTTTGAAGGAATCGTTAGAAAGATTTTACTTTATTTATGAAGCGAAAGATGGTAATGAAGCTTTAAAAATAGCTGCTGATAAAATACCTGATTTAATAATAAGTGATGTAATGATGCCAGGTATTACTGGTATTGAATTATGTAAGTTTATAAAAGACAAGTTTGAAACCAGCCATATTCCATTTGTCATCCTTTCAGCAAAAGATGCTTTAGTTACAAAAATAGAGGGTATGGAATCCGGGGCAGATTATTATTTTGCTAAACCATTAAGTATTGATCTACTTGTTTTAACGGTACATAACATATTTCAGCAGGGCCAAAAACTCAAACTTAAATACACTCGAGACTATTTAACCGACGCTACCGAATTAGTCCACTCGGAAAAGGATAAAGAGTTTATTAATAAACTTTTAAGACTAATTGAAGTTAATATCCAGGACCCTAACCTTGATGTAGACTTTTTGTGTAATAACCTGTTCATCAGCCGAAGCAAACTTTATCAAAAAATAAAAAGCATTTCCGATCAATCCATTGGCGATTTCATAAAAACTATACGGCTAAAAAAAGCCATCGAAATGATGACCCACGAAGTTATTCCTTTAAACGAGGTAGCTTATAGGATAGGGTTTCAAAGTCCGGCGTATTTTTCTCGGGTATTTAAAAAGGAATTTGGTAAATCGCCTACAGAATATATGCAAACTTTGAAAAGGAACCCCGCCGCTACTGATAACGACCAAGATATTTAACTGACATTGTGGTCGATGTATTATAAATCAGGGAAGATTTATGGGTTAATATAACCCATAGCGCTAATAAACTGCCATAGCTACCTCCACGTTCTATCCATTCCAAAGCCACCATTTGCGGATAAAGCATCTCTGTTGTAATTTTCCATATGAGTAATAACATCACTACAGTAACAGATGGCCTGATCATAACTATAACCGCCGCTAGTATTTCAAACACACCCACTAAATGTGCTACAGCTACTTGGTTTGAAAAACCCAAAATCTTGTATTGGTTTAATAGTCCTTTTTTCTCGATTATATTTAACCAGCCATGACCTACAAAGAACAGAATTACAATAATTTGCAGCATCGCTGTTATTTTGATTCTTAGTGGCTCGTTAATTAAAACAACGGGTTTGAGCCTATTAAACCAATGGCCTGGCTTTTTATTAGCCATTTGATGGATTAGCAACAAAACCAAGGGCACACCGTAATTTCCGGCACGCTCTAAAAATTCGGCAAATGGCTCGCCAGATAATGGTCGAAGCAATGCTGTTAACGTCCCCCAAACAACAAGCCACAATAAAATAGCGCGTGTTGGATATAACAGTAAGGATATACCCAACAAAATATCAATTACTCCAATCCATGGCATTAGTGTAAATGCAGTTGCCCTGCCGATATTAAAAACTCCAAAATAATTCGCCCAGATAGGCTTGGTTATAATACCAAAAACACCGTGCCCTATAAAACACATTGTGCTAGCTGAGAATAAAATATAGTGTAGCTTTTTTGCGATTTGACCTTTTCTTAGGTTGGCAGTATTATGCATCTTAAGCTGACGTAACATAAATCGTTTATACACTTTGAAAAAAAGCCCCCTATATCTCCTAATCGCTATTTTATAAATTATTGCACAAACTTCGTAACGCTGTACTCATAGAACAAATCTAAAAAAACCAATATTATTGATCTTTAATTAAATTGCAAGTTGTTAGCCTGGTATTCGATAGTTCATATCAATTGAGCACAATAACTTGCTGTCTTTTGCATTTGACAGTCTAAATTTTAACTACTACTTTTAAAATCGCACAATAAAAATCAAACTTCAAAGATATACAGAAACAGGCAATTGATTTTGGAAATTCGTCCATAATTCTTGTCTAATCTTGTTGATCTTTTTAGGCCACAAAAAAATATAGCTTGATAGGATTAAACCAAAAGTCTTGGTTAATTATCACGATTGCTCAACCCATAACCATACAACCTTTCACTATTTAAACGCTTAGCCAACTAAATACGGAAACAACGAGTACGGCCAACCCGGAGGAAGCGGCTTTTATAGTAATGCATATTGAACTGATGAACTATCACGCGTGCGTGTCGCGGTTATCGTACCTTACAAGGAGCAGGTTAATTTACTAAAGCGGTTGTTAGCGGGAACCCCGGTTGAGGTCAATACGGTCGATTGTTTCCAGAGGCAGGAACGGGAGGTGATCTATATCTCGCTGACCCGTAGTAATGACGCTGGTGTAATCGGCTTCCTGTCGGATTACCGGCGGGAATGTGGCGATGACCCGGGCTAAACTCAAACTGGTGTTGGTGGGTGATAGCGCTACGTTGGGGCAAACGCCGTTCTTTGCGGAGCTGATGGCCCATGCCGAGGGTTTGGTTGGCTATGAAAGTGCCTGGGATTACCAATAATCATTTATCGCGGGAAACAGAATATCCGAACCTGGACAGCGAGAGTTTCGGGCACTGGAAAAAACATTATTTTATTGATGTTAAGAAGGCAAGTAATGCGAGTCATTTTGTATTGATCACTTCGAGTGAGCGTTACGAGGAAGGCAAATATCACCGCCAAACGGTGCAGCTTTGGGAAGAGGACTTGGCTTTTTTTGTGTAAGCTTTGTCAATGGTATTGTCCCGGATGACTGCTGACGAAGGTGCGCGGTTCTTTGACCGGCCGGAAATGAAGGTGTGGCTGACCCGGTAGGCGTATTGGCATTGCCGGAAACGAATAGGCCGCGGGAAAAGCTGCATGCGCTTGGTGCTGGCAAGTTAAGCAACGCGGAGTTGCTGGCGTTCCTGCTTTGCACGGGATCGCAGGAGCTGTCTGTACTGAATCTTTGCCAGTCGATCATGAAATCGGTTAAGGATGACCCGACGCGTTTATTGACAAGGACGGCGGAGCATCTGTGTCGGTTCCGGGGAATCGGCATAGCAAAAGCGGCGACGCTGATGGCGGCGTTGGAACTTGGCCGGCGGGCATTTCCTTCACCGTAACAATGAAGTGTTTGATATGCAAACGTAGCGCGAGCCCGGCCCGCCTGTCAAGTATTTATGTAATAGCTTTGTTTAAAACCAAACACTAAGCTTATGCAAACACCTCGATTGTTTATCGGCATAGACGTCAATAAAAAGAGCTGGGCAGTTAGTATCAGAACTGACCTATTCAAGCATAAAACGTTCAATATGCCATCAAAGCCTGATACGCTGATTGGATACGTGAATCAGCACTTTAATAGTTATCCTGTAGAATGTTGTTATGAGGCTTCCTGTTGTTGGTTTATGCCTTATCGGCAATTGACACTGGCTGGCTGGGAGGTTAAAGTGCTCAACCCTTTTGACATACCAACAAGTGCCAAGAACAGAGATCAAAAAAGCGACCGGATAAATTGCCGAAATTTGGCCATGCAGTTACAATCAGGCCACCTTTCCGGGATCTACGTACCGGGCGAGCAACAGGAACAGTTGAGAAGCCTTTTCAGGCAGAAGAACAATATGGCCAAAGTTATGCGCAAACTTAAAAGCCAGATTAAGGGTGAACTATTATATTATGGCATAAAATTACAATTGAAGTTTGATAATGCTACCTGGACCAGGGAGATGACCACATGGCTCAATAATCTTGAATGGAAATATCCTACCGGTAAATCCAGCTTAAAAAGTAAGCTTAGGCACTGAAGCTTTGTGAGGCAGGAATGGTTGGATATAAACAGGGAGCTTCGGCAGTATATTACGATGCACTTTAAAAACGATTTTCAATTACTAATGACCATACCTGGAATGGCGCCAATAATTGTCATTGGTATACTTGCCGAACTTGGTGATATAAAAAGGTTTCGGAAGTTTGATCAGCTAGCCAGTTTTGTGGGACTGATACCGAGCATTTACAGCACGGGGAAAAAAGTACAGGTTAGAGGACTGACTCATCGGAGTAAAACGCTGATCAGAAGTTATTTGATTGAAAGCGCCTGGGTATCTGTTAGAAGAGATCCAACTATGCAAACTTATTACCGAACCCATGTGGGGAAACAACCAAATAAGATAGTCGTTAAAGTAGCCCATATATTATTACGAAGAGTATGGCATGTAGTCAAATCAGGGGATGGTTATAACCGGACATAGCGGGAGCATTGAAGAACCGGATAACATAGCGCCTACGTGTTAGTATAAGGAAAACTCTCCGAGTTTACACACATACTAACACGACAAACAATAATAACAAGAGACCCTTTTGTGCTCTAAAGAAAAAGAGGAGATTGCATTGTATACCCTGCAACTAATTAGTTTGCAACGTCAAGTAGGCAGCACCTTTTATACAAACCCATAATTAATGCTGGCGGCTTCTTTAGGATGATCGCAAATAGGAGGATGAGAAACACGGGGTGATCTTTAAGGAAATGACAGTTAAACTGTCAGTGAAATGGTATTGGCTTTTTCGCAGACTTTTGAGGGATGAAATATAAATAATGCTTTAAAATCACAAAAAGCTTTTCATAGGCGGATATATAAACCGCCGCTACGCCGGCGGCCCTTGGCAGGCGGCCCGTGCCGCGCGGTAAGGCAATAAAACTTAATTGTCTTGCTATGGAAAAGTTCACGTTAACCCTTCGTTCAAAGACTGCCGTCAAACAGTACGACGGTGCTTTTATGCCTTACGAAAAAGAATTGCTGGCAGAGATACTGACTGCTATCGAAAATAAAGATGCTAATAAGCTGGCCTGGTTCAATGGTTTTGGCGACAGCCTGCGGGCCTTTATTATGAATGTTTATGCCTACCGGAAAGGTTTGGAGTTTGGTTTTACGGACATTAAATTTGATCAGTATGGCTGGTTCAAACGTCCTGCTTTCCTGGATTATGATGTAGTGAAATCAGGTTGCAGCGAACGTTTATAATGACCATAGCGAGATTCGGATAGGTCGTGGTATAACGGTGTCTGGTCATATCCGCTTAGTTATAGCTTGGCTGCGCGGGTGGCGGCTCTGCCCTATCGGGTTACGACCCGCCGTACCCAAACCGCGATGCAGCGTTAGCTGTAGCGCCGGCTAAACTCAAAACAATGTTTACCGAGAAGATCGGCAATACCAATACGACCAATTACAAACAAGAATTGATTATCAAAACCCTGACAGCCATTGAACAGGCGCAAACAGCGATGATTCAACTAAGACTATTTTGATGATGATTTGGCCTGATAGTTCAGGCTGATTTTCTTAGTTTTGATTTATGGAGGAAACTATTCAATCCCGCTTAGAATCATCACGTAAAGAATTGCTGGACCTTGGCCTGCGCAATCCTTTACTCAATTATAAACTAACCAAAGGTAAAGGCGTACATATTGCCGACGAGCAATCGGAGGCGGTCTACGATATTCTGGTGAGGCAACAGAAGTCGATGACTTTCCTGGCTTTGAAGGAAGGTAGTTTGTTCCCCGAGGGGCTGGAGAAATACCAGGACACGCGTTTGCAAACGGAAGAAGATGAACTAAAGCTGCAATCTCGGCTATTGAATACCTATTATTTCGCGCGGACGAGCATTGAGGAACAGGGTGTGAATCTGTTGTACCTGTCATTAGGCATGCTGCGCTGGTATGACAGCGGTGATACGGAAATGCTGCGCTCAGCGCCCTTGGTGTTGGTGCCGGTGAGTTTGGAGCGTTCGAGCGCACAGGAGCGTTTTCGCCTGCGCTACACGGGCAGTGAAATTGGCGCGAACCTTTCGCTGCAGGCAAAGATGCGGACTGATTTTAACCTGACGATCCCGGATATGCCGGAAGCGGAGGAATTTAATTTTGGGGATTATATCGCTTCGATCCGCAGCCATATTAACCGTCAGCCGGGCTGGAGCATTGATGAGCACGCGATCGAGCTGGGCTTTTTCTCCTTTGGAAAATTTTTGATCTATAATGATCTGGATACGGCCAAATGGCCAAAAGCGGTAAAGCCGGAAGCGCATCCGAATGTTCAGGCTTTGCTGGCGTCTGGCTTTCACGAGGACGCATTGGTCGAGGAAGACGACCTCGATACGGATACCAAAGCAAATGAATTGTTTAGGGTGGTCGATGCGGATAGCTCGCAGCTATTGGCGATGCTGGCGGTACAGGATGGCAGTAACCTGGTGATCCAGGGGCCGCCGGGTACGGGCAAATCACAAACGATCACGAATATTATCGCTAACGCGGTCGGCCAGGGCAAAAAAGTATTGTTTGTCGCGGAGAAGATGGCGGCGCTGGAAGTCGTAAAACGGCGGCTGGATCATATTGAACTGGGCGTGGCTTGTTTAGAATTGCACAGCCATAAAACCAATAAGCGGGAAGTCCTGCAGGAATTGAAACGGGTGATGGACCTGGGCAAGCCGCAAACGGCGAAACTGGAACTGGAGATCCAGATGCTGGAGATCTACCGCGTGGAACTCAATGATTATTGCCAGGCGATCAATCACCGGTTAGCCGGCAGCGGCCTGAGCGCACAGCAGGTAATCGGTTTTCTTTTACAAATTGACGGGCTGAGCGAGGGTAGAACATTAGTGAAGCTGCCGTTGCCGGATTTGGAGCAATGGGATGCGGCACGGGTACGGCTGGCGGAAGAAACAGCGGACCGGATACAGGCGAGGTTGAAAGATGTAGGTACGCCGGCAAACTTATTGTTTCATGGCAGCAAATTGCTGTTTGTTTTACAGCATGATAAAGAAACGCTGCTACAGCGTTTACAAATGGCGCACCGGGCGTCGGCAGAATTGGTTGCGGTGCTGGCAAAAATCGGGGAGTCTACGGGCTTTGCTGTAGCGACTGATGCCACTACCCTGCCCTTGCTGGAAGCCTCATTGGAAAAAGCGGCGGCGGCGCCTGATCTGTCGGGGCTGAAAGTGACGGAGCCGGTTTGGCAAACCAAGGCGGATGATATCCGCGAAGTGCTGGCGGCTGGCGCAGAACTGGCGGCATTATACCGGACCTATAAAGATACGTTTGTGGCAGAAGCGTGGTCGCAAGACATATTAGCCATCCGGCAAAATATCGTTATCCATGGCGATCATTGGTACCGGAATTTGAATGGCGGCTATCGTAAAAGCAAACAGCAACTGGCCGGGTTGCTTAAAATTACTTTGCCCGCGGAGGCGAGTGAGAAATTGAAACTGGTAGATGCGATCTCTGAGGCCCGCCGGCTGGAAGGTTTGTTGGGGCAATATGAAACTTTTGCCGCAGGTTTGTTTGGCGGGCGCTGGCAGAAGCAGCGTTCTGACTGGGCTTCGCTGGAATCGGCGGCAGAATACCTGGCCTCCGTAACGGACCCGGTGCTGGTGGCTTACCTGGCTCAGCAACAACCGGCATCCGTAGCGGCAGGATTCCTGGCTACTTTACGGAACTGTTTTAAACTGGCAACGGAGGAAACCGAGCAGGCTTTGGGTGCCTTGCAGCTGGAGATATTTCCGGCTTACTTTGCCGGGCAGGAAACGAGCTGGCGGTTCTTTACGGAAAAATTCGCTGACCTGCAGCTGGTGATGGATTGGAACCAATTGGCGGCACAAGCTGAAAAAGATGGCTTTTCATTTTTAGTACAGGCGGCAACGGACTGGGCTGAAGCGGTTGAGCTGCTTAAAGTAAGTTTACAAAAGACCTGGTATGAGTACCTGATTACCAAGGCATTTCGGTTGAGCCCGGAGCTAACCAAATTTGAACGGGCCAGCCATGAAGAGATCATCAGCAAGTTCCGTAAACTGGATCAGGTGAATCTCTATTATAACCGGGCACGGGTAGCTTTGAAGCACTGGGAAGGTCTGCCAATACTAAATGCGGGCGGACAAGTGAATATTTTAAAAACGGAGTTTAACAAAAAGGCGAGGCATATGCCTATCCGTAAGCTGGTGGAGGAAGCGGGCAAGGTGATGCAGGCGATCAAGCCGGTTTGGATGATGAGCCCGATGTCGATCGCTAACTTTTTGCCGGCGGGCGCTATTGAATTTGACCTGGTGATCTTTGATGAAGCGAGCCAGGTGCGGCCGGTTGACGCTATTGGTGCGATCGCCCGGGGTAAGCAATTGGTTGTAGTTGGTGATACGCGGCAGCTGCCGCCAACAAGTTTCTTTGATAAGCTCAATACAGACATTGATGAGGAAGAAAATGTAACGGCTGATATGCAGAGCATCCTGGGGATGTGCGACGGCCAGGGCGCTCCTACGCGGATGCTGAAATGGCATTACCGCAGCCAGCATGAATCGTTGATCACTTTGTCCAATCATGAATTTTACGAGGATAAGTTAGTGATCTTCCCGAGTCCGGGTTCACGGCAAAACTTGGGCTTACGGTTTCATCATTTACCGGCTGCGGTTTATGAGCGCGGCAAAACCAGGACGAACCCATTGGAAGCGCAAGCGGTAGCGAAAGCGGTCATTTCCCATGCTGGCAAAAATCCGGCTGAGAGTTTGGGTGTGGTGGCTTTTAGTACGGCACAGGCACAAGCGATACAAGCTGCACTGGAGATAGAAAGAAAGGCGAGTCCGGGAACGGAAACGTTCTTTACGGGCAGGCCGGATGAGCCGTTCTTTATCAAGAATCTGGAGAATGTACAGGGTGATGAGCGGGATGTGATCCTGATCAGTATCGGCTATGGCCGTACGGAGGAAGGTAAAGTGCCGATGAACTTCGGCCCGCTGAATAATGAAGGTGGCGAACGACGCTTGAATGTGTTGATCACGCGGGCTAAAATGCGTTGTAAAGTATTTACGAATATTACTTCGGAGGATATTAAGTTGGGCGAATCGGCAAAGTTTGGGATCCGGGCGCTGAAAAGCTTTTTATATTTCGCACAGCACGCGAAATTTGATACGCCGGATCCGGTGATCATCAGCGAGCAGCGGCCTTTTGAGGAGGAAGTTGCGGCGCAACTGGCTAAGGCGGGTTATACGGTGCGGAGTAAGGTAGGGTCACCGGGTTTTTATTTGGATTTGGCGGTCGTTGATCCGGAAAACCCGGGCAGGTATTTGCTGGGGATCGAATGCGACGGGCAGGCCTACGCGAGCGCAGCATCGGCAACGGACCGTGACCGTTTAAGGACACAAGTACTGGAATTGTTCGGCTGGAATTTATGTAGGGTCTGGAGCACGGATTGGTACCGAAACCCTACCCGTGAATTGCAGCGCGTGTTGACGGCGTTGGAGAAGGCAAAAACACTGACAACGGAGCTGGACCGGGAAACAGATACTTACCAATTGGAATTGAAGCGGGAAGATAAATCAGAGACTGCCTCGGAATCTACCGAGTATCGCCTGGCTGAAATTCACATTGAGCATGTACGGGCGGAGTTCCATTTGTATACCTTTGAAGAGTTAGGTAGCTGGATAGCAGAAATTGTTGCTATTGAAGGACCGGTGCATCTGGATGAAGTGGCTAAACGGATCACGGATGCGGCCGGTATCGCCAAAGTCGGTTCCCGGATTCGCTACACGTTGACGCAGGCTTTGCAGCAGGCGGAGCAGGAAGGCAAGGTTGTGGTGAAAGATGAGTTTCTGTCGTTACCTGAGCAGGTGGTTACGGTTCGTGACCGGAGCAAGCTGCCGGCAAGTTTCAAAAAGCTGGGGTTAATTGCGCCGGAAGAAATTCAGTTGGCGATTAGCCAGGTGGTGGGTAACGCGATATCTATTACGGAACAGGAAGCGGTGCCGTTGGTGGCGAAAGCTTTGGGGTTTGGCCGGGTTACGGATGAGTTGCGTCAGCAATTGTCGGAAGCTGTTGGGAAAGCGATACAGGCTGGTATGATTACTTTTGAGGGGTTAAATCTAAAAGTTCTTGGTATAAAGTTATGACCTTGCAATAATTATATACTAAAGAGAGTATATTTTGAATATATATTCCATATAGAGTATATTTGCTTAATATATACCAAATGAGATATGAAGAGATATGCTGTTTTAACAGGCGATATCGTCGATTTTACAAGTCTGAATAACAGACGACGCGAGGAATTAATCGGTGATACCGACGATGTTCTGAAAAACTGGGTGCCACGTCCGGAAGACGCGGCGATTTTTAGGGGTGATAGTTTTCAGGTATTATTTGAAGAATTGGACTTGGCAATTATCAGGAGCATACAAGTGATCTGCTGGTTCAAAAAGCAAGCAACTCAGGCCAATCCGATGTTGAGCACCCGTGTATCGTTAGGCATAGGCGGGCTTGCCTTTAAGGGAAAGACAGTGTTAGATTCCGACGGGGAGGCATTTCATCTATCAGGACGCAACTTTGATCAGATGGAAGGCGGTGAATTACTACGGATCATTACAGGCGACGAAAAACAAGATGAGCGGTTGGCTGTTTTATTGATGTTCATGAACCTGGTCATCAGCCAATGGACGCCAAGCCAGGCGGAAGTGATCTACTGGGTATTGGAGGACCAAAATGCAACTCAGGAAAAGATCGCCGGGCGGCTAAATATTTTCCAGTCAGGAATTGCCAAACGTCTGAAAATAGCGCACTGGAAAGAAATGGAAAAGGCGATCAAATATATTGCTAAGGAACTACAAAAGGTCTAATATGGAAATTAATGTTTTATTACGTCTATTGGTGGCTCACCTATTGGGTGATTTCATCTTGCAGCCTGGATCACGGGTAACCAGCAAGGAAGCAAAAAAGATTTCATCGGGTTCACTTTACCTGCATATAGGTGTAATTACAATTATTGCTTATCTACTACTTTGGGACTGGAGCAAATGGTATATTCCTTTGATCATCGGCCTGACACATTTACTAATCGATATCTGGAAATGCTATAGAAAAAATTCATTATTATATTTTCTGGCTGATCAGGCCGCCCATATCCTTGTCATCTTGATTATCTGGCAGATGTGTTATTTCACATTTGGGGAAGTGACTGCCAAATTCAACACATTATTGCAGGACAATCGCACTTGGCTATTGATTATCGGGTATTATGTGGTAATCTGGCCACTGGGAATAGCAATTGGCAAAGCTACCGAGCGCTGGCAGCGGCTGGCTAAAATGGGTGATGGGGGATTGGATAAAGCAGGCATTTGGATAGGACGCTGTGAGCGGATATTGGTACTCACCTTTATAATTACCGGCCAATACACGGCGCTAGGGTTTCTGATGACCGCCAAATCAATATTGCGCTTTACAGATAAGGATGAAATGACGCAAAAGAAAACAGAATATGTCCTGGTGGGTACACTGATGAGTTTTGCCTCGGCTGCAATCATTGGCGTCATTATCTCCGCCTGCCTGATGACCATTTGACTAACCATCAGATGGCCAATGCTTTTATTCGCTTGAAAAAGAGAAATTTATAGTTACTAAATATCTAAATTGTAACCCATTTGAAACATGACAATGTTCAATTTCAGGAGTAATTATACACCGATAGTATGTAATGAAGCCTCGGATTAACAGCGAGCGCCTAAATCTCTATAATGGCTTAATTTATAGTCACTTATAAATGACAAATGCGAGACTGTTACGGTTTCTTGCATAGGGTAACTTCGTGTTACAATCAAATATAACAAAATTCAATTATTTACACATCTGATTCGACCGAGATAAAGTTATTTATATTAATAGATAGTTGATATAATCATCGGCAAAAGCTGATCAAGTAATAAAATTGCATCGTCAACGAAATAACTCTGATAATCAATTGTACTACGAACGCAATCGACTACTGTTCTATTCTTTGTAATTTTCAATTGTCCCACTCGAACGCATTTTAGCTCGGTTGGGGTCATCTCCTGCATCCCGAATGCTCTACGTTGCCTCAAAAGCTCCCAATACTGGTCTAGCTCAGATCTGACACGGTGCATTCCTTGATATCATCTTCGCTCAGATCAGGGTTCTCGTATAAACTTTCCTCTTTTTCAGTAAGTTCTTTAATGTGCATCAACACCGACTTACCTTGTGGATTTTGTTCCATGATTTGTATTTATCTAGTATAAAATGAAATGGAATGAATTAACTGCATTTCTCATTAAGGAACGCCGCAAGTAGCTCTCTAATAGTTCGGTATTGTATTCTGAACTATCGCTGTTATTGGTTAACTCGATCTCATTGTCGTTTACCAAAATGGTGAACACCGTACCTTCAATAATTTCAAGGAATGATACATTGATCACATCGTAAACATGGGCATACTCAACATTTACGCTCGAGTCTAGTTGTGTATTAACCTCATTAGTAAATTCTTTCTTTAAAAGGTCGAAAAGCGCTTCAGCACTTAAAGGCTGTACATTCTTGTAGGTGTCATAATAAATTATAAGGGGTTACGTAGTAAAAAGAAAAGCAATGTCGGATCACAGGAAGGACGCTTGACTATCCGCTTGTTAAACTGGCTGTTGCAGGTATAACAATTGACAGACAATTTGTTTCAATCTTTATTCCTCAACAGATAAAGGACCTAAGGCAATGGCAAAGCATAAGTGAAAATTTCAATAATGTACCTAGTCCTTAGGCCTTTTTCCAAAATCAATAAGTTTTATGTAAGATTCCCAAACATCAGTTTAAGTGATCTAAATCATTTCAGGCCGATGAGAACCTGCCTTCGTTTAAAACAATTTATTAGACCAAATTAAATCGACGTATTAATCGCTTGTCTTGAGCTATAGCTATTACAACAAAACCAGCGGCACATCGTTGCTATAGAACGATGAGCCTTATCCTGTATAGAATTTTATTTTTTTGCCTGGTGCCCATCGGCATCTATATCCTGGTGAAAACCGTCCGGATGCTCAAAGATTTATTTAATGGCGAAGTGATCGCGGAGATCCCTTTCACGCAAAAAGAAATCACTTTAAAGATCAGTCGGCCCGGGATCTATGCCATCTGGCAAAAAGGCCAACTGCCCCGCCGGACACCCGTAGATAAATTTCAGGTGAAATTGGTCCAAGTGCCATCAGGTGAAATTGTCTCTTTACCCAATCATTCTTCAGCCCATACCTCAATGGAATGGATACCGGCCGCATGGAAATGAACCGCTTCTCGGCCGAAAGCGGTACTTATCGCTTAACGGTCGTAGAGGAGATCAAGCGTTTCTATATTTGAAAAGATCGCCCTTAGCTTTGTACCGTCCAAACCGGTTGACTACAGCCAGTACTTTATCCAGGTCAGAGAAAGCCGCCCGGTCTATTATATAATCGCTGCCATTCCGCTTTTTACGTTCTCGGCTTTTTTAATGATCGGCGGCCTGGTAGCCGGCTTTATGGCACCAAGTATACTGGTGGATCTGGTATTTTAATTAAATCAATCATGACGAACACCGCATTGCCACGCTACCAAAAACCAATACATCGAAACTTTGACGCACAAGTACTGGTCAATCTTACGCTGAAACCTTAACCATGATGATAAATACCAGCGAACAAGCCCTTCAGGCAGCCGGGGAAATCCTCGATAAAAATAAAATTAAGCATAGCTCAATCGGCAACCCTGATTTTAAATTAGACTATCCATACAATAAAAGAACTCTGAAAACAGACGTATCGGTGGTGAGTTATACTTATATGGTTTTTGAAGAGGAAATGGCTTTTATTTATCTGGATGACCGCGACGGGCTTATATCAATTACCTGGGCCCTGCACGAGAGTGCAGGAAAAAAGCAAATTAAAATACTGCAGAAGGTGTGAATTCTTTTCATTTACTTTTTATTAGTCAAGCTAATTATCACCCTCAAAACTCGTTGCGACTGATGAGTCAGAGGATTTTATTGAAAACTTGTTTCTGAAACTATGGAATAATGGAACTTGTTTATCTAACTATGCATTTGGAGGCAAGCCTCTCACAAAATCATCCCATTATCTATTGCATAACGGATTAACTGTGCTGTGTTTTTTACATTTACTTTGGTATATAAGTTTTTGCGATGGGTATCAACCGTGTCCACACTTATAAACAACTGCTGGCTTATTTGCGTGTTGGTAAAGCCCCCGGCAACCAGTTTTATAATTTCTTTTTCCCTCCTGGTGAGTACCGGTTGCTGGCTTTCCTTTTCAAGGGTGGATTTATAAATTTTTCCGGCTTCAAAACTAAAATAAATCCCCCCTTTACTAACAGTCTTTATGCCATCGATTAATTCCTCCCTGGTTACATTTTTGAGCAAATACCCGCTGGCACCGTTCACCAGCATGCTGGTCATGTAAATACCCTGGCTAAATGCGCTCAGGGCTAAAACCATGGTTTCACGGTGATTTGTTTTTATTACCCGGCACAATTCAATTCCGCTCATATCGGGCAGGCTGATGTCCATCAGAACTATGTCGGCTTTATGAGCGTTAAAATATTCCAGGCAGGCGGAAGCTGTACTGCATGAACCTGCTATAAGAATGTCTTTCTCGTTTTGCAGTAATACCCGGATCCCTTCGGTTACCACGGCGTGGTCTTCCACAATAAAAACTTTGATCATGTTACTACACCATTAATTCAATATTGATCGTTGTGCCTTCAGCCGGTTTTGATTCCAGATGCATATGGCCGTTTAGATAGTTAACCCTGGATTGAATATTACTTAAACCGATACCCGGTGGTTTCTCCTGTGCGTCAGGCACAAATCCATTTCCATTATCTTCTACGGTGATCAAAACCTTAACAGGCGTCCGGGTAAGCTGTACGACAACCTGCGACGCATTGCCATGTTTGATCGCGTTATTCACCAGTTCCTGTATAATGCGGTATATATTTACTTCGGCTATATTACCTAACGGTCTTTCCGGTCCAAACTGTTCACATATAATTGGGGTGTTGCTCATCAGTTGCATCGATTCACAAAAATCTTTAACCGCATTTTTCAATCCAAACTTTACCAATGTTTCCGGCATCAGGTTATGCGCCACTTTACGCAATTCGGCAATTGTCTGGTCAAGGTCCCAGATCGACTTTTCAAACGCCACGGCATTTTGCTGATCCATTACTAAATTTTCTTTCATGTTTGAAAATGATATTTTTACACCCGACAACATGCTGCCAACTCCATCGTGCAGGTCTTTAGCCAGCCTCACCCGTTCCTCTTCCTGGCCCTTAATCAGGGCCTCTGCCTCCATTAATTGTTTTTCTTTTTCCAGGTTGGTAATTTTTTGCCGTTCAATTTTTTGCCTGTTTTTATAATTAAGGTATGCGGCAAAACTTATGATCAGCAAGGCTATTATGGTGACTGTCAGGATGATATTAAGCAATGTTTTTTGTTTTACCGCTGCTGCCTGAACTTGTTTTTCCCTCTCCAGTTGCGCTATGGTCTTTTCCTTTTGACTGTTCTCGTAAATGGCCGCGAGGGTACTGGCTTGTTTTATGTTGGTTTCGTTGAGTAAGCTGTCATTCAAAACAATAGCCTGGTGCAGGGATTGATAAGCACCCAGTTGGTTACCCGATTCATTGAGGTACGCTGCCATGGCAACCGAAGCGGTTACCATCGTTTCTTTATGCCCCGTTTGCTTCGCCAGTGCCATGCTTTGTTCAACATATTTTTTTGCTTCGGCCATATTATTTTTCTCCATCTGCAAACGGGAAATGGCAGCATATATCCTTGCAAGATCATCCATATGCCCTGCATAATTATAGTATTTAATTGCCTGGTTTAGCAGCACAAGAGCATAATCAGCTTTTTTTTCTTTTAACGCTATTTGTCCTGCCAGGTAATAATAGACGCTGGTTACCGCTTCGTCCGTGGTATCGGGCATCCGAGGTTTAATTTTGTTTAAGGCTGTGCTTGCTTTGGTGAGCTCGCCCCTGTCATAATAGACGTCTGCTATTTCTGTGTAAATTCCTGCGATCATGGCAGTGGAAAATTTGTCATGTATTTTTTCAAATAGTTTTATTGCCAACCGACTATACTCCAGCGTTTTTTCGCTATTGTGTAGCACTTTATAAACCGATGCGATCCTCCTGGCAACCTGTGCCTGGTTTGGCAAGTCCACACCGTCGTAACATTTTAATGCTTCAAAATAATTATTCAACGCGGTATAAAAATCCTCGCGGAAGTCGTATATCACGCCTTTATCAAAAAAGGCGGATGCTTTTTCCCCTTGCCACCGTGGATTTCCAGAATTGCCGGCGACCGCGATGACCGAGTCCAGGTAAACCAGGGAGCTGTCTGCTTTTTTTGCGCTTTTATAATAACGTCCTTTCCAATAAAGGCAGGCTAATTTCCCATTTTTAGATTTTAGTTGAAAGCTAAGCCTGTTCGCTTCTTCAAAATAGGGTATCACCTGTTTTTTTTGGTCTAAAAAAACGGCGGAATTCATCAGGTTAACTAACGCGCGCACTCTCGAAGTATCCGCCAGCGGATGTTTGGCCAATTCTTTTACTAGAGAATCTTTTTTATGCAGGAACTGCTTGTTAAAATAGTCCATTTGGGCCTTTAGTGTATTAGCCGATAAAAGCAGCAGGATTACAGATAAGATTGCACGATGCCTGAGGTGATGCATTACAAGGGTCTTTTTTATTATAAAGGTTGTAATAAATACATTACCCCCCACTAGTTTTTTAAAAAATCACCCTTTTACGGTTTGAAAATCACCCTTTTACGGTATATAAAAAAGGAAAAACCTCTTCAATTTTGTATTGTATCTATAAAAAAATGTTCACTAAGCTATTATCCACCTCGAAATTTAATGACCTTTTTAAATTATTTAACATGGCCATTTTATTGCCGAGAAAACTGACCCTTATTTGCATGTTGGTGTTGGGGCCCATTTGCGTGGTGCATGGAATTGTCCAAAAAGACACCGAAGAGATCCTGGCAATGTTGGCTGTATTGATATTGCCATAGTAAGCCTAGTTAGTGATGCCCGGAAAATAGTTTCCAATAAACAGGGCAGGGAGCTATTAATATTAACCTAAGTATTATGATTTGAAAAACACACGGGCTCATAAAAAAGTATCATAGATTATCAACGGAGGATATTTATGAAACAACCAGTAATTGAAGGTGTGAACATTATGCCACAATTAGAGATAACCTTAGGTTTGGATATGCACAAGGACAAGATCGTCGGCTTTAACTCTTGTAAGGATCGTACCCAAAAGCAACCAACTCGAAAGAATCTGCAACAAGCACGAAAATATTTTTCAAGCACATAGCGATTCTTTGCGGGCGGGAATATTTAAACCGAATGCCTATATGATGAAATTGGCTATAAAAGGAGGATATTTTTTCTCTTTATCTTATAGGCATTATAGAAATTATAATAACGAACATTAAAACCTACCAGGAATGAAAACACTTCAAAACCACTCTGCATTTAACGGGATGCAAAACGCATTCAGCAGATACAGGAAAAATCAGATAGCAACCACCATTTTAGAAAAAACCAGAATAAGCATTGATAAATCCATGCTTGCCGCCTTTCTCATGTATGGCTTATTAATTACTTTGTATGGTTGCGGAAAACCTTCCAATCCCCCTATTCCCCCTCCGGTAAGCACCGTCGGCTGTGCTATTACAGGAGATGTTGACCAGGCGCTCGGAAGCCGTATATTTGAGTATGACGATAAAGGCTTTCTGATTAAGATGACAGGCCCCAATTATTATTACGGGCCTTTCGTTGAAACGATAACATCCGCTAAAGTTGTTGACGCTTATCCTACGTCGTCGGTCGATGGTAATGGTAATCATTACAACGGTACCATTAACACCACCTATAGTTATAGCGGCGGCAGCGGGAATATCTATGATGGCAACCCCGAATTTATTCATCGTGTGTTTAAGGCTTCAAATCCGCCTTCGTCATTAAAAACAGACTCATTGTTTCATTTTTTTTATGACGATGCAAAGAAACACCTGACAACCATATTAATGGCTGGTAACGGTTCCGTGGACGTTGACGGTTTCACGCTTTTCAAAGTTGAACTCAATTTTACTTACGACGCCAATGATAATGTAACACAAATAAAAATTTCATATACCTACACAAAGGAGGTCAAAAGCCCGCAAACTGGTGAGGACCATATATATACCAAACAAATTGCTGATGAGGTGCTGAATATTACCTATGACGATAAGCCGTCCGCATACACGGCTATTTCAAAATACTGGAAGTTTATAGGTGGAGATTTTATTGGTTTTAACGCTTATAACCTGGATAAGCTTCGTTTTTGGGCGGGCCGATGCGCCATCCTGAGCAAAAATAACCCTGTAAAAATCACCGGGAAGCTGAGGCAAACCTTTGGATCATCCCTTTTCGACATTAACGCAAACCTTACCTATCAATACAACGAGAAGAATTTTCCGGTCAGTATGGCGATTAATGGTGCGGGGGTACAAGCTTTTACTTACAACTGCAAATAGGCACAATTAACGCAAGTGCTATATTTTAACTTATGATAATGCCCGGCGTAGTTAACAGGGAATAAGTTAAAATGGCGGTAAACGACTTCGTTCGCTTGATCCTGAAAAGATACTGTCATCCCGATAAAACGGGGGCCCGTTAAACGTCCCTTAGTTTCTTGCCCCGGCCCATCAAACCCGAAAGCACTTAAAATTGCAAATGAAAATAATGAGTATATGAAATTAAATCTTAAAAAAACCAAATGAGCAAAGTAAAAATCGCATACAGCTTGTGCCTAATATTATTGTTGGTGGCCTTCACAACCTTCTCCTCCTTTGGGCAGGAAAAAAGCGAAACAGCTAGGCTTTCAGGAACGAACGAAAACCATCAGGTATTGGCGAGCCTGGCTGGTTCATGGACCTTTGCGGGCAAACATACGTTTGCAGGTAGTACACATATCATTGAATTTAAAGGAACTATGACCCGGACACCATTATGGGATGGCCGTTATTTTACCTCTGAAGTTACCGGACAGGAGATCCCGATGCCATGGTCAAACGGGAAACCGGTTACTCTCCACGAAATGATGACCGAAGGATATGACAATGTAAAAGGCAAGTTTGTAAGTTCCTATATCAACAATGAATTTGAAACTGGCATCATTCTATTAGAGGGTGACTATAATACAGCCAGTAAAACCATCACTTATGAAGGTGAAACGCTATCGCCCCCTCGGATAAATCTGCCGGCCGGCTCCATGCGCAAATTTCATGTACTGCTCAAATTTATAGATAACGATCATTACACGCTTGAATGGCACGAAAGCATTTGCGGAAAGCAACTTTTTGATACAGTACTTAACTTTACCAGAAAATAAACGAATATAGTATGAAACGCAATAATTTCTTACAGACGCTAATAGGCGCCGGTATTATTCCGCCTACCCATTTAACTTAATAGCCAAAACCTATACAAAAATGAGGGAAAAAACCGGCTATAAAACAGATGCCGGGACTGACCGCTTTCAAAAACCTATAAACCTGTTTGATGGGGATACTTTTTATACCAAGGTAGCTACTAAAGCTACCGATGGTGATCTGTATATATTTGAATCATCGCGTGTAAAAAAAGGTGGTCCAAATTTGCATCTCCATTATGGACAGGATGAGTGGTGGTATATTTTGGAGGGCGAGTTTGTGATTAAAGTAGGCGATAAAATGCACCATGTTAAACCCGGCGATAGTGTATTTGGACCGCGGGATTGCCGCATGCTTTTTCAAAGGTGGGTGACGGCGTTGGGCGGATGCTCACTACTTTTCAGCCTGCCGGTAAAATGGAAGAATGTTTTATAGCGATAAGCGAAGGAAAAATGAAAGGCAAACCCGAAGGTGAGCAGGACGAGTTCAGAAAAAATCATAGGTTTGAACGCGTGGGGTCACCAATTGATATCTTAAAGGCCTTTTAATTCAGGTATGATAGTCCCCCTTTTTTACCTTATATTACTATACTGAAGTAAACAAATAATACTGAAAATATGTCAAATGTTAAATTAGTTCTCAGCCTCATTCTACTCTTTAGTAGCTTATGTTGTTACGCTCAAGGTAATGAAAAATCAATTCAAATCCAGGTTAATCGTATGATTTCTGATTGGAATACTCATGAATTTAAAAATATGGACTTATATACCACGGAAGATGTTGAATGGGTAAACATTGTAGGTATGTGGTGGAAAGGGAGAAACGATGTAAAAAAAGCACACCAAAGCACTTTTGATATTTTCTTTAAAGGGGTTCCTTTTACACAAAAAAGTTTAAATATCAGGTTTCTGACAAATGATGTTGCTATTGCTAATTTAGTTTGTCATATTGGTTCGCTTTTTCCGCCTGATGGTATTGACCGCGTTAATAATAGAACGCCCGAAACTGACAATTTATTAATGTTGGTTTATAGGAAGAAAATTGGCATATGGCTATTAGCTGCCGGACAAAATACCATTATAGATCCAGAGGCTGCAAAACATAATCCCATAACTATGAAAACAAATTGACAATTGAACTATAAAATTAAACTACAACAATTGTCTGTTGAAGCAATAACTTTCGCCCTTGTCGTGATTTTATCCAACTAAGATGTCCACAAAGAAAGTATGGTTATAAACATAGTTTGGTTAAACCAGTATTAGCTAAATATAATTATAAAGGAAACGGATTTTAATTAGATATAATAAATACCTATTAATAAAACATAATGAAAATCAGCAATTATATATTAATTATTATTAGTCTGGTCTGGCTGTGTGGATTAAAGGCCCACAGTCAGCAAATAGATACCGCAAAAGAAAATACGGCGATCAAGCAGCTCATTAAAAATTATGAAGATGCCTGGAACCGGCACGATCCTAAAGGATTGGCTGATAACTATACCCTTGATGCCACTTGGGTAAATTGGTTTGGTGCTTACTATAAAGGCCGGGAGGATATTGAAGTCCACTATCAGCAGGTACATATCACCTATTTTAAAGCTACTCATTATTATACCCGAGCGGTTGAAGATATTACCTACACGCATCCCGACGTTGCCATCTCACATGTTCGCACGGGTTTAGACGGCGACGAAAGATTTCCCGGCCAAACTTTTGAGTTTCGAAGGATGATCATCCTGGTAAAACGTGACGGCGTTTGGAAGATCTTTGCCGGACAAAATGCGAAACTGGAAAAAGGAATTAAGTAATGGCGAAGTCACCCCACACTAACTTATGTTTTAATCGGTCCACAATTGCGGTGTAGTGATTCGTATTTTCTCATTTTGTTTATTGTATCAATGTTAGCTCTTGCTGTAATATGTAATGGATACTGAAATAAACACGGCATCCATGCCCGGCTTGGCTTCCAGGTGGATCTCCCCACCCTTCAGTTGCACTATTTTCTAACAGAGATAGAGCCCCAATCCGGTTCCGAGCTTGGTCTGGCCATTATCTGCCTGGTAATAACTGGTAAATAGAATAGCCCGTTACTCCTGCGGAATGCCGATACCTGTATCGCTGATGACAACTTTGAGCAAAGTTCTTCCATTTATCCGGCAGATTAGTTGTAAAGGCATCTATTATAGCTTTAAGCTCTTTAACCTCCACGTTTTCTTCAATCAACGTATGGTTGACCTGCACAGCTGCCAAACGAAAATCCAACTCGCCAGAGTTTGGTTAAATCATTGATTTTCAGGCTCACCTTACTACTTTGTTATCGAATCAATTAAAGGAGGATATAGCTAAAATCTACGAATTAAGCCAGTGTATAGCTATCGAAACATCAAATCACATAAAAGTAAAAAAAACGGCGAAAGAGAGTTTGTAAGTGGTTACATCCCATAGCATGATTAAACCATATAAGGCGTAACTTAAAAGCATTCAAGTAACGTTAATTACGAATATATGGGAAGCAAGGTAAAGCTAAGTAAACAAGCTAAGATTGGTGCGGCTAAAAGGATATGTGATTTATATAGTCAAGGCCAATATACAATTGCTGCATGTTGTGAAGCTGAGGGTATAAGCTATTATACATTTCAGGGCTGGGCGCAAACTAATTTAATAGACCAAAATATACGGGATGGTGTTTATAGACGTGGATTTGTCCAAGAAGTCCAAGAGCTTTATAAGAAAGCTTTAGCGCAGAATGAGGTCAACTTATAAAGCTATACATACTCAGATTAGATTTGACGAATATGGAAACTCAGTCGCATCTATCATAAAAAAGATCGAAAAGTATCTCCCACCGGATTACCTCCAAAAATTGGAAACTACCTATACTGTGACAGAAAAAGGCTGGCGGTAGTTCGCTGAAATAGAAATCACTAAAGAAAGGTTCTTAAATAACCGTCGTCCATTGGCTCGTCAATGCCTGGATTGGAGTGAACGCCGTCCGCATTTATCGGGTCAACTTGGCGCTGCTTTCCTGGAAAAAATGTTAAAAAGGAAATGGTTCAAACGGGTTCAATTTTCCAGAGAACTGATTGTTACATCTAAAGGTTGGGAGCAACTTTTCAATCTTTTAGGGGTTGTGTTACCATGAGTTTATTTATCTTGTTGAATTATTGCGATCCTAACTTTACGACTCGAAATGTTCCGCTGAGGGTTCAAACCATTATCTTTGGCCAATGGCTACCTTGTTTCGCTTTCCGCCTGTTACCGTAGACCCTACCGACCCAACTTATTTAACTGGGAAAAGCGAAGCGTTTGCCAAACTTAAAATTGAATCCAATTTCACATCAAAATTAGGTACCGAAGCCTAAGTCATTGACCTGCTCACCCAAGGTATTATAACGCTTTTATTTCAAGATTATCTAAAGTAGCCAAGGCATTATAGGTTCTTAAGCCGATGCTGCCTGCTTTGAATTCGTTATCAGCAGCAGTTATAGATGGGGTACCACTTCCATTTATAAAAACTTTAAAATTGCTGCCTACAGCTTCTATTTTCACATTGTAATTCTCATTAAGCTTTACCGGATATTTTATTGATGCAAGTACTTTCCATTCTTTACCATTTGCCTTCCCCAGTTCGAGTGTGCCTTTAACCGGATTAAGACCGACATAGTAACCTTTGTAAGCATTAGCCCCGATAGCAGGATCGCTTACCCGAAACATCAGCCCTGCGTCTCCGGGAGAAGTGACCTTTACGTCGGCAGTGTAAATGAAGTCAGTAAAATTTGTACCCGTTGCCACAATTTTTGATCCCTGATCTCCCGAACTGTTATTGCCATTAGAAGCGCAATGAACAGCATTATCCTTACAAAACAAACCGCCACCATAAATAACCATACCGTTGATCTTGCCCATATCAAAATTTTGGCGATATACTGAATTTGATAGCGATGGTTGACCAATGGTTGGAAAAATACTTACGCGAAGGTCTTCCGATCCGTAAGGGACAAGTGTCAATTCCTCTGTTCGCTGATCTGAGGTAACAGGGCTATAAGGGACATCCAATGCGGCAGTTTTGTTATAATCAATTGTCCAAGATGGTATACGTTTACCCTTGATCTTTAACTGAACCGGCGTTTGCACCTGAACAAACGGATTTTCCGGCATTTTACTTTTACCAATCCTAATGTCTTTGTTGATTGTTGCCGGGTCTATCAGCAGTCCATAATTCCATGGCGTAGCGGGTGAAATTTCAGTTTCATGGAATCCTTGTACCCGGAAGTCTTTAACATTTTTCTTTGTTTCCTCAATTTTTAAGGCATAGACCAGAGGCCCTCTTTCAATGCTTACGCCATTGTTCACTTGCTTTGTTGTGGAAATGACCATCGTGAAGTTAAGGGTTACATTGTCCTTAGTATGCCACTGCCTGTTAATGGTTAGTATCTCTCCCGAGACAGCTCCTTTAACTGGTTTTCCGTTAACCTGAATGGTAGGATTTGCGCACCATGATGGAATCCGGAGTTTTAAGGGAAACGAAGCGGGCCGAGCTAACGACAAGTTAAGCTTGATCTGCTCCTCAAATGGATAATTGGTTATCGCTTCAATTTTTATGGGCACGTTATTAGCTACAACAGCGTTTATCTCCATCGGCCCGTAGGCAATTACGGCCAGTCCTCCTTCCGGGGTTGCAAGCCAGCTGTTCTTGACAAAATAAGGCCATCCCATATGCATGTTATACCGGCAGCAGGGGAAGCCGGATAAGGGCTTGGTACAATACCTGATTCATAATCCTGATTAAAGCCATGCCTTCCTGGAAGGCTCTGCACCTGATTGGGCAACGTGTAATACGTGTGGTTTTTAAGGTCTTTACTTAATTGTGCCGGAAGTGCGTTAAAAGCTATTTTTTCGAGCTGGTCACCAATAGCCGCACTATGATCCACTCTGGCAGCTGTTTCAAGGCTCTGCATCCATTCAACTACAGCGCAGGTCTCCACGCCTTCAACCGAGCTGGTTCCTGATATGTGTTCAGTGCCTGAACCTATACCTACCGGTTGACCTGCATCGTGTAAAATATGGCGAATGCCATTTTCCATGGCTTGCCTGTAGTAGGGTGTCGGCGACATTTGAGAATAGATACCCGGGAACTTTAAAGCCTGGGCAACATTTACCATATGTTTCGGATGATAGTCATCGCCATAAAAAAGAAATTCATCCTGATTAAAAATATCGGCCCATGGATAAGCCTGATCTTTAAGTTTATTCACCAGGTCAAGCAGCTGTCTGTCACCGGTTTTGTTATAAACCCATATTGCAATCTCCATATTATCACCGGCGCGTGCCTTTCCCCATTCTTTCAGCGGATCTTTATCCAGGTTAGCCAGTTGATATTTTAGATACTTTTGTAAAAACGGCACCACCCTTTTATCCTGCGTAACTTCGTAATAACTTTGTAAAGCGTACATAAAAGGCATTCGCGGCCACCAGTCCTGCATTTTAGGCGGGCCGAAGAGTCCGTTTTCCTGCTGATGTTCAAGTGTATAATCGATCCATTTTTTTGCTTTCAGCTTTAATCCTGCATCATCTAATGTATAGGCTAAAGCAGTCAGACCTTTCAGATAGTATGGCACCTTTTCCCAGCTGTTTCCATTGCCGCCGAGCCAATCTGAGTTCTTTCCAAGCTCATCCTTTTCGGGATATAGTTCTTCGGCATTCCCTGTAAAACCTTCTTTTTGTAGTTCGAGCTGAGTTAATAACCAGCCTTTGGCTTTGACACTGCCGACGGGCAACTGTGCGTAGACTTGCTGCTGCAAGGGAGCGCGGTTAAATGTATAAGGCGTAGATTTCTTTTGTGCAAGAGCCGGATAAAAAACAGCTACGGCCACAAGCAAGAAGGCAGGATAAAAACAATATCTCATAACAAATTAATTTAGTACCAACGCTTGGCCGATCACTGGTATAGTTGGATCAGCCAAATCTATGGAAAATGAATTCATTATAGTGAGAATAAATTTACCATCTGAACTGACTACACGCCCAGGCACCCAAAGCGACAGCTATTCTTACTCTGGCTGCCACATCGTAAACACAACTACTACGTATAAATTTGAATTGAATCGCGCTGCGCGTTATTTTCTAAGAATTTTCGTTATTTACAAACTCCATGAAAAATTGAAAAGGGGCATCTGGAAGTTCATCGTAAATTCGAAATCCATTTTTTTGATACCAATTTAAATTCTCCGGGGAACATTCCAGTATAAAACGCCTGCCCTTTTCTCTCTCGTTCAACGCAAGTTGACCAAGAAAAGATTTTCCTATTCCCTGGCCTTGACTGTCGGGGTTTACCCCAATAAACCATAAGTAACTTACATTCATAATCGGCCGCTTAGACTTTAATTTGGCTTCCCTTTTTAAAGCCTTGATCACATTCCCTAATCCAATAGCTCTAAATGCAATTTTGGTATCTAACACTATAGTGTCCAAAAAACTTAGCTTTCTTTCCGTATTCACGAGCAAAGCCGCTGCTTTATAACCGTCCGACAAGAATACTTCCCCAGTTAGCATCGCCACCTCAACACAATATTCAACCAGATATCTTAATCTTTTTTGCCTATCTCGGTTTTGAGGAATAAGATAATTTATACCTTCATCATTATCGAACGAGCGAGAAATTATGTCAACAACAGTCGCTTTATTTGTGCTGGTTACCTTATGCATAATTTATATATTTCTAACTGATCACACTAAAAAAAATACTTAGGACTACGGATCATCAAAATCATATTGGATTATAAATACAAATATAGGCGTCTCGACCTCGATTAAATACTTGCTACAATAATTTATCAAATGCGTTTTGTAACATTAAACATTTTGTGAATTGAATCAAATCAATTCTTTAATAATAAAAAGGCACGACTTTAGGGATCATGAGATCACCAAAAGTAACACTCCCATGGCGCACCCCGGTAAACACTCATGCTGATGTGGACGCAAATGGTGATGCAGGCTACGCTCCAGCCATAACGCGGGCGATTCCAGGCAAAAAAACCGAACAGTCCCAAAGGGGCGAAAGTTGGTAAGGGAACGCTGGCGTGTAATGCGTACAGCAATAAACCTGAAAGCAACACACCGATGCCGGTACCCCCCAGACGCTCCCAATTCCTCTTTCAGGTGACCGAGAGTCTTGGCCGGGCAACGATAACAATGGTCAGCAGCATCAAGTAACTTTAAGGATCACTCGAAAAGATCCGGGCTGCGGTACGGGGTTGAGAATGACCGATCGCGTGTAAGGTTTCCCCTATCGCCCGAATTCTTTGGCTTCCTCTACCAGTAAGCGGATCAATTCCCCACTTAAAGTTAAGGCGCCGGTTGGCGCCAATCGTTAGCGCACCACCGCGTAATCGTAATGCATGGAGATAACTTGCTCGTACAGGCTGATGACCCGGATAGCGGACTGTACCAATTTGTCGACCCGGGCGTCCCGGGTTCGCATGGCGGCACGATCACTTTACAGCAGTTGGCGTAAAAACAAACCGTATCGTTTTTTTCATAAGATTGTTAATGCATGCAAAAAAGCAAATAGTATATGAATTGAAGGTTAACTCTATATTATAAATCGGTCAAGCAACTATACTGTACCAGCTGGATCATAATCAAACGAAAACTGACAACATATTATTGGTAAGGTAAGAAGGTATGACTCGGGGGACAGGGACATCATCCAAAATATATTTGCGCCGGCAGCTGCTCGCGGGCCTGGGGCAGACAACGGTAACCGGGCAGGTGGTGGGTGGTGCCGTTCGGGTCAGTGACGGAAAGTTTTAGCGGTGGTGGCGCGACCCGGACGGATTCGCTGGGAGATTCCGGTAACAATTTCACAATAATTAGATAACAAAGCGATAACAACCAACGAGTTAGCTTGTGCGTTTAAATAACTAAAAACATTCTTATGAAATTCAAACATTTATTTACACCAGTAATGGCGGCATTGCTACTGCTTTCCTGCCAAAAGTCGCTCGTTGCGCCGGCTTTAACGACTGTACCGGCGATTAGCACGGGTAATTTTTCACAGCCGCTGGCGATCACGCAAACTTTTAACGAAGGCTTTGAGTCAGGTTCTAAAACGGCTTATGCTGACGGGAATGTTACCTTTGACAGCGGCTTATGGGATCTGAATGACGCACTAATCGGCAACAGCATTTCAGACCGGAAAACGGGGAATCAGGCTATCCGGGTCCGCAATACGGGTACGGTAGGCATGAACTTTGATGTTGCGGGCGGCGCCTCAACAGTAACTTTAAGCTATGGCGTTTACGGGACTGATGGCGCATCCAATTTTCAACTGTTTGTTTCCGCAGATGGCGGTAGCAGCTATACCCAGGCAGGTGCGACTGTTACCGCTTCCGGCACGACGTTAAGCACCGCTACCTTCACGGTTAGTCAAACCGGCTCCTTACGGTTCCAATTGCGCAAAACGACCGGTGGCACCAATCGGATCAACATTGATAATTTCGTGGTTAACAGCTATGATAACGGTACAGGCGGCGGTGGCTCGACCGCAGACAATACTAACCTGCTGTTAGGAAATCCCAGCGGCGCGACCAACAGTACTTCCAACCCTAATAATTATCTGTATGACCAGACCTATTATACGGAAAGCTATAACCGTGATAAGGGCGAGCCGAATTGGGTAAGCTGGTACGTGGGCACCAGTACGCTGGGCGCTGCCAGCCGGGCGAATGACTTCCGGGCAGACACAAACCTGCCTTCGGGCTGGTACGAAGTTGGCGCGACCAGTTATTCGGGTTCGGGGTTCGACCGCGGGCATAACTGTCCGAGCGCGGACCGTACCTCCACCCTTACCGCTAACCAGGCAACATTTTTAATGGACAACATGATCCCGCAGGCACCGAACAATAACGAGCATACCTGGGCCAACCTGGAAAGTTACGGACGTTCCCTGGTGAGTGCCGGCAACGAGATTTATGTGATTATGGGAAGTTACGGGTCTGGCGGCACTGGTTCGAGCGGCACGGCAATAACAATCGACAACGGGCGTGTGGTGGTTCCATCCAATGTCTGGAAAGTGATCGTAGTGATACCCAATGGGAATAATGACCTGAGCCGTATTACTGCAGCAACCCGGGTGATTGCCGTGAACACACCTAATATTAATGCGATCAGTACGGACTGGACGCAATATATCACTACGGTAAAGGATATTGAAAACGCGACTGGTTATACCCTGCTTTCTAATCTTCCGGCTTCGGTTCGGGCAGCATTGGAAACGAAACGCGACACGGGGAATTAACTATTACAATCACCTATCATAAAAAACGCCGGCTGTTTGGGCCGGCGTTTTTTTTATTAGCTCTTTTTCCTGACAGTTGTTTTTGACACGGCTTTCTTGCTGGTCTTATAACGCATATCCATGGTGCCATCTTTCTTTAAATGTTTGTTGGCATTATAACGTTTGTCAGGCGTGCCGTTTTTCTTCACAGGCTGCTGGGACACATAAGTTAACGCCTTAGCCTGAACATTCGTAAAGGTCGTCGTAAAAGCTAACGCAACAATGGTTAGCATGGTAAGTAGTTTTCTCATAAATCATTTTTTAATAAAGCTATATAGATAAATTGAAAGTTACAAATAGGTTGTTATTTGTTACGATGATAACGCTTATCTACCGAGCCGTCCTTATTATAGCCGGAACGCCTATTTTCTTTATAACGCATATCCGGTGTACCATCTTTCTTTAGATGTACAGCAGAACTGTTAACTGTCGTGCGCGTGGTCCGTGTTGTGGTGGTAGGCTGATAGTTTGGAGATGACGGTCTCGCTGACGTTGCAGTTGTCGGCGCGTTCTGATGGTCCCTGTACCGCTTATCGGGAGTACCATCAGCTTTGGTATGCGTCGCGGTTGTTGTGGTAGCCGTGGTTTTAGCCTGATTGTCCCCGTAACGCATATCTGGCGTACCGTCGGCTTTGACGTGGCCGGATGATTTATTAGTAGTCGCTTTTATAGCAGTTTGGTTGGTTTTGTAACGCATATCAGCTGAGCCATCGGCTTTCGTATGTGTCGTCGTCGTCGTAGATTTCTTTGTTGATCTTGTTGTTTGGTTTGCTTTGTAGCGCCTATCCTTAGACCCATCCTGTTTAGTCTGTGCAACTACTGTCGATGTTGCCAGCAACAAGATCAATAACAGGTGATTAAATCTTTTCATATTTTATTTGCTTTAGTGTTAATAGTTAAGGATTTTCCCTTTAATTTGTTTCACCTTACAACCGGGTTTATAATTAGTAAACCCCTTTTTGACATATGTCAGGTAAATCTTTTATGTGTAATCGGCCTATCGTGTCCGGCAAACATTACTGTACTTTCCATTTTAATTAAACACTGCATATTTTATTGTATGGCTGATTATGGATTTCAAAAAACATGCAGTCTATTAGTTAATTATTTTTCTTTACATCAATTTATAAATGAAAAAATCTCTGAGGCGTTTTTATTTTGCACTAATTTCTTAATCATATCGTACTTCATCGTTACCATTTTATTTGCCTTATCGTAAGTAAAATCATTCATCGCCGCCTTTAATAAAATAAAGAAGGGATTTGCGGGGTCAAATAGACAGTCTTTACATTGGAGTTACCTGAAGTTTCTAATTACGACACCGGAAAGCGGATGCCGAGATCAGTCATTCGCCTGCTTTCGCCGAAAAATTTCCTCTCAAAGCCGGTAAATAAGATATAATAAATCCTCAGCGGAAGCATTAAATACGACTTACTTTTATAATACTTCTTAAATCTAAACTTCCTACCGGGTTTTGCTATTTGTTGTGTTCAGCAACCTTGGGTAGTAGGAGTATCATACAACTAGCTATCACTGCTATCAGGTCATGTAGTGGTAGAAAAGTATTTTTATTTGCTCACTACATTTTTACAATACCTTAAATAAGGACTAAAAAAGGTTCTGTCAACTTAACTCTAACTTTTCAAAAAGCAAAATCCTGCAAAATTTAATTTACAGGATTTTACTAATTATACTTTAATTTTATTGCAAAAAGTATTATTTCTCCACAGTCAAATGCGTGGCTTTTGCGTAATCAAGATAAGTATACTTACCAAGCAGTGTGCGGTGTAATAAAAGCTTGTAGGTCACAGTAGGTAATTTCACTTCTGTTTGCACTGAATTAATCTTTGCTGTCAAAATAGGACGCGTTGATGTTGCGTTAAGCAATTCATAAACAACCCTCCCATCCATTGTGGCGGGTACAGGGATATTTTGCAGGTGTAAAACCGTAGGGGCTATATCTACATTTGAGGTTGGCAATTCACTTTCATATGATTTTTTAAAATCAGGACCAGATGCAATTAAGGCAATATGCACTTCGTATGGGCTAAACCCGCCATGGCCGGCCACACCACCCGAAAAACTTGTACCAGCATAACCAAAACTGTTTTTACTATCGTTCCAGTTCTCATCCACCAAAATATCGGCTATACGTGTAGGATGATCCCAATGTATGACCTCGAAAGATAAAGTGCCATTAACCCAGCCTTTCAAATCTCCTTTTCTTGACCCTTTAGTAAATATTGGGCCCATAAATTCAGGCTCCTGCAATGCAGCTACTATCTTTTTTATAACCTCTTTATCATGATCCTTTACATATATAGCCCCCTCAGCCACAATAACATCATCAGATAAAGGGGCTTTTTTCAATCCCTTTTCTATCAATAACGATAACAAATTTTGCTTACCCACATGGGTCACAAAGCCATGATCGGTTGAAATGATGATATTATAAGTTTCAACAAGATGATTGGCTTTCAGGTATTCTATTATGCGGCCAAACTCATGGTCAACCGATTTTATGGAAGCAATTGAGGTTGCAGCGCCGATACCGTCTGCATGCGCCGTGCCATCCGGATCAGAAAACCAGATAGCGCTTACAGACGGGCCATTTGCAGCTAAACCAAACTTAATTAAAGCATCTGCCACCCATTTATGTTGGGGCGTATTTGGTTTGGCATGAGCTGGGATTGGGCCGACAGTTTGTATAACAGAATCTTTAAATGATTCAGGTAAGATCATGGATGGATTAACAACAGCGCCACCGCTTACGGTATGGTTTTGCAGTAAAGCCTGCCCGGTTGAACCAGAGCTGAATACCATCATACGTTTACCGGCTGCCTGTAACAATTCACCTAACGAAACCGCGGTAAGCAATTTACCACTGGTAACTTTTGTAATACGGTTTAACTCTTCTGCTTCGCCTGTGTTTAATCCTTTTAAAGGGTCAACTTCAGGGAAGTAAACGGTATTGCCCATTAAGCCTGTGTGAGCCGGGTAGCTACCTGTTGAGTAAGCTGATGAATTAACGCGGGTAACTGTTGGATAAACACTATGGTGTTGTTTGCCATACACCCCCTGCTGCCTAAAGGCATATAGGTTAGGCATAGCTTCCGGTGTAATGTAGTCCGGGCGCAGTCCATCAAAAAACACAATAAGTGTTTTGGTTCCTTTAACTTTTGATTGAGCGTTAACGCTAATGGCAAGCATTAACAGTGCGCTTAGTATTATGAATGGTCTTTTTAACATGATTTTAAGTTTTATGTATTCTTAATAATAAATTATTTGTCCCACCAAACTTTAATGTTGCTGTTGTCGCCACCCATGGCTGCAACTGCGGCTTCCAAATTTTTAGGGTTTAACGATTGCAGGTAGGTAGGATACGGTATCCGGCTTGGAAACTGATTTTCGGCAGGGATCCCGGTTCCTCTCGGCAATACCGGGTAGCCGGTACGCCTTTTTTCAAACCAAGCCTGGTAGTCGTTAAAGAAATAGGCATAATATTTTTGCAGCATAATTTGTTGCAGGCGAACATCGGCACTGGCTGTTTCATCATAAAACACACCAGCTTGCTGCAAGTATCCCGCAGGTACAGTAACACCCCATTGCACCATTGATGCGGTTATACCATTTTCATAATGCGATTTGGCAGTGCTCCCAGTGATAAAACCTTTTAATACCAGTTCGGCCTTAATAAATTCTTCTTCGGCATAAGTTATCATTACACCGGTTATAGCCGATGTTTTTAGCGCGTCGGTATAACTGGAGTTTTTGCCTACAACATATATAGTAGTTGTAGGATAACCGCTTTCTATACCTTGATAAACATTTTGCCCGTTTACAGGTACGGTTAAAGCCCAGACAGCACGGCGCGGGTCACTCCAGGTATTCAGCTTATCAATAAAAAACTTGGTATAATAGGTGCCATCGCGCCAGTCTAACTGCCTGGCTGTGTAATAGGGGTTAAAGTATGGATATACGTTAGGGAACTTATAAATCCCTTCATCAGCGTTCGAAGTAAACACCGGGTACTTAGTTGGATTGGTTAAGATAGCCGTGATCTGGTCGCTAACGTTGAATTCTGTATTCTTTTTATATAAACGCAGTAGTAAACGCAAACGCAGCGTGTTGCAAAATTTTTTCCAACGTTGTATGCCCACATTTTTGCCACCGGTTAATGTATTAGATGGGTAAAGCCCATCGCCACCATAGGTAAGTGCTTTGGTGTCGTCAAACAGGTCGTTAGCCGTTTGTAGGTCTTTAAGTAGCTGTGTGTAAATATTCTTTTGCGTATCAAATTTGGGCTGGAAGTTTCCTTCGGATGCTTTTATCGCTTCAGAATAAGGGATGTCGCCATACAAATCTGTTAATATGGAATATGCCCAGCATTTATAGATTAAGCCTATAGCTTTGTAATTAGGCTCTTTTAATCTATCGGCACTTGTAATAATAACATCCACATCAGCCAGGTAGGTATAAAAACTGTTCCACACCCCGGTTCCGGGGCTAATTACATAACGATGCACGCCACCACCGCTACTGCTGCGCGGTGCATCAACCTGCATTAGCTCGTGTGTAAAACCACGTGCGGCGCTAATACTGCTGCTTACCATACGGTATTGCATCTGGCCCAGTACTACACCCGGATTTACATCCTTAGGTCTGTTGGGATCGGTGTTGATCTGTTCAAAATTTTTGGTGCAGGCAGTAAGCAGGCAACTGATTGTAAGCACAAGCGAAAATATCTTTTTCATGATTCAGAGATGATTATAATTTGAAAGTGAGGTTAAGGCCCATGGTACGAGTAGAAGGGAACTGCATCAGTTCGACACCTGGTGTAAGCGTACCACTGTTAAGGTTACCACCCTCCGGATCAAAGCCTGGGAATTTGGTGATATTAAATAGGTCGCGGCCATAAAGGGCTACGCTGGTTTGTTTAAAACCGGCACGGGTTAAAAATCCTAAGGCTATATTAAACTCAATGCGGGCCTCGCGCAGTTTTAAATAACTGGTATCAAAAATATTGTTTTCGGCATTGTTAATGGCATAAAAATTCTCATAATAAGAACTTGCCGTTACATTAATCGTATTAGCGCGGTAAACACCATCTGTACCTAATACGACACCATCGCCAACTATACCGTTATCACGGCCAGGCAAGGTTACCTTGGTTTTACCCAGGGTATTATTTTTATGATTGGTTTGCGAGAACATGCTGCCGCCATGCTGATAATCAAACTGGAAACTGAACTTTACCTTTTGGATACTGAACTCGTTAACTAGACCTGCTTTCCAATTTGGGAAAGCATTGCCCAGTTTTTTGGCAACCGGGTTAAGCGGAGCCGGCAAACCGGTAGAATTGTAGATCACCTTTCCCTCTGGCGAACGCTGGAAACCAAGCCCATAAAGATCGCCCATGCGGCCTCCTACCCTTGCTTCGATAGTTACGTTACCGTCATGGCTGTAAATTACCTGGCTGGTTAATCCGTTGGTTAATTCTTTGACATAACTTCTGTTGGCGCTCCAATTTAAGGTAGTGTTCCACTTAAAACCGTTTGTAGTTACCGGGGTGCCTTTTAACTGGACTTCAACACCATTACTCTCAATAAGGCCCGCGTTAACCAGCGCACTGGCGTTGCCCGAGGTTGGATCAAGTGGGATAGCCAATATTTGGTTACGACTATAATTGCGATAAACCGCAATATCAGTCGATAACCTGTTGTTAAACAAACGCAGGTCTAAGCCTGCTTCATAGCTTGAAGTAATTTCGGGCTTTAGTGAAGGATTATAGAGCGTAGAAGCATTTGTAAAGCTATTACCGTATATCTTATCATAATACTTCGACGTTTGATAAGGACGGGTATCATTACCCACCTGGGCATACGATAACCTTACTTTAGCAAATGAGATCTGCGTAGGCAGTTTAAACATATCGCCTAGGGAAAAACTGGTGCTTACTGAAGGATAAAAAAAAGAATTGCTGTTATAAGGCAGCGTACTGCTCCAATCGTTACGGCCGGTAAGGTCAAGGAAAACGGCATCATTATATGACCATTGCGTTGCGGCATAGACACTATTTACCGCTTTTTTTGTTCGCAGCGGATCAGCTACCGCCGGGTCAAGGCTGTTAGATAGTTGGTAAATACCTGGCTGTGCCAATTGATCCGCATAAATACCTGCAAAATTATAGTTCTGTATTAAACCGTTGGCACCGGCATTTGCAGAGAATTTTATTTTATCGCCTACTTTGTCTTTATAGGTCAACAAAAGGTCATTATTAGCTTCATAGCTGTAAACATTTTCTTCGCGATAGCTGCCTTTAGGGTATTTTGTAATGCTATACGGTCTTTGTTGCGAACGAAACTCGTTAGACATATCTAAACTCGTACGCAGCATTAGTTCTAACTTATTGCTAAACTGATAATTTATGGATGTGGTGCCTATAAAGCCATTTTTAGACAGCTTGTTCAAGTCCTCATAAAGGTCGATATAAGGATTATCCGGACCCGGATTAAAAGGATTTTTTTGCTGTACACCAACAAGGCCCGGCTGCCAGTAAGGCTTAAACCAGTTGTGATCGATATTAGGTGCTGTACCTATTGCCAGGAAATACATTAAGGTTTGATTATTATAACCTGCTGACGGCAAATTGTCGCTGCTTTTATTGGTATAATTTGCTTTTGCGCTTATCTTTAATTTGTCGGTTACTTTATGGCTGACAGATAATGCCACAGAAGTACGTTCAAAACCGGTATTAGGGATGATCCATTTATTATCCAGACGCGATATTGATAACCTTGCCGAGCTCTTATCATTGCCACCTTCTATAGAAACATTGTGTGTAATAGTTGAGCCTGTCTGGAAAAAGC
Organism: Mucilaginibacter sp. UYCu711; assembly: GCF_050433825.1. NCBI lineage: Bacteria > Pseudomonadati > Bacteroidota > Sphingobacteriia > Sphingobacteriales > Sphingobacteriaceae > Mucilaginibacter > Mucilaginibacter sp. UYCu711. Next base: position 52,143 of record NZ_JBNPWM010000015.1, on the reverse strand, counting down.
CTTTAATATAATCGGGACGTGCTACCCAAGGTGTGCGTACAGCAGATTTGTTGTCCGGCGTGTTAGGATCATATTGAAAGTACGATTGCCCGTTAAATTTGGGGCCCCAGGCACGGCCAGCAGATGTATTTGTACTGGTGTTAATTCCATCAGCACTATCACCATACGAATAATAGGCTGATGTCCTGCCTTCGCCATATTCATACTGATATGCCGGCCAGCGGTTTACCTGGTCAATACTTATGTTAAGGTTATAAGTAATACCTAGTCCGCCATCTTTACGGCTGCCGCTTTTGGTAGTGATTATTAAGGCACCGCCAGCTGCCCGGCTACCATAAAGTGCTGTAGCACCCGGGCCTTTTAACACGGTTATACTTTCAATATCATCCGGATTTATATCAGATACGTCTGATCCAAAATCTACCGGGCTATCGGTAGCCAGGTGGGCTTTAAAACCGGTACCTGTAATTTTGCTATTAACAGGCACGCCGTCTAACACAATAAGTGCTTGGTTGTTATCCAGGTTAAGTGAGTTTTCGCCACGCAGGGTAATACGCGATGAGCCAATTGGCCCCGAGCCGGTACCTTGTATATTTAAACCGGCAACTTTACCAGAAAGCGCGTTTACCCAGTTATTGGTTTTAGCGTCTTCTACAGCCTTCCCTTTAAGGTTTTGCGCCGCGTATCCTAATGATTTTTCCTCGCGTTTAATACCTAGTGCAGTTACTACTACATCATTTAACTTGGTTGCATCAGGGTACATGCTAAGGTTAATTGTTCTTTTCGCAGCTATACCAATTTCGGTTTTTTTATATCCGACAAATGAAAACACAAGCGTTTGGCCCATTTCGGCAGTAATAGTATAGTTACCTTTACTGTCAGATGTAACACCGCTGGTAGTGCCTTTAATAGTGATGGATACACCCGGTAAAGGTGCATTCTGCTCATCTGTTACGTTACCAGTAATCCTTACAGCAGCATTTGTTGCATCTGTGTTTTCTTTTTTACTGATAACTACTGTATTATCAATTATGGTATAAATAAAGGGCTGGCCTTTCAATACTGATGTTAAAGCTTGTTCAACAGTAGCGTTTTTTATAATTACACTTACGGGAGCAGCATTTTTAATAAGGCTGTTATCATAAAAAATACTCTGACCGCTTTGCGCTTTAATATCCAGCAGTATTTTACTAAGCGGCGCTTGTTTTACGTTAAGCGAGATCCGCTGGGCAAATGCAGTAGCAGAAACCTGAAAACACGCCAGGGTTAATAAGATGACCGTTAATTTCATGATCAGGAAAATTTTAGCATAAGGAAAAACTTCTTTTGCAGGAGTTTTCCTATAAAGATTGAATTGCATACTTTTGTATCGTTAGGGAGTTGATAATTTCTATTGACTGGATTTTTTTGATGGCCCTGACTTGACCGGTGGTGTTAGAGCACTCTCGGTTTTTTTATGGGCATATTTTTGTTTTCTACGGTCCGGTTTTCATGTTTTTTTAGGGGGGATTAATAGATATTTAGGGTTGGATATAAAGATCTTTTTCGTTGATAGTAAAGCGCACACCGCTTACCGCTAAAATTTTAAGCACACTTGACAGTTTAGCACTCCTACTGATTTGACCAACAAACTCGTGGTCGTGTATTTTACCGTTGTAATGGATATTTACATCATACCATCGGGCCAGTTGCCTCATTAATGAGGGCAAATCGGTATTGTTGAATACAAAGTTTCCATGCTTCCAGGCTACTGCTGCTTCTGTATCACTACCACTTGCAACAGTTATCTTACTACCCTCAACATCTGCCTGTTGGCCGGGCGAAAGCATCCTGGTATTGTGTTCAGCTGTGATTTTTATGCTTCCTTCTAATAGAGTGGTTTTTATAGTACGTTCGTCCGGGTAGGAATTGATGTTAAAATGAGTGCCCAATACTTCAACATTTTGACCACTGCCGGTTGCAATAAATGGCATTGCTTTATTTTTGGCAACCTCAAAATAAACCTCTCCTGTTATTGCCACTCTGCGTTCATTTCCTTTAAATTCAATTGGGAAAGTAATAGAAGAAACTGAGTTTAACCAGGCCTTAGAGCCATCTGGCAGTGTAACGGCATATTGGCCGCCTTTTGGAGTATTTATGGTGTTATAGGCTAATGCTTCTGCGGGAGTCTTATCGGCACTATTGGCATTTTGATAAACCAATTGACCGTCTTGTACTTTTTGTACTCTTGTATCGCCTTGTCTTGCTATTATTCCATTACCAGAACTGCCAAGTCTTATTTTTTTTCCATTAGCCAATGTTAAAATAGCTCTGTTACCCCCGGGCAAAGCATCGTGTTTTAAAGTTGGGGATACCGCTATCAACTCTTTTGGGTGTAATAGCCGGGTACCCAACACTACCGCAGCTACACTCAGTAATATTGCAGCGGCATATTTAGTCCAGAATGGTAACTTGTAGTTTCTTTTGGCAGCGGTGCCTATAGTAATCAGCTCGTCAACTTCATTAACTTCAGCATTGGCATTTAGGGCCTGTTTAAGCCCATCATCCAGTTTGCCTTCTTTTACTAAATGGGCAAAAACTTCCAATTCATCATCAGTAGCATTGCCATCCAGATATCTTTTTATTAATTGCCGGTAGTAGCGTTCGTCCATTATTATGGCTTTTTACTACTAAGACTGTAAAAGCTTTGTCCAGGGTAGCACAATAATAAAAGTTAATAATTACTTAATACAGATAGGTATTTATCCCTTAAAAACGCAGGCAAGCAATAATGTTAAGGAAACACCGAGTTCCTTTTTTACCGAACTTCCTAATATTTTCATAGAAAGCACCATGTGGTTTTTTACCGCATTGCGGGATATCCCCAATACACCGGCTACTTCTTTATAGGATTTACCTTGCTCGCGACATAAAGTAAATATCTGGCGGGTACGTTCGGGCAATGAGGCTAAGATCCGGTTTAAAAAAAGGCTATACTCTTTATCCAGTACTTCTTCATCAGTACCGTTGCGCTGGGCTACAAAACTATGGATGATCTCGCCCATAGCAACTTCAGACCGAAGCGCTGCCTTTAAGCTGTCTAATGCCCGATTACGTGCCGTAATAAACAAATAGGCTTTAAAGGAGTTAACCTGGCTAAGCTTGCTTCGGTTTAGCCATACCTGGATAAAAACTTCCTGAATAACGTCTTCTGTAAGTTGTGGTGATTTTAGTATCCTTAATACAAATCGTTTTATATCAGAGAAATACCTATCATAAAGAAATGTAAACGCTTTATAGTTATCATTTACAATCAGTTCCAGTAATTCTGTATCTGTATAAAGTTCCACGCGTTATAATAAATCAGGATATATTAAACTGATACAAAGTAAAAACAGGAGTGTTACTTTAATATTAATTTTTCAAAAACAAGTGATACACAAAGTCTACGGAAATCACTCGAAAAAACATCAAATTTCGATCTTGTTAACGTCAAAAAAAAAGGAAAATTGAGTTTAAATATTTTTCAGAAGTATCAATAAGCGGGGACACCGGTTGAGGTAAATATGGTTGATGGTTTCCAGGGACAGGAACGGGAGGTGATCTATATCTCGCTGACGCGAAGTAACAGCGACGGTATTATCGGCTTCCTGGCTGATTACCGGCGGTTGAATGTAGCGATGACGCGGGCTAAACTCAAACTGGTGTTGGTGGGTGACAGTACTACGTTAGGGCAAACGCCGTTCTTTGCGGAGCTGATGGCCTATGCCGAGGGTTTGGGTGGCTATGAAAGTGTCTGGCATTACCAATAAACCTATATCTTTGGGGCATGGATGAACCAATGTTATTACCGGTAAGCTACCAGGGTGAAGAGCTTGAATTTGAAATGCGTTTGCAGCAGGGCTATATCCCGCGGGTGGAGATCCTGATCGACGGTATCCCGGTTAGCTTGAAACGGATGATTCGGGTGATTACCGGGCGCTGACAAGTCTGGAACAACGGATAAAAGCAAACGGCTTAGCGCCGGTTTGCTGCAGGCTATCGCCAGCCAACTGGAGATCCTATTCAATCCAAAAATAAATTAAGCGGGCTTAACGTTAAGTGGTAAATGACTGAATTAACCAAATTATTTATCGGCGGTTTTCCGCTGGATATGACGGAGTTGGAAATCGTCCAGCTGGTCGCTTTATATGCCGAGGTTCGCACGATCAAGGTCGTCCGCGATAAAAAAACAAAGATCTGCAAAGGTTATGCTTTCCTGGAAACAGCGGACCAGTCGGGCGCGGAACTGGCGATCGCTACGCTGGACGGAACGCTGGTAGCGGGGCGGGAACTGCGCCTGAGTATCGTTGCGGCGGAAGAAGCGGCAGCCACGCCGGTTATTGTCCGCACCAGATCCAAGCGGCCAAGGGTGCAAAGGGCAAGGATCTAATTAACCTAAAATACCTTTAGGAGTCTGGCATTACGCTCGCCGGGCCGGTTCAACTCCACTTTGCGCGCTGTCGCGCACCCCGTTACGTTTCACCAGCCCGGCGGCAGACGCGACAGCCCGGGTTTTGGTTTCGCTGCGCCACCGCAGGCGGCTAAAGCCGTTCCTGCAGTGCCCAAAACACGGGCAGTCACAGGTTTAAGCTTGTTCCAGTTTCTTATTAACAAAGGATCTCTTCGGTTCGGTTAAGGAAGTGTACGCTCCGGCCGTCGGGGTCGACCTGGTAACCGTGGTCATAACAGAAGCGAAAAGTACCAAACTCCGGGTCGGTGTATTCACTGGTAAAATATTAAAAGTTAAAACCATAACCCTCCAGGTCGTGCCTATCAATAGCGCGAAAATCCATACTGATGAGATACTCCATGATATAGCGGTTGCGGGCGATGATCGAATTGATTTGCTGGTAGAAATCAGGGCGCCAGTCTACGACGGATGCCGCTGTTTGTTCCGGTGGTTGCTCCTTGCGCCGGCGATTATTGTAGGCGGTACGGCACATATCGCTGCAAAACTTCCGGTCCTCCCGGGTGACTTTATAAGGCTCACTGCATTCCAGGCAGGGTTGTATGGGGAGTTCGTCGTGAGTTGGCATGATCTATTGTTTAGTTATTCAAATTACCAAATCATCAATCAGGCGAAACTTTATCTAATATATTCTATTTCCAACCTCCTGGTAGGAAATCGATGGACGAATTTTACATAGGTTTTGATAAAATGGTCAATGAAACATTTCCGAAATATCGCAACAAAATACAGCTATTTTACATAACAACCGCGAACGAAAAAAGCATAAGAAAACAACTCGAAGACGGACTTGCAAAAGTATTGAACGAGATTACCTAGCTGCAATTAACTATTCTTTACAATTTGCTATATTTTTGGCACAATTATTTTGTCTGAGACTTTAAATCGATATACTCTACATTAGGAATATTACTATTTTTATAACCTAAATAGAGTATAATCCGAATTCATAAGTGTGCTGCAAAACGATCCGTCAACTATCACCAAACTGTTTAACGCCCGCCCCTATTTATCGTTTCCTAAACTTTTAATTTTTTCGCTTAGCACCGCCAGACCTGCTTTGTTCAGGCACTCTTCACAAAAAAGGCGAAGCTGCTCAGTATCTTCTTTAGGTACAAACTTTAACAACTCATTTGTTGTTTCTCCTTCAGCCTTTAAACAGCTCTCGACAATACTACTCATTAATAACACAGTCTTCCGCATGATCTTAACATCGATCTTCACTGCTTCACTCATTCCTGGGCTGCATAACAGCGTATCATAAACTGTCCCCAACACATTGTTCGTTGCCATATGCAAATATTTTAAGTTAATTAATGGCATAAAGGTCGGCTGTTTGCGCGAAACAATCCTCATCAAAATATGGGGTGGATCGGACAGGAAACAGTAAATCTATCAATTAGTATTATCAATTATGTTCGATTTTGACGTCAGCGTTTTATTCTATTTAATGGATCACCCTGGTGGTTCAGATTTGCTTCATTTTTTTAAGGAACTGAACCGTAAGATCCAGTTGCAGCGTCAGCACGCGGAAACCACAACCGATTTGTACAGGCGCGAGTACGGCATACATAAAAGTGCACTGCACGAAAAACGCGAAGTGGCTCATGTCGAAGCAAAAAAAATATTCGACGAAGTTTATACAGCGAGCGAGGGCGATGAAGACGAAAAATGGTCTCAGGCGATCATGGCAGCAGAGCCAGATGCTATTGACAATCATTTTAACCTGGAAGGAATGAAATTGGATATGGACTATAAAGACATGGCGGATCATTTTAATAAGTCGTCTTTCGTTATTGTTTATGCCGTATTGGAAAATGAGTTGCGACGGCTATGCGGTTTGCTAAAAACAACCTTCGGGAAGCGTCTGTCATTGCAGGATATTGAGTCTAAAGATTACCTCCAATCAATGATCAATTACCTGGAAAAAGTACTGGAAATTGATATAGAGTCTTGCCAACCTAACCTGACACGAATCAGGCAGGTACAGTTTCTGCGCAACAAGATCATGCACGCTGCGGCAGAGTTTCCGTTGGGTGATCAGCCGGTACTGGATCAACTTATCAAAGACAGCAAGGGAAATTTATACTTACAGCACTTCGATCCGTTAACTTACCGGCTGTTAAAAATCAGAAAGATCGACTATGTAAATCAGCAATATGATCTGTTGTTGGACTTTATCTATGAATTACTTTGGTGTATTGATGCCAAACTTGAACACGCCCTGATCAAAGAAAATCTATTACTATTGTTTCGGTTCCTTGACGAGAAGGTAGAAATAACGATCTCCGAAGTTACAGTGATTAAAAAAGGTCGAAAAATAGCTTTCGCCGTCATCAAAGGCAAAAAGAAGATTCTGAAAGGAACCTTGTCATTGCAGGCGGCAAAAAAGGAGTCGGTACTATTCATCAACCATGTTCCCGAAAATGACCGGCTGAAACGCCTGTTCAAGTATTTAACAGAACAACAACAAACATTTTTAGACGACTTCCTGAAACCTTTCTATAAAATTAATTTTCCGATGAATGCCGTCCTGACCTGCGATCCTCATTAAAATATAGGGAGGATAGGTGGAAGTCATTTGCCTGCTTTACTTTTGAATTGTTATTGTGAAAGAGAGGTATGTGATGGATATGACGAACGAGGTTTTTTCGCTTTCCCGGCTACGGGAGTTGGACTTGATTTATTTACTGGAGATGTTAGACCATGATCCGGTAGTACGAAAGAAAAACGACACGGACTACTGGTATTTATCACCGTTGCGGGAAGAAAAGACGGCGAGCTTTCACGTAGACAGGCTGTCCAATGAGTGGTATGATTTCGGTCTAATGGCTGGCGGTAATCCGGTTGACTTTTTATTGCGCTTGCACGGTTGTTCGGTCGTCGAATTGCTGGAGCGGATGAATGTTTCTTTTTCCCCTCACCAACTCTATCTTTTTGAGCCCGGATTGCACGAAGGACGTGCAGGCAACGACGCTAAATTGCTAATCAAAGAGGTACGTCCGCTTTATGCTTATCCACTTAAAAAGTATCTGCACGAACGATTAATCCCGGTGACCGTGGCAGACCAGTTTTGCAAGGAAGTTTCTTACGAGATTGGTGGCAAGACTTATTACGGTATCGGCTTTAAAAATGACGCTGGCGGCTGGGAGATTCGCAACCAGAATTTCAAACTAAGCAGTGCGCCGAAAGATATTACCTGCCTGGCTTCTGGCGCTGACGCTGTGCATATTTTCGAGGGCTTCATGGACTTCCTTTCTTTTGTGACTTTGCATCCTCACCAAGATCCGCATTCGGTGGATTTCGTGGTGCTAAACGGCGCCGGATTATTCGACCGTGCCCTACCCTTTTTGGAAAAGCACGAACGGGTGCATTTGTGGCTGGACCGGGATATGACGGGCCTTGCCTACCGCGATTATGCGTTATCGCGAGGCAGCAGCTTTGTCGATGAAAGCAGGCTTTACACGAACTTTAAAGATTTGAACGATTGGCTTCGCTGTAAGGGTGAAGTGAAAAAGCAGGTTTTGCGAATTGGCGGCGGCTTACGGACGACTGATTGATTTTAGATTGGCGAATGTTTTGCCTTTCCTCAGACGACTGGGGAATCGCCAGTTTTGCGATCGGCCAGATGTACAGTTGTTTAACAACAACTGAAATCTGGCCGCCCACCTCGGAACTCGGGGGCGGTCTATGACGTGGCTTAGTGGGTAATTGGGGTTGGTTAGGTAAAAGACTGTCTGGTTTTAGCAAGTGGATAAGTGATGGCGGAAGAACATAAAAAGGGACGTTACCGGATCATTGGCCTGCGGCTGACTGGTGAGGAGTTCGGTAAGCTGGAGTCGGGCTGGAAGAAAAGTACGGTTGGTAAGCTGAGTGAGTATGTGCGGCGGGTGTTATTTGGTAAGCGGATTACGGTTTATTCACGCAACCAGTCGACGGATGAGCTGATCGCAGAGTTGATTGTTGTCCGGCGGGAACTGCATGCGATTGGCGTGAACTTTAACCAGGCGGTGCACCGGCTGAATATGCTGGATCACTCGCCGCAAATGGAGGTTTGGGTGAAGCGATTTGAGCGGGACCGCGATGCTTTTTTTGCGGTGTCTAATGAGGTGCGTTTGAAAGTTAATTCGATCAGTGAGCAATGGTTGCCGTGATCCATTCATCGAGTAGTTTAAGGAACTGTTTAAACTATAATGAGGCTAAAGTTAAGACTGGGCACGCGCGTTGTCTGGAGGCCGGGTTTTATCCGATGGATGCGGCTGATATGAACTTTCACCAGAAGCTGGCGCGGCTGGAAAAGCTGACGGAATTGAACCAGCGAACGAAGGTCAACAGTGTGCATATTTCGTTGAATTTTGATCCGTCGGAAAAGCTTTCGGATGAGTTATTGCGGGAGATTTCATCCGTCTATTTAGACAAGATCGGGTTTGAAGGGCAGCCTTATTTGCTTTACCAGCATTTGGATGCGGGGCACCCGCATATCCATTTGGTAACGACGAATATCAAGCCGGATGGTAAGGCGATTAACCTGAATAATTTGGGGCGGAACCAGTCGACGGTAGCCCGTAAAGAAATCGAAATTGTTTATGGTTTAGTGAAAGCGGAAGATAACAGTCAACGGGAGTTGTTTCGTTTAAAGCCGGTTAATATCGAACGGGCTTTATATGGGCGGGTGGAAACCAAACGGGCGATTGGCGGGGTGTTAAACTCGGTGCTGAAGAGTTATAAGTTTGCTTCGTTGTATGAATTGAACGCGGTGCTGGGCCTGTATCATATCACGGCCGATACTGGTGGTGATGGTTCGAGGACCAAGGCGCACGAGGGATTAGTTTATAGGGTGCTCGACGAAGCGGGTAATAAAGTGGGTGTGCCGATCAAGGCAAGCGATTTCTTTAGCAAGCCGACCTTGAAGAATATACAGGCTCGGTTTGCGGAAAATGAAGCGGCGAAGGTGCCGTTGCGTGGACGGGTGCGGAATTTGATTGACCTCGTTTTGCTGAATGATAAGCTTGGTTTAGCTGATTTAAAAGTTGCTTTAAAACGTGAAGGGATTGATTTGGTCTTACGCCAGAATAAGGATGGGTTGATCTATGGGTTAACTTATATAGATCATGTCAAAAAAGCGATTTTTAATGGTAGTGAATTGGGTAAGACTTACAGCGCTAAAGCTATTCTGGAACGCTGTAAATATAGCGTGGCTGATGAGGGGAAAAAACAAAACGGTAAAGTTGAAAAGGTAGGTTTGGCGGGTAACCGGGGTAACGGAAATAAGGGCGTAAAACCGGGGAACATGGTTGCTGGTGAAGGAAAAAATAAAGGGTTGGACGGTATGGTGGCTACACTGTTGGGCGACGGCGAACAAGGCCCGGCGATGGATTGGGAGCTGAAGCAAAGCAAGAAGAAGAAAAAGAAGCGGCATAGGTTGACGCTGGGTTGATATTCTGTTGGTTTAGGTAGTGAATTTTCAATTGGGAAGAAAAGATGCAGACGGGAGAAAATGATCAGGCGATGCGCAAGATCCTCGATATGACGAGGCTGATCAGTATGGCAGTATTGCTACTGCATTTTTATAAGGAATGTTATGGTGCTTTTGCGGAATGGCATTGGGTAGCGCCGCTGACGGACCGGTTGCTGGGCAATGTGGTGCGGACGGGTTTGTTCAGCAGTTTTCACAAATCGAAACTGATCGCGCTGGCGTTTTTGGCGATCGCGTTGATTGGGGTAAAGGGCCGGAAGGATGAGCAACAGACGTTCAAGACGGCGGCGTTGTATTTGGTGGTGGGTCTGGTTTTCTTTTTTGTGAGCTACTTTATTTTGTGGGTTAGGCTGGGTTTGGGAACGGTCGCTTTGCTGTACATGGGTATCACTTCTTTGGGTTATTTGTTGCTATTGAGCGGCGGGACGATGGTGTCGAAGATCATTCGGGACAAGTTGAACGGGGATATATTTAACCGTGACCAGGAGACGTTTCCGCAAGAGGAACGGTTACTGGATAACGAGTTCTCGGTGAACCTGCCGGCAAGGTATGTCCTGAAGGGAAAAGTACGGACTTCGTGGATCAATTTTATCAACTTGTTTAGGGCTTTATTGGTATTGGGCTCACCGGGTTCGGGGAAGAGTTATTTTATTATCCGGCATGTGATCACGCAGCATATCCGTAAGGGGTTCGCGATGTTTGTTTACGATTTTAAGATGCCGGATCTGGCGGTGATCGCTTATAATACCTGGCTGAAGTGTAAGCATTTGTACCGGGTGGAACCGAAGTTCTATTCGATCAACTTTGATGACCTGGCGCGGACGAACCGCTGTAACCCTTTGGATCCGTCGGCGATGCTGGATCTGACGGATGCGGTGGAATCTGCGCGAACGATACTGTTAGGTTTGAACCGCGAATGGATCAAGAAGCAGGGGGACTTCTTTGTGGAATCGCCGATCAACTTTTTAACAGCTATCATCTGGTATTTGCGGCGGTATAAGGGTGGGGAGTTTTGTACGCTGCCGCATGTGATTGAATTAATGCAGGTGGATTACGATAGACTGTTTACGCTGTTGAGTACGGAGAAAGAAATTGATGTCTTGATCAACCCTTTTATCAGCGCTTATAAGCGGGACGCGGTGGAACAGCTGGAGGGGCAGATCGCCTCGGCAAAGATCACGATGGCGCGGGTGGCGTCGCCGCAGTTGTATTATGTGTTGTCGGGTAACGAGTTTACGCTGGATATCAATAATCCGGAAGCGCCGAAGATCGTTTGTATGGGCAATAACCCGCAGAAGATCCAGATCTATGGGGCGGTATTGTCTTTGTTTACGAACCGGATGCTGAAGATCATTAACCAGAAGGGCAAGTTAAAATGCAGTTTGGTGTTTGATGAGTTCCCTACGCTGACGACGGATATAATTCCGACGATCAGTACCGGGCGGAGTAATTTGATTTCGACTTGTTTGGGGATACAGGATGCGAGCCAGCTGCGCAAAGATTATGGTAAAGAACAAGCAGATGTGATCATGAACATCACCGGTAATATGGTGGTTGGCCAGGTGTCGGGTGATACGGCTAAATATGTTTCGGAAAAGATCGGACGGATCATGCAGGACCGGGAGAGTTTGTCCATTAATCGTAGCGATACTTCGATCAGCCGTTCGAAGCAGTTGGAAGCAGCGGTCCCTCCTTCCCGGATAGCCTCGTTAAGCTCGGGTGAGTTTGTGGGGATGGTGGCGGATAACCCGGAAGAGAAGATCGAGTTAAAGGCTTTTCATTGCGAGATCATTAATGACCATGCAGCGTTGAAAAAAGAAATTGAGGGTTATCAGCAGCTGCCGGTAGTTCGGGTGATCAACCCGGCGATTGTGGAGCGGAATTATTTGCAGATCAGGCAGGATATCCAGAATATTATTGAGTTGGAAATGGAACGGCTGCTGAGCGATCCAGCTTTGTCGCATTTGATTATTAGGAAGTCCTGAGCCCCCCTCCAAATTCTTTCACCGGCTAATTAAATCTTCAGCGCGGCGTTGTTTCAACTCAGTTGGTAGTGGTTCTGATTGATAATCTTTGTTCGCCTGAATAACCACGAATCCATCGTCGTTCAAACGTTGCTGTTAAAATGAAAATTGCTCAAATTTTTGCGGGTACTGCAATTCATTATGTGGGTAGCTCACAAGTTTCGGTTTACTAAAACTCATGATTGTTTATTCGTACAGGTAATGCCAGTGTAAATAACATGACGCTGATCGAAGTAGAAAAAATATCTGGTAACGTTCTTAAAGCTTTCGATTAAGGCTGCTTTAAATACAGTTTTTGATCTGCTCTTATAAAAACCGGTCATGATGATCTCAAAGCCATCAGGCTCTTTTTCGGCTAATTCTCTGGTACCCTGTTCATCACAAAGGTCTAACTTATAAAATGGCGGTTTGTATCCTATAATTTTAGCTAACTGATCCATTATCTTAGGGTCAGAGTTTGACAGGTCGTCAACAATAACAGGCTCATAGCCTGCATTTACAAGCTCAACAACCGTGTGCGAACCTATAAATCCCAGTCCGCCGGTAACTAATATTTTAGCCATTAACCTTTATTATAATAGGTGAAGTCTTTATGTTGTATTTCTTTATCAGGTAATGATTTAAAGTACTCATAAGTAATTTTTAAACCTTCGGCGCGATCCACTTTTGGTTCCCAGCCTAAAATTGCTCTGGCTTTGGTAATATCAGGGCGGCGCTGTTTAGGGTCATCGGTAGGCAACGGCAGGCTTATCAATTTCTGATCAGTTCCGGTTAACTTTATAATTTCTTCACCAAACTGGCGAATGGTAATTTCATCCGGGTTGCCAATATTCATGGGCTGTGCATAATCGCTATGCAACAGGCGGTATATTCCTTCGATCAGATCATCAACATAACAAAACGAACGGGTTTGTGAGCCATCGCCAAATATGGTTAATGGTTCGCCGCGCAAAGCCTGTCCAATAAATGCAGGTAACACACGCCCGTCATTTAAACGCATACGCGGGCCATAGGTGTTAAATATCCGTATTATACGGGTTTCTAACCCATGAAAAGTATGATAAGCCATAGTAATAGCTTCCTGGAAACGTTTGGCTTCATCATAAACACCACGCGGACCAACGGGGTTAACATTGCCCCAATATTCTTCGGGTTGCGGGTTAACACTCGGGTCGCCATAAACTTCGGATGTAGAAGCTATCAGCATCCTTGCTTTTTTTGAGCGGGCCAATCCTAATAAATTATGGGTACCTAATGAACCTACTTTCAAAGTTTGAATAGGGATCTTTAAATAATCAATCGGGCTGGCCGGCGATGCGAAATGCAGTATATAATCCAAATCGCCGGGCACATACACAAACTTGGAAACATCGTGATTATAAAACTCGAAATTTTCAAGCTTGAATAAATGCTCGATGTTGCGCAGGTCGCCGGTTATTAAATTATCCATGCCTATAACATGGTAATCCTCCTTAATAAACCTGTCGCATAAATGCGAACCCAAAAAGCCGGCAGCACCGGTTATTAATATACGTTTACGTGCCATTAGCTTACTACTTTTCTACCTATACTGTTATAATAATATCCGCAGTCTATCATCTTTTGGATGTCGTATAAATTACGACCATCAAAAATAACCTTTGCTTTTAAAAGCGAATCTACCTGATCAAAATCCGGTGTGCGGAATACAGACCACTCCGTTAATATCAATAACGCGTCTGCATCTTTTAAAGCATCATACTGGTTATCTGTGTATGTTATTTTATCGCCTACAACACCCTTTATATTCGGCATAGCTTCAGGGTCAAAAGCTGCAACGGTTGCGCCTTCTTTTAAAAGCTCATCAATAATGTATAAGGCCGGTGCCTCGCGGATATCATCTGTTTCGGGTTTAAAAGCAAGCCCCCAAAGCGCAAACTTTTTATTTTTAAGGTCGCCATTATAGTATTTCTTAACCTTTTCAACCAATATTTTACGCTGTATGTCATTAACATCCATTACAGCATTTAATATTTTAAAATCGTAATTAATCTCCTTGGCCGATTTTGCCAGCGCCTGCACATCCTTAGGGAAACAACTGCCGCCATAACCAATGCCTGAGAATAGGAACCTGCGGCCTATGCGCTCATCAGCACCAATACCGCGCCTAACCATGTCCACATCGGCACCAACCAATTCGCAAAGGTTGGCTATCTCATTCATGAATGAAATTTTGGTAGCCAGGAAAGAGTTAGCGGCATATTTAGTCAATTCGGACGAGCGCTGATCCATGTAAATAATAGGGTTACCCTGGCGCATATAAGGCGAATAAAGCTCGCCCATTAATTTGCGGGCACGCTCATCAATGGTACCAATAACAATACGATCCGGCTTCATGAAATCCTCCACGGCAACCCCTTCGCGCAAAAATTCAGGATTTGACACTACGGCAAATTCAACGTTGGTATTTTCATTAAGCACTGCGGTGATCTTATCGGCAGTACCAACCGGTACTGTTGATTTTGTTACAATTACCTTATATTCTGTAATTAGCTTCGCGATATCTTTTGAAGCACCAAGTACATAACTCAAATCAGCCGAGCCATCACCACCCGGAGGTGTAGGTAACGCCAGAAATATAATCTTAGCATCTTTTATAGCATCTGCGAGGCTACTTGTAAAATGCAAACGTCCCTGGGCTATATTGCGATGAAAAAGCAACTCTAATCCAGGCTCATAAATAGGCAATTTGCCGTCCTGCATCATTTTTACTTTGGTCTCGTTGATATCAACACATATAACCTGATTACCGGTTTCGGCTAAGCAAGTTCCTGTTACCAAACCTACGTATCCTGTTCCTACTACAGCTATTTTCACGAAGTAATTGTTTTAATTGTTATTATATTTATCCCGGCGAAGATACTGATTTCGCATTTAAAATGTTATTATTATATAACTTAGGGTTGCGTGTTTATTACGCCTTAATCCTCTTCTTTTCTCTTTTCAACAAAAAAGTAGTTTTATGGAAATTGCCAAATTTAAAAATAACCAAAAGACATTTATAGCCGGCAGCACCTGCCCTGCTGATGAAGAGTTGGTAGCCAGGTTGGTTAACCAATATCCCGACTGGAATTTATTATAGCCCCGCATAAGATAAGCGAAGAAAAAATAAATAAACTGATAGGCTTGCTACCTACTAACTCGGCTGTGCGTTTCTCTCAACTAACTACTCACCACCCCATCACTACCGGGACACTACTCACCAACCAAACTTTAATAATTGACAACATTGGCATGCTTTCGTCGCTGTACCAATATGGTGATATTGCCCTTATTGGTGGGGGCTTTGGCGCAGGTATCCATAATACCTTAGAGGCTGCGGCATTTGGCTTGCCGGTAATTTTCGGCCCTAATTATGGCCGCTTTAAAGAAGCAAAGGATTTGATAGCAATTGGCGCAGGGTTTAGTATTGGTGATGAAGCTTCATTAAAAAAAGTTGTGGATGATTTAGTTAACGATGCCACATTTTATGACAATGCAAGCAAGCAGGCAAAAGGATACGTGGCGGACAATATTGGGGCTACAAGGTCTATCATGAATCACATCAACACTCATTAATAACCGCACCCTAATCGTCCGCCTGCGTACCACAACTGTACGATAACGAACAGTTTCGTAGATGGTTAATTATTCATTTAATTGATTATCAGTTAATTAAAAAACGGGCGTTGTTTTGGCATAGGTGATTGTATTAAAAAACAATGCCATGATAGCAACAATTGACGACCGTTTAAATGACCTTTGGGAAGGCTGCCTAAACAATAATCGTAAACAACAGGAAGCTTTATATAAATTATTAGCTCCAAGAATGATGAGCGTTTGCTTGCGCTACGCTAAAGATAAAGATACCGCGCAGGATATCCTACAGGAAGGTTTTATGAAGGTTTTCAAAAACATGCAATATTATCGTGGCGAAGGAAGCCGCGAAGGTTGGGTGCGCCGTATTATGGTACATTGCGCAATCAATAATTATCGCAAAGCAAAAAAGATGGTATTGGTTGATGATTTTTCTGATACTACATTAAACAACGGCTATGGCTACAACGCACAGACTTTGGACACTAATGACCTGTTGAAACTGGTGCAACAATTACCGGACAACTACCGCTCTATATTTAACATGTACGCTATTGATGGATACTCGCATAAAGAAATTGGGAATAATTTAAATATCTCTGAAATACTATCGCGCACTAACCTTAACCGCGCCCGCACCATGCTTAAAAATCAAATAAGCAAAATGGAAATGAGGGATAGCTATTGCCTGGCGGGATGAGTTAGTAATTAGCGGTTGGTGATTAGCGATTAGGAAATAAAAAGGGCGATGAATTAAAAACTCAGGGTCTGTAAAATAAACTGTGTCAACCCTTGTCAGGCCCCATGGGGCCTGACGAGGGTTGATTGCTACATCAAATCTAGTATCATTCTTCCGGGAAACCAAATAGCGAGTTTTTGAGCCGTAGTAGCCCAGTTTGAAAGAGGCATCGTCCATTTTTGTTTAATGTTATTGTGGGCTAAATAGATCAGCTTTAACAAAGCCATATCAGAAGTAAAGCCCCCTTTAGTTTTTGTCACTTTTCTAATCTGTCGGTGAAAACCCTCGATAGTATTGGTGGTATAGATGAGCTTTCGGACGGCAGCATCGTAACGGAAATAGGTAGTTAGTTTTGACCAGTTCCGGCGCCATGACTCCAACACCTTTTCGTATTTCTTGCCCCACTTGTCTTCCAGTTCATCCAAGCGCAGTTCGGCCAATTCCAGCGTCTCTGCCTGGTAAACCGGCTTCAGATCTTTCATAAATACTTTCTGATCTTTAGAGGCCACATATTTCAGGCTATTACGGATCTGGTGAACAATGCAGGTCTGGATCTCAGTTTGAGGAAATACAGTATTGATGGCTTGGGGGAACCAGTTCAGGTTATCGATACAGGCGATCAAAATATCCTTTACACCACGGTTCTGTAAATCTGTCAAAACCGACAACCAAAAGTTAGCGCCCTCACTTTGAGAAACATACATACCTAAAAGTTCTTTGTGGCCATGGCGGTCTATGCCCAGAATATTATAAACAGCATGCGATACCATCCGGTGGTCTTCTTTCACTTTATAGTGCATGGCATCAAGCCAAACAATCGGGTACAGCTCTTCCAACGGCCTTGATTGCCATTCTTTCACTTCGGGAATGATCTTGTCTGTAATAGCTGATAAGGTGCTGTGACTGATATCTGTATCATATATATCCTTGATATGCTTAGAGATATCACGAAGGCTCATCCCTAAACCATACATCCCGATGATCTTTGATTCCAGGCTCTCGGCAAGTATCGTTTCCCGTTTACGGATCAGTTCAGGTTCAAAACTGGAGTTACGGTCGCGTGGGGTATTAACCGAAATGGTACCCATCTGAGGTTCGCACCTCTTTGCAGGTCTTTCCATTCTTACGGTTGCCTGAACTTCGTTCAGCCTCATCTAAATGGCTTTCCAACTCAGCTTCCAACGCCGCATCCAAAAAACTTTTTAGCAAGGGCGCAAAAGCCCCATCCTTGCCATAAAGTGATTTACCCGAGCGGAGTTGCTCAAGGGCTTTCTTTTTCATTTGCTCGTACTCGAGCGATTCTTCTTGTTTCATCTTAAACTATGTTAAAGGTAATTAATTACGCTTTGACACAGTTTATTTTACACCCTCAAAACTCATTGCCCTTTTTTGTAACTTGTATGGTTATAGATTATTCTAATCTCTAATCTCTAATCTCTAATCTCTATTTATGTTTCGCCCCCATAAAGAAAGTTATTTCGCCGCCGTTCATGATGTCGGCATGGCTTAAAAATAGTTTTGTTAGTGGTTTGCCGTTTAATATGATTTTTTGGATATAAACATTTTTGGGGCCCTGGTTATTTACGTTTATTTTAAACGTTTTACCGCCACCTACCTGTATTACGGCACCATCAACAGCCGGACTACCTATAGCATATTGATCTGATGCCGGCGCAACCGGGTAAAAACCTATCGAGCTAAAAATAGACCAGGCACTCATTTGGCCGGTATCATCATTACCACCTAAATCGTCCGGGGTTGGTTGTACATTCTTGGTTAATTTTTTCAGTGCGGCTTGGTCACCTTCCCTGATCTTTTGGGTGAGGCTCACTTCCTCCTGTGGCGGGGATCATGGAGATCTTGGCCATCAGACAAATATAGATTCTATGACGCCGTCTCGAAATTTGTAATCACCTCACTTGTTGTATGCTGTTTCCTGAATAAAATATTTAAAGTGAATGTTAGAGACCAATGGCCTGGATGTGCGATAAGCAAAACGACTATCTAAGAAATGACAGGAAAGTTCCGGTAGTTGCGGGCTGAAAGTCGATAAGCAAGGCATTTCAAAGTCAATAAACTCATACTGCGTGGCTAGTTTGTTTATGACATAATCCGGCTAACTGCCGATTCGACCCGAGGTTCAGGCTTGATAGGTGGTATCACAGACAACCTACCTAAGCTATCTTTAACTGTCTCTCCTTAATTGACTATTAGAATTTTCAAGATACCATTGATAGGTCTTGTTTAATCCTTCTATTACTGAATATTGGGGATCATATCCCAACCTTATTTTTGCTTTATTTATATCAGCTAAGCTATTACGCACATCACCAATCCTATCGGGCCCATATTGTGGTTTTTTATCGCTTTTTGTAATATCCATAAGTTCAGAAAACAATGTGTTTAATGATATCTGACTACCACAGGCTATATTATATATTTCATTTACCGAATTTTTATTGGGGGTAAATAACGCTAATACATTAGCCTGAATAACGTTTTCTATATACGTAAAATCCCTTGACTGTTCGCCATCACCATTTATCGTTGAGATAGTTTTATCAAATAAATTTTTAATAAATTTAGGTATTACTGCGGTATAAGCCCCGTTAATGCTTTGCTTTGGTCCAAATACGTTAAAATACCGCAAACCAATAGTTTCAATTCCATACGTTTTTGCAAATACCTCTGCATATAATTCATTAACATATTTGGTAACCGCATATGGCGATAAAGGCTTTCCTATTCTCTCTTCAATTTTGGGCAAATCCTCACTGTCACCATATGTAGACGAGGATGCTGCATAAACAACTCGTTTTACATTTCCATTATCTTTTACCGCGCAAAGCATATTCAAAAATCCGGTTATATTAACTTCGTTAGTAGTAATCGGGTCATTGATTGACCGTGGTACAGAACCTAAAGCAGCTTGATGGCTTACATAATCCATCCCATCGACCGCTCTTTTACAGGTTTCAAAATCTCTGATATCGCCTTTTATTAACTCAAACGATGGGTTACTTTTAAATCCATCAATATTATGATCAAACCCTGTTGAAAAATTATCTAATACACGCACCTTAAGTGCTCCGTTTTTTAATAAGTATTCAACCAGATTTGAACCAATAAAACCCGCGCCCCCGGTTATCAGGAATTTATATTGATTTAGGTCTTCTGTATGGTATTTGTTTTCGTACATCGTTTACAATCTTCCATCAACTATTGAGGCATCCAACACACCTTTCACATCATAAAGCACACTAGATTCTTTCAATAAGGATTTATAGTCAATTTCGATAAATTCCTTATGGCTTACTGCCAAAATTATAGCATGATATTTTTTTCCCTGGGGTAAGGAATCTACACAATTTATATTATACTCGTGTTTAACCTGCTGGCAATTTGCCCATGGGTCGTGTATGGTTACATTAGCTTTGTATGATTGTAATTCCTTAATTATGTCAACAACTTTCGTGTTGCGCACATCTGGACAATTCTCTTTAAATGTTATTCCCAAAACTAATATTTCGGCATTCCGAACATTGATTTCTTTTTTAAGCATCAATTTAGTTACTGTATCAGCAATATATGAGCCCATGCTATCATTAATGCGTCTGCCCGATAATATTATCTCAGGATAATATCCCGCAGAAGTCGCTTTTTGTGCCAGATAATATGGATCTACACCTATACAATGCCCGCCAACCAATCCGGGCTTAAATGGCAAAAAGTTCCATTTGGTGGATGCTGCCTCCAATACCTCATTAGTGTCTATTTTAAGTAAAGAAAATATTTTTGATAACTCATTTACAAATGCGATATTAATATCGCGCTGGGCATTTTCAATAATTTTAGCAGCCTCGGCAACTTTTATTGATGACGCAAGATGAGTGCCTGCGGGTATGATCGATAAATACAGTTCATTAATAAGTTGCGCCGCTTGAGGGTTGGACCCTGAGGTTACTTTTTTAATGTTTGTCAAAGTTCTGGTTTTGTCACCCGGGTTAATACGCTCGGGCGAATAGCCACAAAAGAAATCCTCATTAAAAACTAAACCTGAGTTTTTTTCTAAAATTGGCACACAATCTTCTTCAGTACATCCCGGGTAAACGGTGGATTCATAGATAACAATATCACCCTTCTTTAATGCATTAGCAACAGTTTCTGTGGCTTTAATAAGAGGTGTAAGATCTGGATTATTATACTGATCAACCGGGGTTGGTACAGTTACTATAAAAACATTACATTCTTTTAATTTATTTATATCCGCAGTAAAAAAGGCACCGGCGGCTTCGTTATCCTTTCGACTATTTTTACTTAACTCAGCCGGATCCACTTCTAGTGTATAGTCTATTCCTAATAATAGCTCATTAATACGAGTACTATTAATATCAAACCCAACTACCTTATACTTTTTACCAAACTCTATTGCTAACGGTAACCCAACGTAACCTAAGCCAATTATAGCTATACCCGGACTTAAAAGTTTACCTTGCTGATTTATCATTAATATAATTTATATATAAACGTGATGAGACTAATATGATTAGCATTAATAACCCAAATGTTTCTGAAACAATAAATATATGATGTGTTGTACTTGCTTTAACTGGTGCTAAAGCTAGCTCGTGTTCGTCAATAATTTTATATAAAGGAGTTTCTTTTTGTAAGTTAATTTTAGAGATCTCTAAATTACGCAAAACTATTTATTGTAATCATTTATTAACTCAATTGGGGAAAATAAAAGCTAACATTGTGCTAGTTGACGCGTTAAAATCAAATACTCTTCAGGTATAGTGCGAGGAAAAGCGACAAAATCGATTCAATTCGGATTGCCCAATATGCTTGCAGAAGCGTCGATGAACTGAAGTTTTGAATGGCCAAGCGGCTGGTCATACAGCGTTTAGTAAATTTAACGGCATTGCGAAGTCGACTTGTAGACTTGCAAAAGGCAATCAAAACTCCTATTAAAGAATCTATGTCGTTTATGAACAAATCCCTGCACCTCGAATCTGTTAAACTTTCCAAAAATAGTATGCAGGCTATCGACTCTGATTTAAAACAAATTAATCTCCTCTTGAATTCTATTGTAAAGGATGATAAACATTTATATCGACTGACGCAGATTATAACATCAGTCCCTGGGGTCGGTATTGTAACTGCATTGCACATTATTATTACTACTAATGAATTTATAGACATTCATAATCCGCGACAATTTGCCTCCTATGCCGGTGTTGCGCCATTCCCACAAGAATCAGGAACTATCCAAAGGCGCCGTAAAATTTCTTCTTTGGCTAATAAAAAGTTGAAGTCCCTTCTGCATATTTGCGTTTTAATGTCAAAAAAAACTATTCCTGAGATTACTGCTTATTACATTAGGAAAACTCAGGTAGAGGGAAAAGCGAAAATGTCGGTAATTAATGCAATAAGGAATAAGATAATTCTAAGAATTTTTTCTTGTGTGAAACAGGACAGATTATATCAAAAAGATTTTAGTCACGAATTTGAAACGCAATTGGTTTTGAAGATATCCAAACCTTGTATGTTTTTCCACGTCAGTTATATGTGTTTTAATTAAACGTTTCTCAATGCTCAATCTAAGCACCTGTGCGGTTTTAAACTGCTCGATTTATACAGTTGTCTGGCATGCCATCGTAGACATTTTTAGCAGTTGCGGAAAATTATGTCGGCCTTATTGTATTGCTGAAAGCAGCGCATTAACCGTTTTCTTGGCAGATAGATAAGTTGTTTATGGTGTGTGATCTGTATAGAAAGTGGAAATTATTTCATGATTATGTAACCATAATGGATCCGCTGTTTACCCATTCTTGGATTTACCTTCAACAATACAAGCTGTTCCCGCGGCTTTTTTAATTCTACGTAAGTAAGCGTATATCACTGGTGGCTTAAATGCATACGGGCGTGTTTCATTAGTTGCTAGTGGTCGTACGGAAATTATAAGATTCCAAATCTAAGTGATTATTAGCAAGCGTGTATGACAAATACAAGCTTTCTCTGGGTTATCGACATAAATAATGTTGCAGGCATTGGATAATTTTGCCATACTCCAATCTTTTTTAAACAAACCTGGTTATTAGGGTTTATCATATCCGTTTAGTGTTAGTTTTACAATTAAATTGGATATTATTGCAATTCGAAATTTTATTTACTAAATATATAAATGAAAGTAGCATTAATTACAGGTATTACCGGGCAGGATGGCGCTTATCTTGCAGAATTTTTATTAAAAAAAGGATACTTTGTACATGGTGTTAAAAGAAGGATTTCTTTATTTAACACAGATCGTATAGATCACCTCTATCATGATCCGCATGAACCTAATGTTAAGTTTAAACTTCATTATGGCGATTTAACGGATTCAACCAATTTAATAAGGTTAGTACAAGAAACACAGCCCGACGAAATTTATAATCTGGGTGCTATGTCTCACGTACAGGTAAGTTTTGAAACGCCCGAATATACTGCTAACGCCGATGGTACAGGCACTTTACGTATCCTGGAGGCCGTTAGGCTATTGGGTTTAACAAAAAAAACCCGTGTTTACCAGGCATCAACTTCCGAGCTTTATGGCTTGGTACAAGCTGTGCCGCAAAGCGAAACAACGCCATTTTATCCGCGCTCGCCTTATGCAGTAGCAAAACTATACGCTTATTGGATCATCGTGAATTATCGCGAAGCTTATGGTATGTACGCTTGCAACGGTATATTGTTTAATCACGAGAGCCCTATACGCGGGGAAACTTTTGTTACTCGTAAAATTACCCGTGCTGCTTCAAAAATTGTCTTAGGTTTGCAAAATTGCCTATATGTAGGTAATCTTTCAGCACGCCGCGATTGGGGCCATGCTAAAGATTATATTGAAGCCATGTGGCTAATGTTGCAACAGGACACAGCCGAAGATTATGTTATTGCTACCGGTGTAACAACCACTGTTAGAGATTTTATAAAAATGGCGTTTGCCGAAGTGGGCGTAGAACTTGAATTTAGCGGGAAAGATGAGAACGAACGTGGTGTCATAATTGACATAGACAAAGAAAAAGCCACTGCATTAGGGTTGAATCCTGATTTACTTAAACCTGGCCAAACGGTTATTAAAGTTGATGGCAAATATTTCAGGCCAACCGAAGTGGAATTGTTGATAGGTGACCCGACAAAGGCCAAAACCCAATTAGGTTGGAAACCAAAGTATGACCTTGCTGCATTGGTTAAGGATATGATGGAATCTGATTTACAAATGGTTAAGAAAGACGATTATTTGAAAAAAGGTGGTTTTAAAACCATGAACTATTTCGAATAGTTGTTGTTTTCAAACTACATTACAACCACCAATCGATCTTTATGAAAATTCCGCGGCTCTCGCACCTCGTTTTTTAAGGGGCATTTACCGGATTAGCTCAGGCATTTCTAGCACAATAGTATAATATCGAAGCGATTTACTCTTCAAAAGATAATGGCAGAATTTTGAATCAAAGTCTTTTCGGTTATTTCTCAATGAAAGTCTAGAAAACTTAGTTTGGATCATCTGAATCAGCTGGTATATCCATAGACGCTCCCTGCAAATAATTTTGGCACGAATTTAGCATCCTTTGAGAAACTTGAATTTATGAACGCACCGTTTAACACCTGCTTGCTAATTGACGATAGTCAATTAGACAATTTTATAAACAGTAAAATTATACAGAGAGTTAACTTTGCAGATGAGATTATCATTAGTGAGTTTCCCGAAGACGCATTAAATTTATTACTAAACGGCACCGTACACCCCGACGTAATTTTCTTGGATATAAGAATGCCTATAATGGATGGCTTTCAATTCTTGACTGAGTATGATAAGATGGACATAGACAAGGAACATACGAAAATATTTATGTTATCGTCCTCCATAGATCCTTACGACATAAATCGTGCTGAGAGTAATAAGTATATAACAAAATATTTAACAAAATCGCTAACTCCAAACATCTTAATGCAATTGGCTAGCTAATAAATCTAATTATTAGTACCTTAAAATATTATCATTAAAACAATCGGTGTTAAGTTAAACTACCGAACAAATCATTTTAGAATAATGAGAATTAACAAACCTTATAAAAACTGCCTGTTAATTGATGATAACTTTCTTGACAATTTTATTACAACCAAAATAATTGAACGGGTAAATTTTGCGGAAAACTTTGTCGTAACGCAATTTCCGGAAGATGCACTTAAAATGCTGCGAGAAAAATTCATTACGCCTGATTTAATTTTCGTTGATATAATGATGCGCGGTATGAATGGTTTTGACTTTATTGAAGAATATAAGAAAATCGGATTTAACCGTAAACACACAAAGATATTTATGCTTTCCTCGTCCGCTAATCTCGCCGACATTAATAGGGCAAAAGCAGATAAATCTATAACAGGTTATATCAATAAAAACCTGACAACAGAAAAATTATTAGAAATCGCGCAGTTGCAGGGTTAAAAATCACACATGCCTCCAGAATTTGTGTAAACCCGCCGGGTTTCGTATGAATTATTTAGGAAGGTGGATCACGGGACTAGGTACAAGCATTCAGAAAATTGCAACGAAGATCATTATAATAATTCTTTACCATTCTACCATTACAAGGCAAGTTGCCATGGGTCTATTAAATTTAAGAAGTGAAAATGACCTGCTGGAAGTGGAAAACAAATGTAAGGAGATAGAAAGGTACCTCCGGCTGGTCGGAACTTGGGAGCGTTGCATATTCTCGAGAATATCTATTTCGTAAATTTAAATAGGGCGTAACAAGGATAACAGATATACCTACATCCATCTGCGTAAGAATACACGTTATAACGGGGTCGTTAGTATCAGCATCTTAGCGCTGACTGATTGAGTTCACCTCGGTATACATGCTGAATTTAATCTTTACGGTATCCACAAGCATATAGTTGTGTAGAAAATAATTCGTGATTTGGGCAACAATGACCTCGACTTTACAAATACATCCCACTTCTTTATAAAGATCGAATGCGCAGTCTTTCGGCTATAGGTCATTAAAATTACAATTATGTGCCATATTAACATTTATCCAGTATTGTTATTATTAAAATAGGTTGTGGTGGTATACACTAAACATTTCAGACTCGTTCAAAAAAAATGTGCAATTCTATCCGTTGCCATGCGGACAGAAAACAACGAGCTAAACGGGTGAGCAGTGAATATAATGAATTGAGTTGCAAACGGATTGCATATTCTCGTTAATAAATTAGACTGACCTTGCTATAATTGCAACTAGCCGGCCGTTCAGTCCAGAATTGTGCAAAATAGTCTGTAATTTTGCTAGTAAGTTGAATCCATTAAACTAATTATAAAAATAAACCACAAACAACTTAACATTAACGATAGTCCCTTCGTACAAAGAGTAATGTTGAAATCGTTTAAAACCTCTCTTGCGCTATTTGCAATCGGTAATGGTTGGCTCTTATCGCCGGGCTCTATAATCCTCGTTTTGACAAATACGTTTAAGGAACAAAATCAAGATTTATTCAGAAATTTAATTAATTTTATTTTCGTAATTGGCATGGCTTATGTATTGTATTGTGAGATCAATAGAATGAACCGGCAGCCTGCCCGATCCGAGCCTGGATACCGGCGACGTTCAGAAGCAAACCAAAATCCCCGGTGGATAAATCGAAATAACAATTTAAGGTTGGTTAACCTTAATGATACTGCCAAAATCCTCTGGGATTATCGCCGGCTAAAATTCTTAATAACACCAATAGCAGTGCCTTTCAAACAAAGAATAAAGTTTTTTAACGAACTGGAAACGATACAGATCAAATTAAAAATACTGGGCTTGACAACGTAGAAGATGGTAGGCCTCAATATTTACAGGCAATATTGCCTCTCAACTAGTATTATTAATAAGGAGAATTGCGAAATGGTTTTCATTACCGACAGTACCGATATCAATAATAAAGAGCAAAAGCGACTTGATTCTATCAAAAATTTAAAATCTGTAAATAAGACCCTACCCCAGGTACACTGGTCGAATTCACATGAACTTAGGGGGCCAATTTGTTCAATTTTAGGACTAATTCAATTACTCGAATTTGCTGAAACCAAACAAGACTATTTGGAAGCCTTCGAACTGATTAAACAGTGCGCTTATGAACTTGATTCATTCACCCGCGAAAATATCAGCAAAATATTATAGGTTGACCTGTTGTAGTTTAGCTATGTTGACCGAATATCCTAGATAAAATAGTCGGTTTAGTCCCTAAGTCGCTCGCAATATTTAATGATCATTAAGAAATGATTATCGGCAATCAGTTTTGATTACCTTTTCCCTTAAAAAATGAATTAAAGTTAGCTCGACAAAAAGTCTAATAGTTATCAATCTTTTGTTCGAAATCGGCAAGTTTTCCATTCTTCTAGAAATAAATGCCCCTACGTATCGCACATCGGGGCATTATCCTAATCTTATCACAATTACGTGAAGCGTAAATGAAAGCACTAAGATAGTAATTATTGCCTTTATTCGGTTAAACTTTTTTCACCCGGCAAGCTGGTAAACCTAACTTAATAATCAACCTTATTCAATTCGCTACTTTGCAATTAGTTGTGGCGACGGTCAACGGCCATGGATTGCACAAGGTAGTTCGAACGCATAAATGCTAAGTAGTCAAAATGGCTTGCTTTGAATGGGCGATTTTTGATTACCTCTTTTAGACTATCAGCTAAGCCAACAAGTATTTTTTTACGACTATTTATTTTAACGTTGAGAAATCAGTCTTTCAAGCAAGAAAATGCGCTCTTTACATTATTGTTTCTATAGGTTGGGGCTGGCTGTTTTTATTGAGTCGAGTGTGTTTGTTTTGTTTTATCCCGATTTACTTGTAATCCAATCCAATTAGCTGATTTTTCTGACATATTAGTTGCCATCCGCTCGGTTATGGTCTTTGCTTTACGATAGACAAAAATTAATAACATCACGAAAAGCACCAAAACTGTAAAAAACAACTTAATGCCGTTATCCATCAATTGGAAAAAAGATTTCATTTTAATAATAAAAATTTTTTGATAACCCAAACTGGCTACACAAGTTAAACGGCTGCGATTAACAATTAGTTACAACTATTTTTAAAATGTTACCGGGAAATAGAGTTGATTTCAATCAAGGGAGTAATGCCCGCACGCTCAGCGGTTTTTACCTGTACATCGGCTCTTTCAGGGAGTATGTCTGACAAGTTCATTGTGTTCCGTAGGCAAATTATAGGGTGCATTTAATCCAAACATTATTGTTTGCGCTACTTGCAACCACAATTCAGCCGAAATAATACTTTTCAAAAATGCGACGTCGTTTTGATATCGCACAACAATAATTCGTCAATATGGCCTTATAAAACCGTGTCGCAGTGTTTATAACGCTGACTCACAAATGGGAAATTTACATTATTCTAAAGTTAAGCCTTGCTCTTTGACCTTTTTCCATGACGTCAGAAAGAGCTTGGTACGTCTCTTTTCCCCGTAATTCCTTTGGATTAACCAATATGTCGTTAAGGAGAGATTGACCATCAGGTTCTATTGTGTTCAAATAATATTCACTATGAATCCTATACCAATGCCAGGTAAAAATGATGTATATATGGTTTAATTTAGGTAAAATGACACATAAATTAAACCAATTCTCATTTCAGTCGACTCTTAATCATCGATAATGTTAATTTTAGCTGCCATGTATATGACATTATGCAATTAGAATGGTGCATATGAATAAAACAATTGTTAGTACCCGCAACAGCTTACTTCTGCGCGGCGCAGTACACACCGCACTTATCTAGGCTTGAAGAGGGCAATAGTGATAAAGGTTGATGTTTGGCTTTCCTTAAATAATTATTAAATTTGTTATACTAACTAGTTTTTTAAATCTAATATGCCTCTGTTGGCGTCTAGTCGACAGGGGCTTGTTTATTTTACATTTATTATTCGTGTAACTTTTTTTAATTTTGTCTAGGGCTGGGGAAATTCAATTGCTCTCTGGGGTGTAAGGGATATCTTTTATTTTCATTAAAAAGGCACGACGAGATGCTGGAATTTCCTGTCCAAGCATTAATCAATCTAAAAAAACATCAAGAATTAGCGTTAGTACCTTGAAATGATACCCATTTATTCCTGAAAATATTTTGGAACCCAATGGTAGGTAACTTGTCTGCGCACACATATCACGCTCTGATTTAGCCACCTTTCCGTAATACAATATTCCATTCTGCAATTTTCATTAAAAATCATATAATAAACGGTCGATATTATTAAACCTGGAACCACACTAAGCAAAAAATCGTTAGGCGATTAACCCACTTTGAAAAAGCATTAAATGCATTGATGTAGTTAACCGGATACAATTTATCAAGCTTATATACTTTACCAGCATAGCCTCCATGTGAAGTAAATAATTTACCTTTCGGGGTAATTGAAATCTGTTGCGTACATCTCGTTCTATATAGCTGTTTAACTTTTATAAATCCATCCGATTTTAAGCGTTCTGCAACGTCCCGAATGCTGGATATCCTACAGTCAAAAGTTTGGGCTACTTTTATTTCGTCGATTACCCCATCATCTACAACTAACAGAGCGTTTAACAAAATGTTAAGTTTTTGATTAGTAGATAAAGTATCAAAATCCATTGAATCAGTTTTGTATTATTACGAAACTGGCTCCAAAAAGTTTCGATATGCGACATCTCAAATTGTTTTAGTCAAATATTGTCAGGAAGCATCCCAATATTCGTAACTCAGGATTGGGCGGTAGGGTTCTAAGTGTTAAGCCAGCAGCCTTAATAAACCTCCCCCCCGATAAAACTCAATTCTTAAAGTGGATAGGGCGCCGGGTATTAGTAAAATATTGCAATAAACTCCTTATCAAACTGGGACAATAAAACAGGGGCGCTAAACATAATTAAGATAAATGCCTTGATTACCAAAGTAGCCACCCCTCAGTTGCAAAAATTTAACGAAAAGTGTTCCTTTCAATAATCAAAAAAAACTTATAGAGACCCCAATTCTTCTTTGTCAATGCAGCCTACAGAGGTATTTTCACTCTTATTTTCGGTGTCGGCCAAGTGAGTCTTTTCATGGATACCTCCGCAAAACCGGTCTTGCGGTGAACTTAGGATATATTTCAAACATTTCAAGATGAATAGCAAGGCTACGTTCTCAATCATTATTTAATGTAGTAACTTATTCTTGTTGTTACTACATTCTTTAGCAAGACACAAAAATCTATTTATAACTTATGGCAGGTTTGGCAGAAACCTAAAATGTCTATTGAGCTGTTAAGTATCGTTTGCTATCTGATAACTGATCGCAGTCCCTTTTTTCAGTAACTGCGTTAATAGCGTTCAACTTCTGGTCCTGGCAATTAACGATAAGCTTAAAGCAATTCTACCCGATATACCCGTCTCTATATTCAATATTTTCATTGATGTCCTCAGTTTTTATTTATAGCGGTGCTTTTATTCATTGTTTTCAAGATATTGTCTCTTATAAAGTCTTCGAAGAGAAGTAGATATCGGACCTTCTTTGCAGCAATATTTGTGGTCGGCCGCCCGGTGTCCGGCATCTATATTATCAGGTCTAGCACTAGTTCTAACCGTGTTGCTGCCGATTCATTAATCGTAATTTAATTTACACCTAGTATACTTCAATTATTAGTTAGCTTTAAGCCGAACTTACCTGCGTTGACGCAGACTAATAAGGTATTAAGCTAACACCGGCAGATGATGCGGTGCACGTTGACAAAAAAGTAGTTAATGTGTTAAAAAGTAGCAATCCATTAATTTGAGTAACCTTTTCAAAACATTTTTGAGACGGTTACTGTTTTAAAGAAGGCGGATTGCGGAATTGTCCAGGATAAGTAGCGCTCAACTAAATATCTGCACAATTTGTGTAGAAATCATACTTTTTTATAAGTAAATTAGTTGCTTAAACTATACGCTAATTAATGGACATTGTTTAACTATGAACGAAGATTACACCTTTAAACTATTTACGAGAAGGTACTTTCACTTACTCCTTATGGAAGTACTTTTTGAAAACAGGGACGTAAATATTATTAATTTAACAGGTTTATTAACCCAGAAAGTTTTGGAACATTCCCAAGAAGAATACTCATGGAAAATTGAGTATATAGAATACGTAAAAACGCTTGATAAAGAATTGGTGTACCTGAATTTGATAGGATTAGTAAAATCAACATCGGACGCCCTAATGGCTTTGACTAGTGAGGGTATTAACGTGCTTCGAAGTGGGGAACTTCATAACGCTACAGCTACAGCCTTTTATAACTTCAAATCATTACAAGAAAATAGGAAATCAGCCGAAATCAATATTACAGCTGTACGGATTGCAAAGGAATCGGTTGACGTTACAAGGGAAACGGCCAAATGGGCTCGGTATGCGGCGTACGCAGCGCTATTCGGAGTAATAATACAGCTATTAGTCGTAATTATAAAGCGTTAATAGCCTAAACGCAACTATTCCAAATCGCCCCATCATCATCATATTAACACGCTGGCATACTCCCTCGATTTACTTTCTAGCGGAACAAACAATGACTGCCCTTTTCCCCTTCGGTTTTAACTTAGCTGCTGTTCGCCCGATAAGTTCGAAATGTAATCAGGTAATTCTACCGAACCTAAAAACGCTCTCGCTTAGATTTAGTAGTTACTCTCACCCAGCACAGGTCTGCCACGCTCAGTCATTATCAATCCTTTATATCCAATAGAATCTTATTACATTGCTATTATGGGATTTAGCTGCGCAATGCGTAATAGATTAATCCTCTCTCAAAACATGGAAAAATAATGCCCAATTATACTTTAAATTAAGATGATCTGGTGTTATTTCTGTTTTATTAACCTCGTTGCCTGAAAGATTATAAGCTTCAACTATATTCTGTTTGATTTCAAATACAACATCAGGCATTGACGTCATAAGGCCGCATTTTTCTTTGCAATAAGCGGTACGGCTGACCTTAACTTTTTCAATTATTGAATTTATTTTTTTCATTTCAGCTATGTTAAAAGCAAATACCGTCAAATAATTTTTTTTCACCCTACACTTGCATGCTAAATATACGACATTATAGGTAAATACATCTCACAATCAAATTAGAAATTTTACATTTTCGCAACCGCTGTTAACTCCCGGCAGCAACTCAAACTGCCAGTGAAGCTAGACAAGAATTGGTTACAATTTGCATAACCTCCATCAAGGATAATCCTCTACTTTAAAAATGACGGCATAGAATGGAGTATTTGATACTACTTAAATTCAACATTACCCATCTAAACTGTTTATCCGATTATAAATACCTTGACTTGGCACCGGTTTTATCGGCGGCACTCTAAAAAAGTTCATCTTCACCAAACATGTTGTGCAGGATGAGATGTCTTATTAGTTTATCATCAATCATAACCACTTAACGTAAATGGAACAATCAAACTATACTGTCAACTTAGATAGCAAACTCCGCACGCCAAAAGTGTTCAAATTAGGGTTCCTAAAGTTGGCAGCAAACGGTGATTTCGATTGATAACCTGCCGACCTTCCGGAACATTGTCAATAACTTCCGGTTGGGTGCCTTTAAATATGTAATAACAGACGATATATCAAGCATTTTTTCAGATTGAACAGGTCGATTACTTCCTTCCTGTAGTCCGCTTCCCTTCTATCGTGGTAGACTAATCACAACGCGATGTATTTGTTAAAAAAATCCCATTATTAACGTCTAATAATTACCATATTTGCGATAGTTAGTTGTAAAAAATATCAAACATAACAAAGGAAGCAAATTATAACATGAATAACAGATATACCACTTTGTTTAAGGCAATTAATTTTTGTGTAGATTATATTTTACTGAACTTAAGTATGATTTCCGTATATATTTTCTCAGTCAATAAATTTTTGTTTGGAACTAGTAATCGTTACCTACCCGTAGTCCTGTTTTTTAATTTAATATGGTTTTTTGCTGCAAATATTGCAGGATTGTATGAACAGGTTTTGATAAAAGATTCTATTAAAACCTATAGGGGAGTTATAAAGACTTATTTCCTATTTTTTAGTTTGATAAGCATTACAGCTCTTTTATTAATTACCAACAATCCATTTTTGGTAACCGGAGAATTTTTGTTTTACTCATTAGCATTATTCGGCTTTTTACTAAGCCTTTGGAAACTTGTTTTTTTAAGCTTTCGTAAAAGTGAACGTAACGCTTTGATAGGTAAACGAACTTTTGTTATGCTTGGTGCGGGAAGGGCTGGACACGATCTGTATCACTTCTTTGAAACCAACGATGAGTCAGGTTACCAATTAATGGGTGTGTTTGATGATAATTCTGAAACGGAGGGCAAATTTCGCAATTATAAAGGCAGGATACACGAGTGTATGCCATACGTTATAGCGAATAATATTAATGAAATTTTTTGCGCATTGCCAACCACGGATGCAACCCGTATTGAAGAGTTAATGCTAGAGGCTGACAAAAACTTGATACGATTTAAGTTCGTACCTGAATATTTTGATTTTGCAAAACGACCCACCCTTATTGAAAACTTCGGACACATTTCAGTGATATCAATCCGTCCAGAGCCATTAGAAAATATGCTGAATAGGATCGTAAAGCGAATATTTGATTTTGCCTTTTCATTATTTGTTATTATATTTATTTTAAGTTGGGTTTTCCCGATATTAGCAATTTTAATAAAATTAGGTTCAAAAGGTCCAATATTTTTCGTTCAAACAAGATCCGGGCGAGATAATAAACCTTTTAAATGCTTTAAATTTAGAAGCATGCTTGTTAATGCCGATTCTCATAAAAAGCAAGCAACTAAAAATGATAACCGGATAACAGCGCTGGGCGCTTTTTTACGGCGAACCAGTTTAGATGAACTGCCACAATTTTTTAATGTACTTATCGGCAACATGTCGGTTGTTGGCCCCCGGCCACACATGATAAATCACACTAAACAGTACGCCCAACTTATCGACAAGTTTATGGTCAGGCATTTTCTTAAACCCGGGATAACCGGCTTTGCACAGGTCAACGGTTTACGCGGCGAAACAAAAACCACACAAGCAATGCTGCTCAGAGTTGAAGCTGATGTTTGGTACCTGGAAAATTGGTCATTTTTACTAGATATGAAAATTATATTCTTAACAGTCTGGAACGCTGTGAGGGGTGAAGAAAATGCTTATTAACAAACAGCTTTCCCGTTGTATCTTAGCATCGTTTCAAAAGAGGTTTTTTTAGCTTTAGTTTCATAATTGCTGCATAGATTTCTAAGGGAAATAATGCAACATTTTCTTGCTGGCGCCGTTGAAACACGACCAAAGCTAAACTTCGGTTATTAATCTCATACAAAACAATCGCCCTTTGACAAAAGAACAATATTCTTACCAGCATGATTATAATTGTGATTATACAGGCCATTTGGCTACTTATACCTTACGCAAAGAACTTACTGCTTTAATTGTGGGGTAAGCGCACTTCACTCATCATCACTTTTATTATTTAAGTACCTTATAAAAATAAATGCTATTGATATTATAAAGAATTTTAATATTTTAGATTAAAATATCGTTGGATAAGTAGCACTATTAGATTAGTTAAACACCAAAGAAGGGGTATAGCGGCTCTAATATTATTGAGATTTATAACCTTTATCAATGAAAACAATTATCACATTTATAACTATCCTCATTGGATTCCAAACAACACGCGCCCAAAAGGTTTTTTTTAATCTTGAAGGCGGTGTCAATTCGTCACAATTCATTTATGGGAATAACACTCATTTAAGTTCTTCCGCACTAAACGGCTATTATTTCGGAAGCATGGTCGACATTACGTTCTCGAATTTTGCAATTCAACCCAGGATAATATTTAGCACAAACGGGGGGAATAATCTTTCTTCAATCGAGGTTAACGGGTCTACCGGCACGATCAGCAATAGGATTACCCTGCGCTACCTGCTTTTTCCTATCGATATGGTATATCGGGTCAATATAGGAGAGGGTAAAATCTTTTTCGGCGCCGGGCCTTACTTTGGTTACGGGTTAGAAGGAAAAAATTCAGGCAATACCCTTATTAAGGGTCAAAATGTTGACCATCACGATTACGATCTTTACTTCGGTTCTTTACAAGAAAATATTCGCAATCATGATTTTGGATTTAATTTCCTAATGGGTTATGAGTTTGAACGCATAAGTATGAAAGCAGAATATACGTTTGGCCTTCGCAATCTATCCAATGTTAATTCTACACCTTACTCAAAGAATAGGATTATTGGTTTAGGCATCAGCTATAGGTTTGCAGAGATTAATATTTTATAAATTACATATTTCCATTGCTAGTTTGGTTAGTCAAACCCAGGATGAATATTGTTGCCAAATTCCGTATATGAAATTACCGACTACAATAATGTTTGTTCATAGTTCAATGGTCACGCATTAGCTGGTACTAAATGTTATAATTTTGTTTCCGTGTAAATGTAAATTTCCAACCCACCATCAAATTTTTTACTGATTCGCTCTAGTAATCTACAGATTTCGATAATCGCCCAGTTCGAAACGCAACAAGAGAAAACAATCTCACTATATTTCGCAAACGTAACTTTCGCTTGTGGCAGTACGTAGAAGAAAAAAGGTTAAGGAACTCATAGTATGAATTGCTTTCCTAAACCATTTAGTATTTTGATTTACTTTATTATTAAAGATGAGAAACCTCACATTTAACTGCGCAGCATCAAAATTTTATTTAATCTTGATCACTCTAGTTACTTTTGGTCAGGTACAAGCCCAAGATTATTACAGTTCATCCCAATATATGAATAATCTTACACCAATAAACTCGGCTTATTCGTTATTAAGTGAAAACGGTTCAATCACAAGTACAATAAAAAAACAATGGATTAATCTTCCAGGTTCGCCAACCACTTTTACATTCAATGCACAGATACCCATTGAATCCATAAACAGCGCGACTGGCCTAACTGTCATGGATAGTCAACTGGCAGTGGAAGAATTAACCGAAGTTAACGCATTCTATGCCAAGTCTGTGCAACTTTCGCAAAACTATCGGCTTGGAGTTGCTATAAACGCGGGAATTCGAAGGTATGTTGCCAATTATTCCAGTCTTGATTCCAGTGATCCTTTATTTGTTAATGATGTCCGGAAAAATCAACCTAATGTCGGCTTTTGTATAATGCTCTATACCAATAATTTTTATGTGGGTCTATCAATGCCGGAATTTTCAATTAAGTCACTTGGAAGTGCCTCTATTGATGATAAATTGTATTTTAAAAACCGTTATAACTTTACTGCCGCTTGTTTACTGAATATTTCGCAAGGAATCGATTTTAAACCAGCCGGGCTATTTACTTATGTCAGTGGATCTCCAATAATGTCTGAGGTTTCCGGCACATTCTTCTTTAACAGAGTGCTGGGGATGGGGCTTGATTTGAAATCTAATAACAAATTGGCGGGTATTTTATCAGTAGGATTAGCTAAATTCAGCGTTGGCTATAGTTATCAGTTTGGAGTAGCTTCCAACAATCTCGGCGGGACAAATTTTTCGACTCATGAGATTGCTTTATCATATAACTTCGGCAAATACTTAAGTTCACATAGCCTATTATAGTCTCCCCATTTAAGCAATATTTTAAGTAATCTGTATTCGTGAACAGTTTGTGGCAGCAATGTCTACGGTTTGCTCGAGCATCATTGCCTTAAACATCTTATTTAATATTTATTTCAAGTAAAACAATTTGCGAAAAACGGTATTATTAATTTGTTGTTTTAATCCGGAACAAAGGCCATTATATGTGTATCTTTGTTTCCCATTGTCTGAATATAAACGAGTTAAATATTATGGAAAAACATTTACTTAATAAAGATTGCGCTAAAACTTGCCTAAACACGGTACTAATAATCGCAATTATTGGTTTAATCGGTATCTCTTTGAATGCCGACGGCCAAAACCGACCTAACTACCGGGCTCCGCAAGACACCGTGAAATTAAGACGCGCACCGGACGCGGCTTTAACCGTGTATAAACGTTATCAGCAACCCTATCAAGCAGATTCTCGGATGGTTGGCGCCGCTGTTAAAGCAGCCGAACTGTTGTCAGATACTACAAAATATAATGCCCAACAAGGTATTCTGCTGGAAAACTTGTTCAGCGAGGAAGATCTTGCATATTTTGCCAAACAAAAAGTAAATGGTGTAGTTGCTTTATTTGAATTAGTCAATAGTTACCTGCCCCACGGTAAAATTATCATTTTCCATACTGACAAAGAATCGAACGTTTTTTCGGCGCAGAACCCACTGGTGTTGAAAAACCTTCGCGCTATAATAGGTTCAAAACCGGCTACGCTAGCAAATGACTTACCACAATGGAAGGAGAATGTTTACCAGGCATATATGGCTCGCGACTACGGTACCAAGCTTAATAATACCATCACTATTACTTCGGCGACCCGTGAAATGCGGGAAACGCCTGACTTGCAAATTACGGACTTTGACGGCAGCACTCTTAAAATTGGGAAATTATTGTCGCGAGCGCAAGGTACTTCTAACGATAAAGCAAAAGCAGAAAAACTTGCCGTTGAGGAATTTAGGGCCCGTACTTATCCAAGCGATCAAATTTCAAAGGAAACAGCCAACACTAATTATAGACAGGCACTCTTCGAACTTATGCGTCTGCAGGAAGAAGATATCAAAAACCACCCGCAAAGTATCAAATTAATAGCTGATCTGACGAATGATTTGAGCAAAGGGCAAGAAAGTCTGGTTATTAAAGGTTTAAAAAACAGCTTGTTTTTTGACACAAATGTACCGGGAAATCTAGGACCTGTGTTACTAACAGAAAATCAGGTAATTAATCCGGATCAGCTAAAACAAAATGCTGCTGATAAAGCCATGGAACTAATGATGCTTACGGCGTTACATTATGGCGAGCGGGATGCTATAAAATTATTCCGCTATTTATTGCAAGGCAAAGGACAAGTTGTTGCAGCAGACACCAAAGGGTTTACCCCCAAACGTTTAAATGAATTAACTGACCATGGGACTGAAAAATTAAAATCGTTAGGTTATGGAAAAAATAAAACGGTTTCCATGACATTTGCAGACCTTGTTTTGGTGGCAGTTTCGGCGCCGGAAGCGCCGGTCATTATAACTCCGAAAGTTTATTTGACATTGAATCAATTGTCCAATCGCCAGGTGGGTGAAAATATAGTTAATTATTATAATACGGTAAATGTACAACAATCAACCAATGTGCTTTTATTTAACCCAAGGATCAGCGTCGGAAGCCGGCATACTGAATACCGGGCATCTTTTGATGCGGTTGATTTTGTGCCGGAAATTTTAAATGGTTTAGCCATTGATCAAAAAGGTTCCCGCGTAGCTGAAAACGGCGTGGAAATTAGACTTGCATCAGATATTTATTTTTCCAACACGGCCAAAATGTTGAAAAGAGGGCTAAAACCATTTTTTTTTCCGCAATTTGGTGTCATTCTGGGACTAGGTAACCGGAGTGTCGGTTATGATAACAGCACTACTCCGGGACCGCTGGGTGCTGTTCCGCAATTTAAAAACACCTACATCACTTGGGGTGGCCATGCGGGACTGAACGTTAGTGCTTTTTTATTGAGTGTTGATGCAACCTATATCACAACCCCTAAAAACAACGAGGAACCTAACATTCGATTTTTTGATTTATCGCAAGGTATGACTTACTATCGTTATTCATTGCTTATCCACCTCATCGATTTTGGTCTTGGAAAAACAGAGCAAGGTAAGGGTTCACACTTTATTTTAGACGCGGAGTATGCGGGCGAAACTAACAATACCGGCATAGGAAATAGAACGATAACGAAAAATGGTAGTGGACAAATAGGCAACAGTCAGTGGTCGAGGGATTATATGAGAGCTCACCCTAACGGTGTCTATAGTTTACAGGAAGCTACTCAAATGCTTATTAATGGCGACGTTAAAGCAAATTATGCCTCAAGCAGTTATGGTGCTTTACATATCGGCCTGAGAAAGTCTGATTTCCTTTTGAAAGCGACGGGTGGTCTTTACAATTTATATACGGTTACCGGGAAGAATTTGATTAACGGTCAACTTTTTAAAAACACAATTAATGGCAATTTCTTTGGCGGGATATCACTGACGTATAATCTCGGTTCAAGCATCTTGACTGCTACTCATAAGAAAACTGAATCTTATCAAATCAAAAATAACGTGGAATCTCCGCATAAAGTTGACGAGTCGTCGAGCGAGGAAAAATCGGGTGTGAGTGTAAGAGACCGTGCTATTTTTACCAACAAAAAGTCAAGAGCAAAAATGAGTACGAACTTAAACTAATAGGTAAACGATTAACTAATAGGAATTCATTAAGGCGAAAGGTTTACAAGCCAGGACTGGTGTTTGTAAATCTTTTCGCATTATACCCCAGCTCAATGATATCGACAGCCACACTTAGTCGCATTACTAATTAAGGACTTAAAGGGCGCACAAGTTCAAAACAGTTCCTAAAGGGAAAGTATTATAATACTTCTATTTCGTTTTACTGAAAATGGAAACAGCTGTTGACATTTGTTGTCCAAATTACCGACTCCACAAATATTAGAGGTAAAATTGTTCGGCATTGCACCGTTCAGTTGGTTACATTCCTTCAATATTTTGACGCAAGTCATTGAAAATACACCGTTTGCTGGTGCTTGGCCTAGATTTTTTCATTATATGATTAAAAATAATGTTTCTAAATAGACCATTTTGTAATTCCGTAGCAATCTGCAATCATTGGGCACCATAATTAATAAACCTACTAATTTAGGAGCTGCTAAAATGCCGGTCAGGAGCAATTACCGGTATCCTGCAGCTTGTAGTGTAAATAATTCCGCATAACGTCCATTGTTGAGCAATAATTCATTATGGCTTCCGATCTCTAATATCTCTCCTTTTTCCAAGACCATGATTCGATCAGCCATGCGAACGGTGCTGAATCTGTGGGAAATAATGACTGCCGTTTTTTGATTCGCGGCCTCTGAGAATCGCTGGAAAACTTCCGCCTCTGACCTGGCGTCTAAAGCAGCGGTAGGTTCGTCTAAAATTACTATTTGGGCATTGCGCATATAAGCTCTTGCTAAAGCGATCTTTTGCCACTCACCACCGGATAATTCAATTCCATTCTTAAAATTAAGCCCTAACGTTTGTTGATACTTCCCAGGCAGTTTGTCGATAATACTATGTGCAAGGCTTTGTTTGGCGGACTGAATGA
Source organism: Mucilaginibacter sp. UYCu711 (assembly GCF_050433825.1). Classification (NCBI taxonomy): domain Bacteria; kingdom Pseudomonadati; phylum Bacteroidota; class Sphingobacteriia; order Sphingobacteriales; family Sphingobacteriaceae; genus Mucilaginibacter; species Mucilaginibacter sp. UYCu711. The sequence continues at coordinate 12,462 of NZ_JBNPWM010000015.1, read as the reverse complement.
TTAATTTTTCATTTTCGATTTCCGCCAAATTTCCAACCGCGATATTTTCAGCAGCAGTAAGCTGATAGCGTAGAAAATCTTGGAAAATAATTCCCATGTGTAAACGAATATCATCTATATCATATTCTTTTAAATCAAATCCATCCAACAGTATACGTCCTTCGGTAGGGTCATATAACCGGACTAGGAGCTTTACTAAAGTAGTCTTGCCGGCTCCATTTTCGCCGACTAGCGCTAACTTCTCACCTGGTCGCAGCGTAAAATTGAGATTACGGTTGGCCCAACGCCCGGAATTTAAGTATTGAAATCCGACATTTTCAAAACAAAATCCTGTTTTCATCGGATTCGGAAAAGGGCGCGCATTAACCGGAAATCCGATTGTTGGCTTAATTTCAAAAAAGTTAAAAAAATCCTGGAGGTAAATCGCCCCCTGAGCAATGGTGCTAAATCGCTTAGCAATGTTTTGAGACAAGGTGCCTAATTGTCTAATAGTTCCTAACAAAAATGTTAATCCACCCAAGGTGAGCCGTCCGCTTAGAACTTGTTTTATGATATAAACAAAAGATATGTAAAAACCGACAGCTCCGGGTATATTTAGCAACGCTCCTAAAACAGACCGGTCAATTCCAAGTTTCCGTTTGGCTTTATAAAACCTTACGGATATTGTGCGGAAACGTTCAATAAAGAACCCAGCGAGATTATATAATCGAACCTCCTTTGCCGTTGCGTCGCTACTTCCAATGAAACTGAGATAATCTAATTCTCTACGTCCATGTGTCTGACTGCGAATAAGGGAATAATTTTTTGAGTTAAAATAAGCCTCCCCCAAAAAGGACGGTAAAATGGAAATTGACAAAATCAGGATAAGCCAAGGATTAAAGGCAATTAAAATCGTTACATACGAAAGCAAAGTAATGACATCCTGGATTTGACTGAAAATTAGCGATAAAAGCGTAGCCCTGCCAAAACTTTGTTGACGAGCTCTCTCAAGCTTATCATAAAATGCTGAATTTTCAAAATGAATAAGATCTAAAGTTGCTGCATGAGACATAATCATCATACTCGTACGATTAGTGAGCAGCTCGGCCAACAGATCTTCTATTAGCGTGGTCAGCTTACTCAATATAGTAATGCAGATTATTAAAGAAAACTCAACGACAACCAACTTCCATAATGTGCTTTGGGGGAGCGAACTATCGTGAGTTATCAAAACTACTTGATCGATAATACGCTTACCAATCTGAAGAATAATCAACGGTAAAATTGATTGCACGAGGCGTATGATTCCATCCGCAAACGTCAACCACCCATTTGTTGCCCATATTAATTGGAAAAATCGGGGTAAATTTCGATAGGCGAGCAACCTATCCTTCATAGTTAACCTTTCCGTCTTTTTTAGAGGATCGCCTTCAGATTTAAACACATTGTTCCATATATTCTTAATCATGTACTATCAATGGATTAATAATTTAAGTAACTGGTTATTTATTAATAATGCCGGTGATTAAATGAAAGAATTAAACGCCACCCTTATTTAAATGATGCTGTATTATTTTTGCAAAATCGGTCGCATGTATTGGATCAAAAATTTCAGAATGTTCACCTTCCACTTCATAAATTTCTACTGTACTAGCATGTTGTTTCCAGCTATCTTTCACCCTTTTATCTAGGGAAATCTTTTTGTAGCGAATGTTATTACTTTTATCGAGAAAGTAATAATGTTCTTTGGCATAAAACACTAAAAGGTTTCCATTGTAAGGCGTGATTTGATAAGTCTGAGCTGCTCTTTTATACTTCCTGGATATTTCATCGAATGTTTCCAATATAACTTCTTGCGGGGCGTGGTCTTTGTTGCTTCGCATTTTTGTTTTTAAATAATTGGCATTTCTTATCCGGTAATTAATCGCTTGCCTAGTATGTTTACTCCAGAGAAAAAATTGAAATCCGGTAGCAGTAAATATTTTCAGAATTTCTTTTTTTGCTATAGCAGGTATATGGTATAAATTTTTCAAGGTGCTTCGGCTATATTTTTGTTCGAGTTGAAGCACCGTATCCAATATGGCCAGCAATATTACTTCTTTTCCCATTTGCCTGAGCTGTTTCGCCATTTCAAAAGCAATGATTCCCCCAACACAATGTCCGGAAAGCGCATACGGACCGTTAGGGTTTTGAATCAATATTTCAGCGATATATTTTGTGGCAATTTCTTCAATGGTAATCGGAAAGTCATTCAGTTCGTCCAGTTCCGGTTGTTGCAAGCCATAAACGGGTTGTTGTTGGTCTAATAAATTGACAAACTGCTTAAAAGTATATATCGTCCCCCCCGTGCCACAGACAATATAGAGTGGACGTTTATTCCCCGTGCGTTTTATAGGAATAAGCGATTTAAACACAGTTGTAGCTATATTCTTATTTTGGGAGTTAAGTTTTTCAGCCAGGGTTTCAATGGTTGGATAGTCAAATATATCACTGATGGGCAGTTCGGTCTGCAGGGATTTACGAATAGCTGAGATTAGGCGTACAGCTAGTAGTGAATGCCCCCCCAATTCAAAAAAGTCATCATATATTCCTATTTGTTCTGTCTCCAGGATTTCTTGCCAGATAATGGCTAGTCTTTGCTCTGTTTCGTTACGCGGAGCCGTATAACCGGTAGTTGTTTCGTTGGATTCTTGCACCATAGCTAAGACTTTCTTATCTATTTTGCCGTTAGTCATTAAAGGAAAACTGGTCAACTCAATCAACTTCGAGGGTACCATGTAATCTGGCAGTACTGTTTTTAAATAAGTTAACAAGGTTTCCCGCTTAAAAGTATCCGTAGGAATGATGTAGCTTGCCAATTGCTTATTGCCTTGTTTATCATCTACAGTAAGTACTACCGCCTGCGCTACGTGCCCGCTTTGTACTATTGCTCGCTCAAGTTCACCGGGCTCTACCCGATACCCCCGAATCTTTACCTGGTCGTCCACACGACCTATAAATACTATATTTCCGTCGGCCTGATAACTGACCAGGTCGCCCGTGCTGTATAATACCGGGCTGTCTGCCTGAAGGTACGGATTAGGAATAAACTTCTCGTAAGTTAAATCACTGTTATTGACGTACCCTCGTGACACGCCCTGACCGCCTATATATAGCTGGCCGGAAACGCCTATGGGGCATAATGCCAACTCTTTGCTCAACACATAAACCCGGGTATTGCCAAAGGGTTTGCCAATGGGGATAACTCTATTATAATCGCCGTCTGAACTTAGCTCATGCAGTAGTTTTCCGATAGTGGTCTCCGTAGGTCCATAGTGATTGACTATCCTGCAGCTGGAGCTTGACAGATCGATACCAGCTACCATAGCCGCTGGTAAGCTTTCTCCGCCAAAAATCAGTAATCGAGCAGGTAATAACATTTGCTCCTCCGACTGCAATGCCTTCCAATGGGATGGAACGATCTTTAAACAATCAATCGTATGTACCTTAAAATAGCTATGTAACGCCGCTATATCACTTACCGTCTGCTTGGAAAACAAGTGTAAACATCCGCCCAGCAGCAGGGAACCGTAAAGCACCGTATTGCCCAGGTCGGTGGCTATCGTAGAGACCAGCGCAAACGACTGGCATGATGCTAAATTTATACGCTCATTTAACCCATACACATAATCAATTAAATTACCGTGTTCGATCATCACTCCTTTGGGTCTGCCTGTAGAACCGGAGGTATAGATCACATAGGCAAGATCAGACGGGGAAATCACAGCCGGCAGATTAGCTACCGGTTGCTGATTGAGTACTTCCAGGTCGCCTCCGTCTAATTCAATGACCGACAGGCCGGTCGTAGTTGACACTTTCGAGCGGTGCGCTTTGCCAAGCATAAGCTGCGTTGCCCCGCAGTCAGCCACCATGTAATCGATACGATCTTGTGGAAATTCCGTATCTATAGGAACATAAGCACAGCCCGCTTTTAGAATCCCTAATATACCAATGATCATTTCTGGACTACGATCTATCAATAACGGTATCAGTTGCCCTGGTGCTATCCCTTTACGCTTAAGGTAATAAGCGAGTTGATTAGATCGCTCGTTAAGCATTTGGTAGGTAAACTGCCGCTCTTCAAATACTAATGCTGTCGCGTCCGGCCTACCCGCTGCTTGCTCTTCAAATAACGATACCACGTTTTTATCCTGCGGATAACCGGCCTTACTGGTATTAAATCCATTCAGCAGTAGGTCTTCCTCTTTCTTATTCATCATTGACAACTGGCCAACAGCTTGTTGTGGCTGTTTTACAATGGATTGCAAAAGCGCTGTAAAATGACGGATCATCCGCTCAATGGATTCCACCTTATATAGATCGGTGCTATACTGGACCGTGCCCTGAAGCCCCTGACTGGTTTCGCTAATAAAAAACGTCAGATCAAATTTGACCAGCGTCTGCTCATAAGCTTCGCCTGATAAGATTAAATCCCCCAGCGCTAACTGAGGTGTATCCGGTGTGTTTTGTAGCACCAGCATCACTTGAAAAAGTGGGCTCCGATTCGAATCCCGCTCTTTTACAACGGTCTCTACGACTTTTTCAAAAGGAACATCCTGATGACTGTAAGCTTCCAGCGTAGTCGCTTTTACCGCTTGCAGTAAACCGGTAAAGCTCAGCTCGCCCGCTACCTGGGTCCGAAGAGCCAGCGTATTGACAAAAAAACCAATTAGCTTTTCGAGCTCCTGCTGAGGACGACCGGCAATAGAGGTCCCCACACAGATATCCTGTTGACCGCTATAGCGGTATAGCAACACGTTAAAGGCCGCCAGCAGCGTCATATAAAGCGTCACTCCCTCTGACTGGCTCAAAGCCTGGATGGCTGTTGACAATTCTTTATCAATACTGAACCTGCATGCGCTTCCACGACTGCTCCCTAGCTGCGGCCGCACATAATCCGACGGAAGTTCCAAAGGCATGGAGCCTTCCAGCTTTCTCCGCCAATAGTCAAGCTTGGTAGCCAGCACCTCCCCCTGCAGATACTCGCGCTGCCAAACTGAATAATCGGTGTATTGTAAGGGCAGCGGAGCTAGCGGCGAGGCCTCTCCTGCTGTAAAGGAGCGGTACAGCGCCGCTACTTCTTGCACAAGTATTGGCATCGACCAAGCGTCGGAGGCAATATGGTGCATCGTCACTACCAGCACATGTTCCTGTGTAGCCAACTGAATCAATTCCGCACGAAACATCGCCGCTGACGTTAAATCGAAGGGAACTTTACTGACTTGCTGGACATAATCCTGAAGCGCTTTTAAATCCTGCTGGTAATTCAACTTTTCGCTCACCTTCATTTCCCAGTCATCGCCCGGGTTAACATACTGGTAAACCCGGCCCTCTTCCTCTCGGTAGACTGTCCGCAATACCTCGTGACGCAACACAATCGTTCGTAGTGCCAACGATAACGAAACTACATCAAGCGCTCCCTTTAACCGCAATACGGCCGTAGTATGGTACTGCACACTCCCCTCCAACTGGTCAATAAACCATAAACGCTCCTGACTGAAGGATAACGGTATCCGGCGTAGAAGTCCTCTATCCAGCTTTTTTACCACATTGCTGAAAGGCTTTAATTTCCAATCTTCATTCCGTAAAAAACTTATAATCGCTTCTTTGTTGCCTTTTATTTCACGCAATAAATCTCCATCAATATCTTGACCCTCAGGTACTTTCAACTGAAGCCGATCATCATTTAAAATGACATCCACTTTCTGCTGTTTCGCAAAGTATAATAACTCTAAAACTTTAATAAACGTTTTCTCCATTCCGTAACCTGTAGTGACTCCTAACCCATTCCTATACCAGCGAGGTGGAGTACAAATATCTTAACAATTATACGTCTAAAACTTTAAAAGATATTGTGTTTTTTTCTTTTGATTCGGCTGAGGATTGTAATTCCCAATACTTACTTAATGCACTAACAGAAGCAAATTGGAATAATAACTGGATTGGAACGGTGACCTGTAATTCCTTTTCAATATATGAAGCTAATCGCATGGCCAAAAGAGAATGTCCTCCCAATTCAAAGAAATTGTCGTTTATACCTACGCGTTCAACACCTAATAGTTTTTGCCAGATGTCAGCCAGCTTTTGCTCCAAGTCGTTGCGTGGCGCCACATAAATTTGCGAATATACTTCACTTGAATTTGGTTCAGGTAAAGCCTTTGGATCCACTTTGCCATTAGAATTAATTGGTATATGATCTATGGTTAACCAGACTGTAGGGATCATATATCTCGGAAGCTTACGCTCGAGGTATAACTCCATATCTTGTCTGTCAAAGGAAAATTCTGGCACCACATAAGCTACCAGTTTTTGATTACCAATATGATCCTCTTTTAAAACAACTACTGCTTGTTTAACCATATCACTTTGTATCAGGACACTTTCGATTTCTCCGAGTTCGATCCTGTAACCGCGAAGTTTGATCTGATTGTCTACTCTACCTAAGTATTCGATATTGCCATCGGGCAGCCAACGGCCCAGATCTCCGGATCTATAAAGTTGGTTTTTGTCATCCTCAACAAATGGATTTGCTGTGAAATTTGCTATCGTAAATTCCGGACGATTTAGATAGCCCCGCCCTACCTGCGCCCCCCCGATATACAATTCACCAGGAATGCCGATTGGAACAATCTGCCTTTCTTTGTCTAAGATATAGATTTTAGTATTTACGATTGGCTTACCAATAGGAGGAACTGCTTTTTCGTTTGATACTTTGTAGTTCGTTGAAACAACCGTATTTTCGGTGGGACCGTAATTATTGACGAATGAATAAGACAACTCCCGAAAATTCAGCCCGGGCAGTTTATCCCCGCCGGTAAGCAGATACTTCAACGAGAGGGGCTTATTCCTAGTGATCGCTACAAAGTCCCTGGCTAAGGCGGTAGGAATAAAGCTATGGGTAATGTTATGATCATGGAACTTAGCCAACAAATCCATACTGATTCTTCGTTGTTCATCGTTGAGAATCAAAATGGATGCGCCGCAACACAGGTACGGCCAGATTTCCCAGCCAAAAGCGTCGAAACTGATTCCGGACATCGCAGTCGCGCAGCTTGATGCAGCCACTTCGTATTCTCGCTTGTGCCATTGCACGAGGTTTAAGAGGTTCCGATGCTCGATCATTACACCCTTAGGCCGGCCGGTCGAGCCAGAGGTATAGATTACATACGCTAATTGCTCAAGCGGGATTAAACTTGTATGATTTTCGATTTGTTCTTCCTTTATTTTGTCAAGGTGCAACTGATCCAAATTAATCACCTGAAGGTCTGCTACACTTCTAAACGTTTGTTTATGGGCGGAGGTGCTAACTACGAAGCCCGAATTGATATCTGCGATCATAAAAAGAATTCGTTCTTGCGGATAAGTAGGATCAATTGGCACATAGGCGCCGCCCGCTTTTAAAATCGCAAGTAGGCCAACAATTAGTTCAGGACTTCGTTCGATGCAAATTGGCACCAATGTTTCTGCTTTAATTCCTTTATTTCTTAAATAAATACTGAGTTGATTTGCACGATTATTTAGTTCCCTGTAGCTCAGGCGCTGTTCACCATATAGGATCGCTGTTGCGTCGGGATTGTTCTCTACTTGTTCTTCAATTAAGTTAATAACATTCGGTTCGTTCGAAAAATCTATTTCCCTGCCATTAAAATCAATTAACAAAGTATTTAATTCGGCGTGGCCAATGATGGGTAATTTACTTATAGGCAGTTCTGGAAAACGGATAATTGAACTTAACAATTCAGTAAAGTGGCTTTGCATCCGGCGAATGGTTTCTTCGGTGAACAATTCAGTGCGGTACTCTATTAACACATTAAGTCCGGACGTGGTAGCTGTGACATTAAAGGTTAAATCAAATTTTGAATCGGAGTGATTATGGCGCTCTACAGCCAACGTTAATTCGCCAAGGTCTACTTGGGGTATATCTGGTGTATTTTGTAATACAAACATGACTTGAAACAACGGATTCTGACTTATATCTCGTTCCTTAACTATCTCTTCCACTACTTTTTCAAAGGGGACGTCCTGGTAATTAAAAGCTTCCAAGGTGCCCACCTTTATATGTTGTAATAAGTCAGAAAATATTATGTTGTCGGGTATCTCAGTTCGTATGGCTAATGTATTTAAAAAGAATCCTATCAAACCTTCTACTTCCGCTATTTGACGGCCGGCGACAGGCGTGCCTACACAAATGTCCGACTGACCAGTATATCTATATAGCATTACCTTAAAAGCAGTAAGCAATGTCATATACAAGGTAGTCCCTTGTTTTGTGCTTAAGGTTTGCACGGCTTCAGACAACTCCCGATCGACCCGGAAACCAAAGAGCGCGCCCTTATGACTTTGAACAACGGGTCGACCGTAATCCGTTGCCAGCTGCAAAGGTTTCAATCCATCTAATTTAGATTTCCAATAAGCTAACTTTTCTTTTAAGAGTGCGCCCTGTAAGTATTCTCGTTGCCAAATCGCATAATCCGCATATTGTAAAGGTAGGGCAGGCAATAGGGAATGTCGGTTGTCTTTATGAGCATGATAGAGTTCGGTTAGTTCACGGATAAGTATTGATCGTGACCAGCCATCAGAAGCGATATGGTGTAGCGTCAGAACTAACACCTGTTCGGTATCGTTTAAGACAATCAAATCGGCCCGAAGCATCGCATCAGTAGAAAGATTAAAAGGCGCCCTAATCAGTCTATCAATAGTGGTTTTCAACCCGATACTGTCAGACTGATATGCTACACCAGCTATGATATTCAATTGCCAATCATCACCTGGGTTTATACATTGGTAAGCCTGCCCGTCTTCTTCGACGATCACTGTACGTAATACCTCATGGCGATGGATGATAGCCTTCATTGCATAAGCCAATGCCTCAATATCAAGTTGGCCATTTAAGCGCATTACTGTTGGTATGTGATAGGCTAAGCTCCCCTCCAACCGGTCAATAAACCATAATCGTTCCTGACTGAATGATAATGGTATCTTTCCGGGTCTTGGCTGACTAATCTCTATTAAAGGAAGACCTGTAGCTATATTCTTATTTTGGGAGTTAAGTTTTTCAGCCAGGGTTTCAATGGTTGGATAGTCAAATATATCACTGATGGGCAGTTCGGTCTGCAGGGATTTACGAATAGCTGAGATTAGGCGTACAGCTAGTAGTGAATGCCCCCCCAATTCAAAAAAGTCATCATATATTCCTATTTGTTCTGTCTCCAGGATTTCTTGCCAGATAATGGCTAGTCTTTGCTCTGTTTCGTTACGCGGAGCCGTATAACCGGTAGTTGTTTCGTTGGATTCTTGCACCATAGCTAAGACTTTCTTATCTATTTTGCCGTTAGTCATTAAAGGAAAACTGGTCAACTCAATCAACTTCGAGGGTACCATGTAATCTGGCAGTACTGTTTTTAAATAAGTTAACAAGGTTTCCCGCTTAAAAGTATCCGTAGGAATGATGTAGCTTGCCAATTGCTTATTGCCTTGTTTATCATCTACAGTAAGTACTACCGCCTGCGCTACGTGCCCGCTTTGTACTATTGCTCGCTCAAGTTCACCGGGCTCTACCCGATACCCCCGAATCTTTACCTGGTCGTCCACACGACCTATAAATACTATATTTCCGTCGGCCTGATAACTGACCAGGTCGCCCGTGCTGTATAATACCGGGCTGTCTGCCTGAAGGTACGGATTAGGAATAAACTTCTCGTAAGTTAAATCACTGTTATTGACGTACCCTCGTGACACGCCCTGACCGCCTATATATAGCTGGCCGGAAACGCCTATGGGGCATAATGCCAACTCTTTGCTCAACACATAAACCCGGGTATTGCCAAAGGGTTTGCCAATGGGGATAACTCTATTATAATCGCCGTCTGAACTTAGCTCATGCAGTAGTTTTCCGATAGTGGTCTCCGTAGGTCCATAGTGATTGACTATCCTGCAGCTGGAGCTTGACAGATCGATACCAGCTACCATAGCCGCTGGTAAGCTTTCTCCGCCAAAAATCAGTAATCGAGCAGGTAATAACATTTGCTCCTCCGACTGCAATGCCTTCCAATGGGATGGAACGATCTTTAAACAATCAATCGTATGTACCTTAAAATAGCTATGTAACGCCGCTATATCACTTACCGTCTGCTTGGAAAACAAGTGTAAACATCCGCCCAGCAGCAGGGAACCGTAAAGCACCGTATTGCCCAGGTCGGTGGCTATCGTAGAGACCAGCGCAAACGACTGGCATGATGCTAAATTTATACGCTCATTTAACCCATACACATAATCAATTAAATTACCGTGTTCGATCATCACTCCTTTGGGTCTGCCTGTAGAACCGGAGGTATAGATCACATAGGCAAGATCAGACGGGGAAATCACAGCCGGCAGATTAGCTACCGGTTGCTGATTGAGTACTTCCAGGTCGCCTCCGTCTAATTCAATGACCGACAGGCCGGTCGTAGTTGACACTTTCGAGCGGTGCGCTTTGCCAAGCATAAGCTGCGTTGCCCCGCAGTCAGCCACCATGTAATCGATACGATCTTGTGGAAATTCCGTATCTATAGGAACATAAGCACAGCCCGCTTTTAGAATCCCTAATATACCAATGATCATTTCTGGACTACGATCTATCAATAACGGTATCAGTTGCCCTGGTGCTATCCCTTTACGCTTAAGGTAATAAGCGAGTTGATTAGATCGCTCGTTAAGCATTTGGTAGGTAAACTGCCGCTCTTCAAATACTAATGCTGTCGCGTCCGGCCTACCCGCTGCTTGCTCTTCAAATAACGATACCACGTTTTTATCCTGCGGATAACCGGCCTTACTGGTATTAAATCCATTCAGCAGTAGGTCTTCCTCTTTCTTATTCATCATTGACAACTGGCCAACAGCTTGTTGTGGCTGTTTTACAATGGATTGCAAAAGCGCTGTAAAATGACGGATCATCCGCTCAATGGATTCCACCTTATATAGATCGGTGCTATACTGGACCGTGCCCTGAAGCCCCTGACTGGTTTCGCTAATAAAAAACGTCAGATCAAATTTGACCAGCGTCTGCTCATAAGCTTCGCCTGATAAGATTAAATCCCCCAGCGCTAACTGAGGTGTATCCGGTGTGTTTTGTAGCACCAGCATCACTTGAAAAAGTGGGCTCCGATTCGAATCCCGCTCTTTTACAACGGTCTCTACGACTTTTTCAAAAGGAACATCCTGATGACTGTAAGCTTCCAGCGTAGTCGCTTTTACCGCTTGCAGTAAACCGGTAAAGCTCAGCTCGCCCGCTACCTGGGTCCGAAGAGCCAGCGTATTGACAAAAAAACCAATTAGCTTTTCGAGCTCCTGCTGAGGACGACCGGCAATAGAGGTCCCCACACAGATATCCTGTTGACCGCTATAGCGGTATAGCAACACGTTAAAGGCCGCCAGCAGCGTCATATAAAGCGTCACTCCCTCTGACTGGCTCAAAGCCTGGATGGCTGTTGACAATTCTTTATCAATACTGAACCTGCATGCGCTTCCACGACTGCTCCCTAGCTGCGGCCGCACATAATCCGACGGAAGTTCCAAAGGCATGGAGCCTTCCAGCTTTCTCCGCCAATAGTCAAGCTTGGTAGCCAGCACCTCCCCCTGCAGATACTCGCGCTGCCAAACTGAATAATCGGTGTATTGTAAGGGCAGCGGAGCTAGCGGCGAGGCCTCTCCTGCTGTAAAGGAGCGGTACAGCGCCGCTACTTCTTGCACAAGTATTGGCATCGACCAAGCGTCGGAGGCAATATGGTGCATCGTCACTACCAGCACATGTTCCTGTGTAGCCAACTGAATCAATTCCGCACGAAACATCGCCGCTGACGTTAAATCGAAGGGAACTTTACTGACTTGCTGGACATAATCCTGAAGCGCTTTTAAATCCTGCTGGTAATTCAACTTTTCGCTCACCTTCATTTCCCAGTCATCGCCCGGGTTAACATACTGGTAAACCCGGCCCTCTTCCTCTCGGTAGACTGTCCGCAATACCTCGTGACGCAACACAATCGTTCGTAGTGCCAACGATAACGAAACTACATCAAGCGCTCCCTTTAACCGCAATACGGCCGTAGTATGGTACTGCACACTCCCCTCCAACTGGTCAATAAACCATAAACGCTCCTGACTGAAGGATAACGGTATATCGGCAGGGCGTATTTGAACTGCCTTTATGATAGGTGGTAATGAACCGTGTTTTTGAATTTTTAAGAAACCACTCAACCCTGCAATTGTAGGGTGGGTAAAGATATTTGTTATAACTAATTGTAGGTTTAATTCCTTACGGATAGCAGCTAAAACCCGCATTACTAGCAACGAATGCCCTCCCAGCTCGAAAAAGTTATCATGGATGCCGACACGATCAACGCCCAGCAGCTCCTGCCATATGGTTGCCAGCTGCGCTTCCAGCTCATTCCGCGGTGCAACATAAGC
>NZ_JBNPWM010000014.1:0-135851 GCF_050433825.1 Mucilaginibacter sp. UYCu711 | reverse complement strand
AGCTGCCCGCCTTGCCGAAGAGAAAATGGCAAGCTTGTAACCAAGCAACCACTTGAAAAAGTTCACTATATATGTTTAAAAAGTGGGAGCCAATAAGGCTCCTTTTTTTATTTAAATAGCGTGCGCAAATGGGTACGTTAATACCACCTTTTTTCACAATTTTTTTAGAGCCAACAGGAATTTCAGGCAGAAAAACTGGCTTTTACTATGCATGCATAAAATCAATACCGAATACCGTTTTGAACTTTGGTATAGTGCACTAAAAATTATATTCTGTTTTATTTGGTTTTTCAAGAATTATATAGATATATTTATCTAATAAATCAATACTTAGTATTTAATTGAAAAAAATACGATATGCTATTGCCAGTTTTTTTGGGTTAGCCTATCTTAAGGGAAACAAAAATACATCCAACAGGAAACCTAAATCCTGTAATAAAAATACAGACTAAAAATGAGTTCATCTAACAGCAAAACCGGCGTGGAATTAAATAAGTACAGCAAAACTTTTACGCAGGACCCTACTCAGCCAGCCGCACAGGCCATGCTATACGGCATTGGCTTAACAGATGATGATATGAAAAAAGCGCAGGTAGGCGTGGCAAGTATGGGTTATGATGGCAATACCTGTAATATGCACCTTAACGACTTAGCAAAGATTGTAAAGAAAGGTATTTGGGATGAGGATTTGGTTGGGTTGATATTCCACACTATTGGTGTGAGCGATGGCATGAGCAACGGTACCGAAGGTATGCGTTACTCGTTAGTTAGCCGTGATATAATTGCCGATTCGATTGAAGCTGTAACAGGCGCACAATATTATGATGGTTTAATTACCCTGCCGGGCTGTGATAAAAACATGCCGGGCTCAATTATGGCCATGGGCAGGTTAAACCGCCCATCTATAATGGTATACGGTGGTACAATTAAACCGGGCCATTGGAAGGGTGAAGATCTGAACATCGTATCGGCTTTTGAGGCTTTAGGTAAAAGGATAGCCGGCGACATTACTCCTGAAGATTTTATAGGCGTAATTAAAAATGCTTGCCCAAGCGCCGGTGCCTGCGGCGGCATATATACGGCTAATACTATGGCTGCCGCTATCGAAGCATTGGGCATGAGCTTGCCTTACTCCTCTTCAAATCCAGCGTTAAGCGAAGAAAAGAAAGCCGAATGCCTGGCTGCCGGTAAAGCCATTAAGATATTATTAGAGAAGGATATTAAACCAAGCGATATCATGACCCGCAAAGCATTTGAGAATGCGATGGTGGTAATTATGGTATTGGGCGGAAGCACAAACGCGGTACTGCACATGATAGCTATGGCAAAAAGTGTGGACGTTAAATTAACCCAGGATGATTTCCAAACGGTTAGTAACCGTATCCCGGTATTGGCTGATATGAAGCCAAGCGGTAAATACATGATGGAGGATCTGCACAATGTTGGTGGTGTACCCGCGGTAATGAAGTATTGCTTTGCACAAGGCTGGTTACATGGCGATTGCCTTACCGTTACCGGTAAAACCATTGCCGAGAACTTAGCAGAAGTACCTGCATTGGATTTTGATACACAAAAAATTATATGGCCGGTTAAAGCGCCAGTAAAGGCTACCGGTCACTTACAGATACTGTACGGCAATATTGCCACAGGTGGTAGCGTAGCCAAAATAAGCGGTAAAGAGGGAACTCATTTTGAAGGCCCTGCCCGTGTATTCGATGGCGAATTTGAGCTGATAGCAGGCATAACAAATGGCCGAGTCAAAAAAGGTGATGTGGTGGTTATCCGCAACGTGGGGCCTAAAGGCGCGCCTGGTATGCCCGAAATGCTTAAGCCAACATCAGCCATTTTTGGCGCGGGTTTAGGCAGCTCGGTAGCATTAATTACCGACGGGCGCTTTAGTGGCGGCACACATGGATTTGTGGTGGGCCATATCACCCCCGAAGCTTTTGACGGCGGTGCGATAGGTTTGATTAAAGACGAGGATAAGATCATTATCGATGCTACAACAAACCAGATCAATGTGATTTTATCGGACGAAGAAATGGCAGCCCGCAAGGCAGCCTGGATCCAGCCAAAGTTAAAAGTAACCAAAGGCCTATTATACAGATACGCCAAAACTGTTTCAAATGCAGCCGAAGGTTGCGTAACAGACGAGATGGAGTAAAGGGTTGTACGTGGGACGTTATACGTTTTACGTACTTATCAAATTAAACAAAAAAACGTATAACGTAAACGTACTACGTATAACAATAAACAGTATGGAAGTTGCACAACAGGAAATACTAACACAGGCATCTGCCAAGGAAACCACAAAGGTTTCCGGATCGGTTGCATTATTAGAAGCATTAATTGCAGAAGGCGTTGATACCATCTTCGGATATCCGGGTGGTGCCATTATGCCTATTTATGATGCTTTGTATGATTACAATGATAAACTGAACCACATATTGGTTCGCCATGAACAGGGCGGAACACATGCCGGCCAGGGTTATGCGCGCACATCAGGTAAAGTGGGTGTGGTTTTTGCAACCAGCGGACCCGGCGCTACCAACCTGGTAACAGGATTGGCCGATGCACAGATAGACAGCACACCATTAGTTTGTATCACCGGGCAGGTATTCGCGCACCTTTTAGGCACCGATGCTTTCCAGGAAACAGACGTAATAAACATCACTACCCCGGTTACCAAATGGAACTACCAGGTAACTGATGCTAACGAGATCCCTGAGGTTCTTGCCAAAGCGTTCTATATAGCTAAAAGCGGCCGCCCGGGGCCAGTACTGATCGACATTACCAAAAACGCGCAGATCCAGTTGTTCGATTACGAAGGCTATACCAAATGCGAGCACATCCGCAGCTATCGCCCAAAACCTATTGTACGTACACCGTATGTTGAGCAGGCAGCTGCTTTAATTAACCAGGCTAAAAAGCCATTCATATTGTTCGGTCAGGGCATATTATTAGGTAGTGCCGAGCAGGAATTTAAAGCATTTGTTGAAAAAAGCGGCATTCCAGCAGCGTGGACTGTTTTAGGTGCCGGCGCTATCCCTACAGATCACCCTTTAAATGTGGGTATGCTGGGTATGCACGGTAATTACGGGCCGAACGTGCTAACCAACGAATGCGATGTATTGATCGCTATAGGTATGCGTTTTGATGACCGGGTAACCGGTCGCCTTGATAAATATGCTAAACAGGCACAGGTTATCCATTTGGATATTGACCCTGCCGAGATAGACAAAAACGTTAAAACAACGGTACCTGTTTGGGGCGATTGTAAAGAAACCTTGCCATTATTAACCGCATTAGTTGAAGAAAAGCAACATACCGAGTGGTTAGCCAAATTTAACGATTACACCAGGCAGGAAGTTGAACAGGTAATTGAAAAAGAGCTTAACCCGACCGAAGGCGAAATGACCATGGGCGAAGTGATCAAACAACTAAATGACCTTACCCTCGGTGAGGCTATAATTGTTACCGATGTTGGCCAGCACCAGATGGTGGCTTGCCGCTACGCTAAATTTAACAACACCCGCAGCAACGTTACCAGCGGCGGTTTAGGCACTATGGGTTTTGCATTACCTGCAGCCATAGGCGCTAAATATGGTGCGCTTGACCGTACCGTAGTAGCTATTATTGGCGATGGCGGTTTCCAGATGACCTGCCAGGAATTGGGCACCATTATGCAAACCGGTGTAGATGTAAAGATCATCATCCTTAACAACCGTTTCCTGGGCATGGTGCGCCAGTGGCAGGAGTTGTTTAATGACCGCAGATATTCATTTGTGGATATCCAAAGCCCCGATTTTGTTGCATTAGCTGCGGCTTACCGTATCCCGGGCAAGTGCATCAGCGAACGCGAAGACTTACAGGGCGCTTTAAAAGAAATGCTGGACACCAAAGGTTCGTTCCTGTTGGAAGTGATGGTAACTAAAGAGAACAATGTGTTCCCGATGGTACCACAAGGATGTAGTGTTAGTGAGATCAGGCTTAAATAAGTAAAGACATTATGAGCAATCAAGAAGTAATACAGCAGGAATTTAACATCACTATCTACACAGAGAACCAGGTTGGTTTGCTAAATAGGATAGCGATCATATTCACGCGTCGTAAAATAAATATAGATAGCCTGAATACTTCTCCGTCAGAGATTGAGAGTATCCACCGCTTTAATATTGTAATAACGGAATCGGAAGACGTAGTCCGCAAGCTTACCCGCCAGATAGAAAAGCAGGTAGAGGTATTAAAAGTATACTACCACACCAACGAGGATGTGATATGGCAGGAACTGGCGCTTTACAAAGTATCGACAGATGTAATTGCCGAGAAAGTTAGCGTTGAGCGTTTGCTGCGCGAAAATGGTGCACGCGCGGTAGTGATCCGTAAAGATTATACCGTGTTTGAAACAACAGGACATCGCGAAGAAACCGATAACCTGATAAACATACTGCAACCATATGGGCTGATAGAGTTTGTACGTAGTGCACGTGTAGCTATTATTAAGAACAGCGAAGGCTTTAACTCCAAACTACGCGAGTTTGAACGGTTAGAACCCGGTGAAGAAGCTGTAGAGAATGAGTATTTGAATAAAGGTGCTAAAGTATTTACCATGTAATTATGTTCGAGGAGATCAGACAACAATATCCCGCTGCTTATGAAGCTATAAAAACCGCCGGCGAACGCAGCGGCTTTACAATGGCGTCAGAGGTATTGACCTGCTCGTTACTTAAAACATTGGCGGCATCAAAACCAGGTGGTAAATTTTTAGAATTAGGTACCGGTACAGGCTTGGCTACCAGCTGGATATTAGATGGTATGGATAAATCATCAACATTAATATCAATTGATAATGATCCGGACATTTTAAGCATAGCTAAAGAAAACATCGGTGTTGATAAACGCTTAAAGCTAATCTGTACTGATGGTGCTGATTGGATTAAACAAAATGCTAAACAGAAATTCAGTTTTGTATTTGCTGATGCATGGCCGGGTAAATTTTCATTGCTCGATGAAGTATTAGGAATGATAGAGGAAGGCGGCTTTTATATTATTGACGATATGCTTCCGCAACAAAACTGGCCCGAAGGGCATGCCAATAAGGTAACAGACTTGCTGGCTTATTTAGACTCAAGGGAGGATTTAACATTAACAAAATTAGGCTGGGCAAGCGGCGTAGTAATCATCACAAAAAAACAATTAACAATAAACAAGTAACATAAACTAATCGGTGTAATCAACAATAAAACATCGGTGTAATCAAAATCAATAAAAACAAAATCATGGCAAAATTAATTTTCGGCACTACTGAAGAAAATGTAGTAACCCGCGAGGAGTTCCCTTTATCAAAGGCACAAGACATTTTAAAAAACGAAGTAGTAGCTGTTATTGGTTACGGCGTGCAGGGCCCGGGCCAGGCGCTTAATCAAAAAGACAACGGTATCAACGTAATTGTTGGTCAGCGTAAAAATTCAAAATCATGGGATAAAGCCGTAAGCGATGGCTTTGTACCGGGCGAAACCCTTTTTGAAATTGAAGAAGCTTTAGAAAGAGGCACCGTTATTTGCTATTTATTAAGCGATGCTGCACAAATTGCTTTATGGCCAACGGTTAAAAAACACTTAACCCCGGGTAAAGCATTATACTTCTCTCACGGTTTTGGTATCACTTTCAACGAGCAAACAGGTATCATTCCTCCTGCTGATGTTGACGTATTTTTAGTTGCTCCAAAAGGATCAGGTACTTCATTGCGCCGTATGTTTTTACAGGGCCGTGGCTTAAATTCAAGCTACGCTATATTCCAGGATGCTACAGGCCGTGCTTTTGAGCGTGTTATAGCTTTAGGTATTGCGGTTGGTAGCGGTTACTTATTCGAAACAGATTTCCGTAAAGAAGTATACAGCGATTTAACCGGCGAGCGTGGTACGCTGATGGGTTGTATCCAGGGTATTTTTGCTGCACAGTACGAAGTATTACGCAGCAATGGCCACTCTCCTTCTGAATCTTTCAACGAAACTGTTGAAGAGTTAACCCAATCATTAATGCCTTTAGTTGCAGAAAATGGTATGGATTGGATGTATGCCAATTGCTCAACCACTGCACAACGCGGTGCATTAGATTGGTGGAAAAAATTCCGTGACGCTACTAAACCGGTATTTGAAGACCTGTACAAAAGCGTTGCAACCGGTGTTGAGTCACAAAAATCAATCGACTCAAACAGCAAGGAAGATTACCGTGAGAAGCTTGACGCTGAGTTAAAAGAACTACGCGACAGCGAATTATGGCAAGCAGGCAAAACTGTACGCAGTTTACGCCCTGAGAACCAGGCTGTAGAAGCATAATTTGAGTATCAAGTGATTAGTATCAAATAGCAAGACATAATTAAGCTTGCAATTGATATTCAGTAATTGATATAAATAATCAGATAGCCTAGTATCAAGCAACAAGAAAATCTTGCTACTTGATACTAGCTACTTGATACTACTAAAAAAACAACAAACAATAAAAGATATGTTACACGATCCAAACCGAGTCTACGTTTTTGATACCACGCTGCGCGATGGCGAGCAGGTACCGGGCTGCCAGTTAACTACCCCTGAAAAAATTGAGATAGCCCATGAACTGGAAGCATTAGGAGTTGACATTATTGAAGCGGGTTTCCCGATATCAAGCCCCGGCGATTTCCAGAGCGTGGTAGAAATATCAAAAGCAGTAAAGAACCCAACCGTTTGTGCGTTGACCCGTGCCAACAAAGGCGATATCGACGCTGCTGTAGAATCACTAAGATACGCCAAGCACCCCCGGATCCATACCGGCATTGGCTCGTCTGATATGCATATCAAGAACAAATTTAACAGTACCCGCGAAGAGATCTTAGTGCGCGCTGTTGAAGCTGTTAAATACGCCAAAAAATCTGTCGAGGATATTGAGTTTTATGCAGAGGATGCCGGCCGTGCCGACGTTCGCTACCTGGCTCAGATGATCGAAGCTGTAATTGAAGCGGGTGCCACAGTAGTAAACATCCCCGATACCAACGGCTATTGCCTGCCGGATCAATACGGCGAAAAAATAAAGTTCCTTAAAGAAAACGTTAAGAATATAGATAAAGCTATTATATCTGTGCATTGCCATAACGATCTGGGTTTAGCTACCGCTAACTCTGTTGCAGGCTTGCAAAACGGTGCCCGCCAAATAGAGGGTACCATTAATGGCATTGGTGAGCGTGCGGGTAATACTGCTATTGAAGAGGTAGTGATGATATTAAGAACTCACCAGGCATTGGGTTTACATACCAATATCAATGCAAAGAATTTTTATGAGCTTAGCCGCATGGTTAGCTCGCAAATGCGCATGCCGGTACAGCCTAACAAGGCTATTGTTGGCAGCAACGCGTTTGCACACAGCTCGGGCATCCACCAGGATGGTTTCCTGAAAAACCGCGAGAATTACGAAATTATCCGCCCCGAAGATGTTGGTTTCCCTAACGCAAGTATTGTATTGACCGCACGTAGCGGCAGGCATGCTTTAAAGTTCCATTTGGAGCGTCTGGGTATCAACCTTAATAAAGACGAACTGGCTGATGCCTACCATCGCTTTTTAACTTTGGCCGATAATAAATTAGATATTAATGATGATGATCTTTTATTGCTGATGACTGCCGACAACTCGTACGTTCAGGCTATGCAAAAAAGATAATAACAGTATAAGAAAATGAGCAAGACATTATTTGATAAGGTGTGGGATGCGCACGTAGTACGTAAGATTGAAGGCGGGCCGGATGTGCTTTTTATAGATCGCCACCTTATTCACGAAGTTACCAGCCCTGTTGCCTTTTTAGGCTTAAAAAGCAGGGGCACAACCGTATTGTACCCTAACCGTACATTTGCTACGGCCGACCACAATACGCCAACTATTAACCAGGACAAGCCGGTTGCCGACCCGCTATCAGCCAACCAGTTACACATGCTGGAATCAAACTCGGCAGAGTACGGTATCAGCCACTGGGGATTAGGCCACCAAAAAAATGGCATTGTACATGTTGTAGGCCCTGAGTATGGAATTACGCAACCCGGCGCAACCATTGTTTGCGGCGACTCGCATACCTCAACCCATGGTGCTTTTGGCGCTATTGCGTTTGGTATCGGTACATCCGAAGTTGAAATGGTATTGGCTACCCAATGTATCATGCAGCCAAAACCTAAAAAAATGCGCATTAACATTAATGGCAAATTAGGTAAAGCGGTTACACCTAAAGATGTGGCTTTGTTCATCATCTCTCAGTTAACTACATCAGGCGCCACAGGTTATTTTGTAGAATATGCCGGTGATGTTTTTGAGAATATGACCATGGAAGGCCGTATGACCGTATGTAACCTGAGTATTGAGATGGGCGCGCGCGGTGGTATGATTGCACCGGACGAAACCACCATCAACTATGTTAAGGGCCGCGAGTTTAGCCCTAAAGGCGAGGCCTGGGACAAGGCATTAGCTTACTACAAAACATTAAAAACCGATGCCGGTGCCATTTTCGATAAAGAATTAACTTTTGACGGGACTACTATCGAGCCAATGATCACCTACGGTACAAACCCGGGTATGGGTATGGGTATCTCGCATGAAATCCCCGATGCTGAACAAGTTGAGGGCGGTGTAGCCACCTACGAGAAATCGTTAGGTTATATGGGCTTCCACGAAGGCGATTCGATGATTGGCAAGCCGGTAGATTACGTTTTTGTCGGTAGCTGTACCAATGGCCGTATCGAAGATTTCAGGGCGTTTACGTCATTAGTTAAAGGCAAGCATAAAGCTGATAATGTTACAGCCTGGTTAGTACCTGGATCGCACATTGTTGAGGCTCAAATTAAAGAAGAAGGCTTATTAGATATTTTAAACGAAGCCGGATTTGAATTGCGCCAGCCGGGATGTTCGGCCTGTTTAGCTATGAACGATGATAAAGTACCTGCCGGCAAATACGCGGTAAGTACTTCAAACAGGAATTTTGAAGGACGCCAGGGACCGGGCTCACGCACCATGCTGGCAAGTCCGCTTGTTGCAGCAGCAGCAGCAGTTACCGGCGTAGTAACAGATCCGAGAACATTAATTGAAGAATTAGTTTAAAAGCTTAAAGCGGAAAGACTAAAGCTTAAAGCAAAAAATCGGTGTAATCAAATCACATCGGTGTAATCAAAAATAAAATGGCTTACGATAAATTTAATATACTTACAAGCACCGCGGTACCATTACCTATCGAGAATGTGGATACTGACCAATTAATACCTGCCCGCTTTTTAAAGGCGACAGAACGTGTTGGTTTTGGTGATAACCTTTTCCGCGATTGGCGTTACAACCCGGACAATACACCAAAAAAAGATTTTATATTGAACGACCCTACTTACAGTGGTAAAATACTGATAGGAGGTAAAAACTTTGGTTCGGGCTCATCGCGCGAGCATGCTGCCTGGTCGGTTTACGATTATGGTTTCCGCTGCGTGGTATCAAGCTTTTTTGCGGATATCTTCCGTGGCAATTGCTTAAACGTTGGCGTGTTGCCTGTACAGGTTAGCCCTGAGTTTTCTGAAAAGATCTTCGCAGCAATATTTGCTGACCCAAATACGGAGCTGGAAGTAAATCTTCCAAATCAAACCATCACACTGTTAACTACAGGCGAATTTGAGAAATTCGAAATCAACTCCTACAAAAAGAATAATATGCTTAATGGCTTTGATGATATTGATTATCTGCAAAGCATAAAAGGCGAAATTGAGGAATTTGCAACGCAGCTTCCGTTTTAATTAAAAACCAATTAAAAACCGGCAGAGCGTTTCATTTAATCGTGAAACGCTTTTACCTTAATATACAGTTGCTACCTTGCCAGCCGAACTAATTTTACAATGGAAAGAAGGAAAATAGAGATAATGGATACCACACTCCGCGATGGGGAACAAACATCGGGGGTGTCATTTTCCATATCAGAAAAACTAACCATTACGCAATTATTACTGGAAGAACTTAATGTCGACCGAGTGGAGATTGCCTCGGCACGGGTGTCTGAAGGCGAGTTCCAGTCGGTAAAAGCTATTATGGAGTGGGCTGCGATACATGGCTATACAAATCGCATTGAAGTGCTGTCGTTTGTTGATAACGGGGTATCTATTGACTGGATGATAAACGCCGGTGTAAAGGTGCAGAACCTGTTAACCAAAGGTTCGTTGAACCACCTCACCCACCAGCTTAAAAAAACACCCGAACAGCATTTTGCCGAAATAACAAACGTTATTGAGCTTGCCGCCAAAAATGGCATTGCTACCAATGTTTATTTAGAGGATTGGAGCAATGGCATGCGTAACTCTATCGAGTATGTCTACCAGTATCTTGACTTTATTACGAAGCAACCGGTTAAACGTGTTTTACTGCCAGATACACTGGGTGTTTTAACACCAAAAGAAACGGCCAGGTTTTTATCGGAACTGATAGCTAAATATCCGGGTACACATTTTGATTTCCATGCGCATAATGATTATGACCTGGGCACGGCTAACGTTTTAGAAGCCGTTAAAGCCGGCATAAGCGGCTTGCACCTCACCGTTAACGGAATGGGTGAACGCGCCGGGAACGCCGCCCTTGCAAGCGCTGTTGCCGTTATAAACGACTTTGCACCTGAGGTAGAGATAGCGTTAAAAGAATCATCCATTTATTCGGTAAGTAAACTGGTGGAGACTTTTTCGGGTGTACGTATCCCAACCAATAAACCAATTGTTGGCGAAAACGTATTTACTCAAACCGCAGGCATCCATGCCGATGGGGACAATAAGAACAATCTGTATTTTAACGATCTGCTCCCTGAACGGTTCGGCCGTAAACGCAATTATGCGCTGGGTAAAACATCGGGTAAGGCTAATATTGAAAAAAACCTGCAGGAACTGGGTTTAAAACTGAATGATGCCGATTTGAAGAAAGTTACCCAACGCGTTATTGAGCTGGGGGATAAAAAAGAAACGGTAACCAAAGAGGATCTGCCATATATCATATCCGATGTTTTGGATAGCAGCCTGTATGATGAAAAGGTAATAGTAGACTCGTATGTGCTGATGAACGCTATGGGTTTGCGCCCATCGGCAACCATATCGGTAAGTATTGATGGCGAGAAATTTGAAGAGAACGCGCAGGGCGATGGCCAGTTTGATGCCTTTATGAATGCGCTGGTTAAAGTTTATACCAAGAAACAACGCACTTTGCCTAAGCTGATTGATTATGCCGTACGCATAGCACCGGGCAGCAGCTCGGACGCATTGTGCGAAACCATTATCACCTGGGAAACCCCTGAAAAGAAATTTATAACCCGCGGGTTAGATTCAGATCAGACCGTATGCGCTATTAAAGCGACACAGAAGATGTTGAATATAATATAGTGATCAGTGGTTGGTGATTAGAGATTAGTTAACAAATAAAACAATTAAAAATAAAATCAGTGAATCACACCGTAACCGGTGAAATCAAAAAATAAAAATGAAATTAAATATCGCCCTTTTAGCAGGAGACGGAATTGGACCTGAAGTTATTGACCAGGCCGTTAAAGTATCAAACGCCATCGCAAAAAAGTTTAACCACGAAATTAGCTGGACAGCGGCTTTAACCGGCGCTGCCGCGATAGATGCCGTTGGCGAACCTTACCCGGATTCGACCCACGAAATCTGTATGGCTGCTGATGCAGTGTTATTTGGTGCTATAGGCCACCCACGTTTTGATAACGACCCAAAAGCAACCGTTCGTCCGGAGCAGGGCTTATTAAAGATGCGTAAGAAATTGGGGCTGTATGCAAATGTGCGCCCTACGTTTACTTTCCCGTCGTTAATTGATAACTCGCCTTTAAAAAGAGAGCGTATTGAGGGTACCGACCTGATCATTTTGCGTGAGCTAACAGGCGGTATTTATTTTGGCGAACGTGGCAGATCAGAAGACCGCAACATGGCTTTTGATACCTGTACCTATACCCGCGAAGAAGTACAGCGCCTGGCTAAATTAGGTTTTGAAATGGCTATGACCCGCAGCAAAAAACTATGCTGTGTAGATAAAGCCAACGTATTGGAAACTTCACGCCTTTGGAGAGAAACTGTACAGGACATGGAAAAAGATTATCCTGAAGTTACGGTTAGCTATGAGTTTGTTGATGCCGTGGCTATGCGCCTGGTGCAATGGCCAAGCAGCTATGATGTATTGATCACTGAAAATTTATTTGGCGATATCCTGACTGACGAAGCATCTGTAATATCAGGATCGATGGGGTTGATGCCATCATCATCAATAGGCGTGCATACATCGTTATTTGAGCCTATACACGGTTCTTATCCGCAGGCGGCCGGCAAAGACATCGCTAACCCCTTAGCTACCGTCCTATCAGCTGCTATGATGTTTGAGGATGCCTTCGGATTAAAAGAAGAAGCAGAACTGATCCGCAGTGTTGTAAATAAATCATTAGCCGAAGGTATCGTAACAGAAGACCTTTCCGGTAAAAACAAAGCCTACAAAACCAGCGAAGTTGGTGATTGGTTGGCACAAAACATATAGTACAGCCTCTAACCCCCTCCGAAGGAGTCCCCTGGACTAAAGGAGGAACAAAAGGCATAATAATAATCACCTGTCATCCTATGTTTGTAGGATGACAGTTTTTTTTAAGGGCTATGGTGCCTACCTTTGCAGCCGTAAATAACATTCTCAAGTATGTCAGCCAACACCGTTAAATTAGATTTTGAAGCCGCCGCAAAGCGATTAAAGGACGTTGTAAAACATACGCCTCTTATTTACAATCCCCGCCTGTCAGAAAAATACGAGTGCGAGATCTACCTTAAGCGCGAGGACCTGCAAATTGTACGGTCGTACAAATTGCGCGGGGCCTACAATATGATCAGCCAGTTATCTGCCGGAGAGCTAAGCAGAGGCGTTGTTTGTGCCAGCGCAGGTAACCATGCGCAGGGTGTAGCATTCTCCTGCGATAAACTGGGTACCAAAGGCGTAATTTTTATGCCTGAGATAACCCCTAAACAAAAAGTACAGCAAACAGAAATGTTTGGCAACGGCAGTGTTGAGCTGGTATTGGTGGGCGATACTTTTGATGATTGCCTGATGGAAGCATTGGCTTATACCGCTAAACACCAAATGACCTTCATCCCGCCTTTTGATAATTACAGCATTATTGAGGGACAGGGAACTGTTGGTGTAGAGATATTAGAAGATTTGACTGACCCAGAGGTTATAATAATGCCAATTGGTGGCGGCGGCTTAGCAGCCGGAACAGGAACATATCTCAAAGAAAAAAATCCGGATATATTATTGATCGGTGTTGAGCCCGAAGGCGCGCCATCTATGATGGAAGCATTTAAACACGGCGGTCCGGTTACTTTACCAGAGATAGACCGTTTTGTTGATGGGGCCTCTGTAAAGCGGGTGGGTAGTTTAACCTATGATCTTTGCACTAAAGTGTTGGACGAAATAAAGCTGGCTGCCGAAGGTAAGGTTTGTACCACAATCCTGAAATTATATAACGAGGAAGCTATAGTAGTGGAACCGGCCGGCGCATTATCGGTTGCTGTGTTGGACCAATGTAAGGACCAGATCAAAGGTAAAAAGGTGGTTTGTGTTATCAGCGGCGGTAACAATGACATTGCCCGTATGCAGGAGATCAAGGAGAAATCATTACTGTACGAAGGGCTGAAACATTATTTCATCGTACGTTTCCCGCAGCGCCCCGGTGCATTGAAGCTATTTGTGAATAATGTATTAGGTCCGCATGACGACATTACCCGTTTTGAGTTCATCAAGAAAACAGAGAAAGAACAAGGCCCGGCATTGGTAGGCATAGAACTAACCCATAAAGACGACTATGAAGGCTTGTTGCAACGTTTTAAAGAGCACAGGTTTGAGGTTATTGAACTGAATAAGGAACAGACTTTATTTGAGTATTTGGTGTAAACTACCTATTTTAAACCCGGCAGTATTTTTTTGTCAGCAGGCAGCGCTTTATATTTTTGATAAGAATCATTAATATATAGTGTTAATGATGGGCCATTATTACTTTTAACGTAAGTGTAACTTGGCCGGTATATCGCCATAAAATTTTGCAGCTCTTCTCCTTTTAAAGGTATAATGTTACTTACGTAGGCTGCGTTGTAATATTTATCTATATAACGTTCCTGCTCCTCTTTTTCAAAAAAGCGTTTAAGGCGGCGGGCGTCCCTTCCTTCTTTTGAGAACCACGTACTTGGCGAAAGCGGATAAACCTTGCTCTTCCTGTAAATTTCCGGGTATTCCACATGAGGGTCAAACGCTCTTCGCGACGCGTTGATATCAACCTGCTTTAAGGTTATCCCCATAGGTTTTAAGACGATCTTTAAGGGCTTATAATCAACCACCAATAAAGTGTCCGGTATATAACCCGGCGAATCAAAAATGATGAGGTGGTTTTTCCCGCCTTTAATTTCAAAATTTCCGTTTTTATCAACCAACGTTATTTGCTTGTTGCTGGTATTGTGTACAAAAACATTGGTGAGTTTATCGTTAGTGCCTTCTTCAACAACGGTGCCTTTTAAAACATCCTGCGCATTAGCGGCACAGGCAATAAAGAATAATGCAATAAATACCAGGTAGCGCTTCATAGGTGTTAGATTATAGGTTAAAATTACTCAATTATAATACCAATGTTACTGTTTAACTTTTTTTAACAAATTGGTTAAACAAAAAACCCGGCTTAAGGCCGGGTTCTTATTATTTAGTTATTTATTACTTTTTTGCTGTCCAAACATCGTTTGTACGGTTAGCATCCGGTAATTTATGATCAGGATCATAAGTAACAGATTCTATTGCTTCTGTTGATGGATATATGAAAGACCAGCTTACGTTGCGCTCCCAAATTTCGGCAGTGTAGTTAACGCGCTCTGTTTTACCGCTAACGGTTTTAATCTCCAGCGTAACCGGCATTGCCATTTTCTCCAGGTTGTCTATAGTAATGATCGAACCTTTTGCGGCATCGCCATCTACATAACTTACCGCGCGAACGCCAACATCCAGCTGCCAGTTGTTTACAAACCAGCCTCTCCAGAACCACTGTAAGCTCTCGCCCGAAGCTGCTTCCATTGTACGGAAGAAATCATCAGGTGACGGATGTTTATATGCCCAACGTTCGATATAAGTTTTAAACGCATAATCAAAACGCTCAGGGCCCAATATCTGCTCGCGCAGCATTACCAAACCTGCGCTCGGCTTGCTGTATAATAAAGTACCGTTGTTTGCTTCTTTCAGGTTATCGGGGTTGCTCAATATTGGTTCAAGTGTTGGCCTTGTGAACGCTTGTGCAGTAGGGCCAAATGCACGGCCACCACGCATGTTTTCGCCATTCATCGCGTTAGCTGTTGATAGTGTGTTTATAAAAGTATTAAAACCTTCATCCATCCAACCGTATAAACGCTCGTTTGATCCGACTACCATCGGGAACCAGTTATGACCAAATTCGTGGTCGATAACTCCCCAGCCGCCTTGTCCTACGAATACGATACCCGGGTATTCCATACCACCGGCACGGCCCACAGCTACAGTTGCGTTAGGGTAAGGGTATTCAAACCATTTTTTAGAGTTGTATTCGATAGAGTATTTTGCATACTCGGTCGAGCGTGCATTACGTGCAGCACTTGAAACTGTATAAGCTGATATAGCCAATGGTTTTTTGCCGCTTGGCATATCCATTTTAGCTGCATCAATAACAAATGATGCCGCGGTTGACCATGAAGCATCACGCGCGTTCCTCACCACAAAGTGCCAGGTTAACTCTGATTTACCTGCGGGGCGAGACGATGGGCTAAATACTTCGTTAGGTTTAACAATAAATACGGTCTTGTCGCTTTTTGCAGCGTCGGCCCATCTTGCTAATTGAGTAGGCGTATAAACGTCTTTTGGGTTTAACAACTGGCCAGAGCATACTACGATATTTTTAGCAGGCGCTGTGATGTTGATATCAAAATCGCCATACTCTAAATAAAACTCACTTTCGCCGGTATATGGAAGGGTGTTCCAGCCTTGCAGATCATCGTACACACACATACGCGGGTACCATTGTGCAACCTGGAATACTTTTCCCTCCGGATTATTTACGATCCCCATACGGTCTGATCCGTAGTCAGGAGATATAAACGACCAATCTATTTTAAACTGGATCTTACCACCAGATGGGATACCGCCCGGAATAAATACCTGCATACGGGTATCATTGATGATATATTTGGCAGGGGTTGTGGTTGTTTTCCCGTTTGCTGTTGATATAATAGACACGGATTTGATCTTATCGCCTGCATCAAATATTTGGCCCATACCCCAGTTACGGCTGCTTGGATATACTCGTCCCGTGGTAGGATCCTTTACAAGTGGAACTTGTTTTACACCACGTGAATCGGCTTTAAATAAATTCTGATCTAACCACATCCAAACAAAAGTTAATTTTTGAGGGCTGTTGTTAGCGTAGGTTAACACTTCGGACCCCGAAATTTCGTTTTTAACCGTATCTATCCTGGCGTCGATCTTATAATCAACACGGTTTTGCCAATATTTAGGGCCAGGCTGTCCGTCTGCCGCTCTAAACTCATCACCATTTTTTGTGTAGAAAAATGGTTTCCAGGTTTCGTTGTAATTGTACTTGGTTTCGGGCGCGTTTGGCTCGGTATAGGGGGCACCGCCTCTTTGGCGGACTACCGGGCGCGTAGCAGGCGCTGTTGCAGGCGGAGTATTCTGTGCCATAGCGGTGGCCATACTTGCCATTAAAGCCAGTGTTAAACCGGCAGTAGGGTTCAGTTTCATCAGTTAATTTTAAAATGTGAAACGTAAAAATATAAAAATAACCGGCCCGATTTGTACGTAAACAAATTATTACGTTACGACGTTTCAAGAGACGCAAAATTTTGCGCCTCTACAGGTTATTTTTTAAAATGCTGTTGATAAGCGGCCTCATCAAAACCAAAGTACAGGAAACCACCATCCTCAATAACAGGTCGTTTAATCATGCTGGTTTTGGCTTGCAGTAATTGCAAAGCATCCTTATTGGTTTTAATGCTGTCTTTGGTGTCCTGGTCAAGATCACGCCAGGTTGTGCCTTTTTTATTTAAAAACACCTCGTAGCCTGCTTTGGTATCCCACTCCTGCAGTTTTTCAGGACTTACGCCTAATTTTTTAAAGTCGTGAAACTCATACATGACCTGGTTAGCCTTAAACCAGTCTAATGCTTTTTTAACTGTGTTGCAATTGGTAATTCCGTATACTTTCATACGGTAAATTTACGAGTTAATTATTAGTAGATTACAATGGAGTTGTAATCTATAAGCGTAAGAGCTGAAGTAGAAGATTTGAATAGAGGGATGCTAATTATTATCAAAATCGTCTGTTTTGACCGGTCTTGATAAATTGCTAACCTCGCCTAAACTTATTGAAGTTAAATAAACATCTTGAAATCCCAATACCTTAAGGTACTCATGCCAAAAATCTTTCTGCAAGCTATTTACAACAGCACGGGCGTTCGTGGTGTGTTGTATTATTTCGGCAAGCATAAACTTGCGAGTAACCATATTCTCTTTATCATTTTTATTGATGGTTAAAAATGTGTCAATCGGTTCACAGTGAACAAATCCAAAACATAATCCATGCACCAAAAAGTTACGGGCTTCGGCTAAAACTTTTATCTCTTTATAAATGTCTTTCCATTTGTTTTTTAAACTTTCTGTTACAGACGGTATATGAAAGTGAATATAAGTATCTAGCTTTTCGACCTTTTTAAAAGTATCGAAGTTAGCTGCTATTGTAACACTTAAACTGAAGAGACCGTTATGTGCGTGAGATTGCTGAGCACTTAAAAACTTACTTAAATGCATTTCCAAGCCGGAATATACGACAATAAATTCGCCGATTGCTTCGTAATATGCTTTTGTAACTTTGTTTATTTCCATTACTAAGCTCACTTATTAAACTTCGTCATCGTTAACTCCGTCCCAATCGTCGCGAAGCTTTTTATCATATCGATAGACCGGTCTATTAGTGCAGGCAGTTCGGGCTGCTCATCGGTATCAAATCCGCTTAAAACATAATCAACCTGGCGGCCTTTGGGATAGTTATCGCCAACGCCAAAACGCAGGCGGGCATAATCGTTATTGCCTAAGGTAGCTTCAATATGTTTCAAGCCGTTATGGCCGGCGGCGCTGCCTTTGGGTTTAAGGCGCAGGGTACCTAATGGCAGTGCGATATCATCAACCAACACCAACACATTTTCCACGGGGATCTTTAATTCCTTCATCCAATGGTTAAGTGCTTTGCCGCTAAGGTTCATGTAGGTAGTTGGTTTTATTAAATGCAGGGTGCGGCCCTTATGGCTAACTTCGGTATAATAAGCCAGGCGCATGTTGTGAAACTTTGCACCTTCCTGTTTGGCATATTCATCCAAAATCATAAAGCCTACGTTATGCCTTGTATCAGCATATTCAGGACCAATATTACCCAAACCTACTATCAGATATTTCATTCCACTGCTATTAACCGGCACGGGCCTGACTGCAGGCTTCGCCTTTTTAAAAAACTTACTAAAATAAGGTCGCATACGCCCCAGCGCCCTAAAGGGGGAGCTGATAAGCTGCGAAGATATAAAACAAAAACAGCGATGACAATGTCATCGCTGTTAGTTTCTCCTATTATTCCCCCTTCAGGGGGTTAGGGGCTTATTTTTTACCTGCTGCTGCTTCTTGCTCAGCCTGGCGTAATGCACGTGAAGTTGTAACAGAAACAATAGTATCTTCCTGAGAATTTAAGATTGTCAAATTAGGGATGCTGATTTCAGCAACTTTAACTGATTTACCTACTTCTAAAGCTTCAATGCTAACATCAATAAAGTCTAAATGATCTTTAGGGAATGCTTTGATTTTTAGCTTACGTAATTTTTGCACCAGTTTACCACCTGTTTTAACACCCGGCGAAGTACCAGTTAAACGTACAGGGATGTCGATAGCGATAGGTTTCTTTTGATCTAACAATAAAAAGTCTACGTGTATGATCTGCTCAGTTAATGGATGGAACTGCAGATCTTTAATAATAGCCTGTGATTTAACACCAGCAATGTCAAGGTCGATGAAATGAACAACCGGCGTATAAACTACGGCTTTCAAATCAGCTGCGGACACCGAAAAGTGGGTTTGTGTTGCACCACCGTAAAGCACTGCCGGTACCAAAGCCCGGTAACGCAGCTCTTTCGCGTCTCTTTTCCCTACGTTCTCTCTTGGAGAACCGCTAATAGCAATTGATTTCATTTTTAATTATTTATTTGTTTTTATTTAAAGCCCTGCATCGCGCAGGGATATTTTTAATCTACTTTAAAAAGCTGGCTTATTGAGCCATGCTCGTTTACATTCATTATTGCTTTGGCAAACAGGTCGGCGGTTGATAACACTGTTATCTTAGGGCTTTGCTGTTTAAGCGGTATAGTATTGGTAACTATCAGCTCGGCTAATGCAGAGTTTTCAATAGTTTCGTAAGCGTTGCCTGATAATACAGGGTGCGTACAAACCGCGCGTACACTGGCGGCACCTTTATCCATGATCAATTGCGCTGCTTTTGCCAATGTGCGGGCAGTATCGCAAATATCATCTATCAATACAATGTCCTGGCCGGTTACATCACCTATCAGGGTCATTGATTCAATTTCGTTGGCGCGTTTACGTTGCTTATCGCAAATTACCACCTCGGCGTTAAAGAACTTGGCAAAGCCACGTGCCCTGTATGATCCGCCCATATCCGGCGAAGCAATGGTTAGCTTTTTCAAACCCAGGCTTTTTATATAAGGCACAAAAATTATTGATCCATCCAGGTGATCTACCGGGATATCAAAAAATCCTTGTATCTGTGCTGCGTGCAGGTCCATGGTCATAATGCGGTCAATACCCGCGGCAACCAATAAATTTGCAACCAGCTTGGCGCCTATAGCAACGCGCGGGCGGTCTTTCCTGTCCTGCCTGGCCAAACCAAAATAAGGTATAACGGCGTTTACGTGATGGGCTGATGCACGGCGCGCGGCATCTATCATCATTAATAACTCCATTAAGTTATCGGTAGGCTGATGGGTAGAATTAACCAGGAACACATCACAACCACGTACAGACTCATTAAAGTGGGGCTGGAACTCGCCGTCGCTAAAGCGCGATAACGCTGACTGGCCCAACTCCTGCCCATACGCATCGGCAATTTTCTGCGCCAGATCTTTTGATCCGGAACCTGCAAATAATTTAACCGTGTTAAACTGTAAAGGCATGTTGCTGCTGTTGGCTATAAAAAACAATTTCGGATTTTGAATTTCCCCGGAATAAATCCCAAATTGAAAATCCGAAATCCGAAATTACTATTTTGTTGCCCGACCAGGATTCGAACCTAGACAAACGGTACCAAAAACCGTTGTACTACCATTATACTATCAGGCAATCTCCACCTCCGAAACATACATTCCGAAAAGGAATGCAAATATAAGACGAATTTTTCAACTTCAAAACCTAAATTTTAAAAAAAATAAGCCCCCTCTAAATCTCCCCCGGTAGGGGAGACTTTTACGTTCTGAATGATAGACTTTTAGGTTTGAATTTGAAGCCCTCCCTACCGGGGAGGGTTGGGAGGGGCTTGTAAATTATGTTAAAATATGCTAAATCATTACCTGTTTAGCTGCAACATCGGGTTAGTTTATTAATTTCGTTGCTTGAATAAACCATTACCCATTGTAATTTCTCAAAATGAAATATAATAAAATCAACAATCTGTTTGGCTGGCTGGCCTTTGTTATAGCATCGTTAACCTACATTTTAACGCTCGAGCCATCATCAAGTTTTTGGGATTGCGGCGAATTTATTGCCTGTATCTATCGCTTACAGGTGGCGCACCAGCCCGGCGCACCATTGTTTACCATGATAGGTAAAGCATTCTCGCTACTATCAATGGGCGATGTAACAAAAGTGGCTTACTGGACCAACATGGCATCGGCCATGGCAAGCAGTGTTACTATATTATTCCTGTTTTGGACCATTACCGCCCTTGCCAAAAAGATCCTGATTAAAAAAGAAGAGGACCTGCACCTCACCAATATCATATTGATTATAGGCGCCGGTTTAGTTGGATCGTTAGCTTATGCTTTCTCAGATACGTTCTGGTTTTCGGCTGTCGAGTCGGAAGTTTATGCGCAATCGTCCTTATGTACGGCCATTGTATTTTGGGCGATATTAAAATGGGATGCCCATGCCGACGAACCGGGTGCCGATAAATGGATCATTTTTATAGCCTACGTAATGGGCCTTTCCATAGGTATCCACTTATTAAATTTATTGGTTATACCGGCTATAGCGCTGGTTATTTATTTCCGAAAATCGCCAACGGCAAGTACCTGGGGTACCATTAAAGCCTTTTTGTTGGGTGTGGTAATTGTAGCCGCGGTGCTATGGGGCATTATTCAATACACAGTAAAAGGCGCCGCTTTCTCTGATCTGTTCTTTGTAAATACTTTAGGATTTGGATTTGGCAGTGGTGCAATTGCCTTCTTCCTGTTGCTTACCGCTACCATAGTATCGGGTATAATCTTTACCAAAAACGAGAACAAAACCGCGCTCATTGTAATGGTGGTATGTTTTGTTTTAACGCTTACCATCAGCGCCGGCATTTTAGGTTTGGTATTAGCCGTAGCTATTGTCGCCTTATTAGAGTACGTCGTTAAGATCCGCACAAAACGCTTTGCCTTAAACAGCTTTTTAGTATGCTTCGCGTTTATACTGTTTGGTTATAGCTCGTTTGTGATGATCGTTATCCGTGCTAAAGCAGGTACTAATTTAAATAACAGTAACCCGCAGGATGCCTTCGCGCTGAACGGTTACCTTAACCGCGACCAGTATGGCGACACACCGTTATTATACGGCCAGTTCTTCGACTCGAAAGCTACCGACCAAACCGAGGGTGCAACCTTGTATCGCCGCGGCGAAAAGAAATATGAAATTGCAGGTAAAAAGCTGACTACTATTTACGACCGCAACACCATCTTCCCGCGGATGTTTAGTGAGAAGGCAGGCCACGCCGATTTTTACAGAAGTTGGGTGGGGCTTGGCGAGGGCCAAAATCCAACCTTTGCCGATAACCTTAACTTCTTTTTTACCTGGCAGGTTAACCAAATGTATACCCGCTACTTTATGTGGAACTTTGCCGGCCGGGCTAACGAGGTTGACGGGCAGGAAAAAGGCATAAACGGCGACTGGATAAGCGGCTGGAACTTTAGCAAACAACTACCCTACTCGGTAACTAAAAGCAAGAGCTATAACCGCCTGTTCTTTTTACCGTTGATTTTGGGACTGATGGGGATCTACTTCCACTTTAAGCGTAACCAAAAAGACGCCGGTGTGGTGGGTGTGCTTTTCTTCTTTACAGGCATAGCCATATTATTATACCTTAACCAGGACCCGTTACAACCACGCGAGCGTGATTATGCGTATGCGGGTTCCTTCTATGCTTTTGCGATATGGATAGGTTTAGCGGTATTGTTTATTGCCGACCTGCTAAGAAGAAACAAAGAAAAAGCGGTGAACGCGGCTATACTGTCAACTGTGGTTTGTTTGGCTGTAGGGCCAATACTAATGGCTAACCAGGAGTGGGACGACCATAACCGGTCGACCAAGCTTACGCCGCATGATATGGCTTATAACTACTTAAACTCGTGCGCGCCAAATGCCATTTTATTTACTTATGGCGATAATGATACTTACCCGGTGTGGTACCTGCAGGAAGTTGAAAATGTACGCCCTGATGTGCGTATTGTAAACTTAAGTTTGTTAGGTACAGATTGGTATATCAAGCAAATGAAAACCAAAATGAACACGTCGGAACCGTTGCCTATTACTATGGCTAACAATAAGTTTAAAAACGGCACCCGCGATGTTATTTACTTTAATGACGCCAAACTTCCGGGCTATTCTGAATTGAAGGATGTGTTTGACTTTATGCTGTCGGACAATAAAGACGCGATGGCACAGTATGAGAATGGCGAATCTGTAAATTACCTGCCTACCAAAAATCTTAAAATAACAGTTAATGCCGATCAGGTAATAAAAACCGGGACATTGCCTGCCGATAAGCGCGACCAGATAGCACCCGAGGTTAATTTTACTTACCCGGGCCAGTTTGTTACTAAGGATAATTTGGCGTTGCTGGATATCCTGTCGCACAACAACTGGAAAAGACCTATTTACTTTACGGTTACCGTACCTTCTGAAAGCATGATAGGCTTGGGCAAATACATGTATAACGAAGGCTTTACTTATCATTTATTACCATTAAAACCCGATACTGCCGCCCAGCCACTGGAAAGCACCAACAGCATGGTAATGTACAATAACATGATGAATAAGTTTAAATATGGCAACATGAAAACGGCCAGTTACCTGGACCATGAATCGTTAACCATGTTTTACCCGTTAATCAGCCGTTTATATACTAACCTGGCCGAGAACCTGTATAAAGAAGGCCACGCCGACCTGGCTAAAAACGCTTTACGAAAATACAATGACGTAATGCCTGATATTATCCCGGCGCAGGAAGTTGCCGTAAGAAAGTATTATATGGCCGAACTGGCTTATCGCCTTGGTGAAACGGCCATGGCTAATAAAAACATAGCCCAGGTTGCAGATTATATAACCAACTCGCTTGATTATAATTACACGTTATTTAAAGATGGTAATACCAGCATGAACCGCGACGTTCAGTTTGGTATATCATTGTTAAACGGAATAGTAAACCTTACCAAAACTCATAACCCTGCAGTAAGTGCTGCGTACAAGGCTAAACTGGATGTATATGTTAAAGAGTATGGCGTTAATTTACAGCAGTAGGGATGGGATATAATTTTAGACAGAACCGGATCATTAAAAAAAACGTATGTAGTTAAAAAGTAATAGTTTAACGATTTTACTTGACGCAGTAAATTGATTACACTATTTTTGTTTGGAAATTAAAACTTAAATTAAATATATTATGCGTGGATTAGGCGGACCAGAGCTGATAGTTATACTCGTGGTGGTATTACTATTATTCGGCGGGAAAAAAATACCAGAGCTTATGAGTGGCCTGGGTAAAGGTGTTAAAGAGTTCAAAAATGCCAAAGACGGCAAGGACGAAGAAGACTCGAAAGTATAAAAAAAGGGCTTAGTATTAAACTGAGCCCTTTGCTTTTACGTTTATTTTATCCTTCTATCACCACCCCCATCGAGCAGAATTTGTCTATACGCTCGGTGACCAGTTCATCAACGTTACGGTCTTTTAATACTTTAAGTTCTTTTAGTAATTGTTTTTTAAGGATGGCAGCCATAGCTACCGGGTCCTGGTGTGCGCCGCCAAGTGGTTCTTTTATCACGCCATCAATCAGCTTGTTCTTGTACATTTCTGTCGAGGTAAGCTTCAGCATTTCGGCAGCACGTTCTTTTTGTTCCCAGGTTTTAAACAGGATGGTCGAGCAATTCTCGGGCGATATAACTGAATACCAGGAGTTATCCAGCATCAATACCCTATCGCCAATACCAATACCCAACGCACCACCCGACGCGCCTTCGCCAATAACCACGCAAATAACCGGGACTTTTAACACAGCCATCTCCAGCAAATTACGCGCGATGGCTTCGCCTTGTCCGCGCTCTTCAGCCTCCAGGCCGGGGAATGCTCCGGGAGTATCTATCAGGGTAACTACTGGTTTACCAAATTTCTCGGCAAGCTTCATCAGCCTTAAAGCCTTACGGTATCCTTCAGGATTAGCCATACCAAAATTGCGGTATTGGCGCTCCTTGGTGTTACGCCCTTTTTGGTGACCGATGAACATCACAGTTTCGCCGTTTAAGGTGCCAAAGCCGCCTATTATCGCTTTATCGTCGCCTACGGTACGGTCGCCATGCAATTCAATAAAATCATCACACATCAGCTCCAGGTACTGTAAAGTATATGGCCTTTCAGGGTGACGCGAGATCTGTACTTTTTGCCAACCGGTAAGGTTGCCGTATATTTCTTTCTTTGCTGCTTCTAATTTATTCTCCAGCTCGGTTAGTGTTGCAGACATATCTAACTTGTTCTTGTCTTCAACCTGTTTCACTTTTTCAATCTGGTGAAGCAACTCAGCCAATGGTTTTTCAAAATCGAAACTAATCTTCATATCTTAAATAATGAGGGCGCTAAATTAAATAAATCAAACGGCATATTTATCAATTACGTTTTTGCAGGCTTTCGTATTTAACCATTTGCTGTTGCGACAATAGCTTTTGAGTTGACAAACAAGCATATAACATAGCATTCATCAGCTCGCCACGGTATGCGCCATAACGCCCCGTATAAAAAATAAGCTTACCATCATCCATCATATTATATTTAAATAAGCTGTCCAGCTTCTTTTCGGTATCAATAATTGAACCGCCAATTTGTAGCCTGCGCCGGCGCATATAAGTACTGGCTTCGGTTATTTTTTTTATTTGAATAGGGCTCAAATCAAGCTGGACACGCCATTTTAATACTTTATCAGGCATTGGATAATGATTCATTTCGGCCACCCGGGCCATATCTTCGTCAGCCTCGCCTTTTAAATAGGCTTGGTATTGCTGGTAGGTTAACGTGCGTACCGGCGAGCGTTTGCCCGCGGTATCAGGTGATTGTGCATAGGTTGACGCGCCGGTTAGCAGCAGCAAAAAAGTAAAAAGTTGTTTCATAAATAGTTGTTTCAATTGGTTAAAACCGCGCAAATTGTATGTGTTTGATTATCAATTAAATAATAGTAAATTACTCATATAGATGCTGACTAATAAGTTGTTTCATTTTGTTTCACCTAATTTTCACAGATAACTTATTTTCAGTCAGTTAATTCAAAATTCTGTTTCACTTGTTTCATCTGGTTCACATTTTCGTGAAACAAAACAGATAAACAGTTTCCACCTATTAAACGCTGTTATTGCCGCAAAGTTCAATTAATTTAATAATTTTCGAAGAGTAATCCTATAAGCAATGACCGTTACCGAAGTAATTGATCACCTTAGATAGCCACTCCCAACCCTCCCCGGAAGGGAGGGCTTTAGAAATTCATTATAAAAGTCTTCCCTATTAGGGAGATTTAGAGGGGGCTAATACAAAAAAATATATCTTTGCCCCTATTATGAGCAAGAATACCGACGAACTGTTTAAAAACGTTATAGCACACGCCAAAGAGTATGGCTTTGTTTTCCCGAGTAGTGAGATATATGATGGCCTGAGCGCCGTTTACGATTACGGCCAGTTTGGCTCGGAGTTGAAAAACAACCTAAAAACCTACTGGTGGAAAAGCATGGTGCAAATGCATGATAATATCGTTGGGATTGATTCGGCCATATTTATGCACCCCAAGATCTGGAAAGCCAGCGGCCACGTTGATGGCTTCAGCGACCCGATGATCGATAATAAAGATTCAAATAAACGCTACCGCGCAGATCAACTGCTGGAAGACCGCATAGCCAAACTTGACGAGGAAGGCAAGACCAGCGAAGCTGAAGAGCTGCAGATAGAAATGGACAATGCGCTAAAAGCTGAGAACCTGCCCCGCTTGCGCGAACTCATCATCGAACAAAATATAAAATGCCCTATCAGCGGCACTGCTAACTGGACGGAAGTACGCCAGTTTAACCTGATGTTCAGCACCCAGGTAGGCGCTATCGCCGATGAGTCGGACACGATATACCTTCGCCCGGAAACTGCACAAGGCATCTTTGTAAATTACCTGAACGTCCAAAAATCAGGCAGGATGAAAATCCCGTTTGGTATTGCGCAGATAGGCAAAGCGTTCCGTAATGAGGTTATTGCAAGGCAGTTCATCATCCGTATGCGCGAATTTGAACAGATGGAGATGCAATACTTTGTACGCCCCGGCACGCAGAAGGAATGGTTTGAAAAATGGAAAGAAACCCGCTTAAAATGGCACCTGGCTTTAGGTACCGACGCCGCAAAATACCGTTATCACGAACATACCAAGCTGGCACATTATGCCGATGCTGCTTATGATATTGAGTTTGATTTCCCGTTTGGGTTTAAAGAGGTGGAAGGTATCCACAGCCGTACCGATTTTGATTTGAGCCAGCACCAGCAGTTCTCGGGCAAAAAAATGCAATACTTCGACCCTGAGGTTGACCCGGCTACCGAAAAACCTTATGGCAACTATATCCCATACGTAATTGAAACATCGATTGGTTTGGACAGGATGTTCCTGTTAACCATGATCAACGCGTACGAGGAAGAAGACCTGAGCACCGACGAGAAACAGGACAGCCGCACCGTACTGCGCCTGCACCCTTGCCTGGCCCCGGTTAAAGCGGCTATATTCCCGTTAACTAAAAAAGACGGCCTGCCGGAAAAGGCCCGCGAGATAATGGATACCTTAAAACTTGACTTTAACCTGCAATACGAGGAAAAAGACGCCATAGGCAAACGCTACCGCCGCCAGGATGCTATTGGTACGCCGTTTTGTATTACGGTTGATCATCAGACTTTAGAGGATAATACCGTTACCATTCGCCATCGCGATAGCATGAAACAAGAACGTGTTGCCGCCGACCAGTTGGATAAGATAATTGGCGATTTGGTAAGCTGGAAGAATTTATTGAAATAACAGACACATACCATAAATTACAGCCCGCAAATTACAGCCCGCTAAAAAATATTTAGCGGGCTTTTTTGATATTTATTATTGTCGATATTTATTAAATAATAAGTTATACTTTTATTTTTTAATTAACTGTAGATCAATTCTATATTGAAACCTTATTTCGCTATACTTATTATTTTCAATCTGGCTGCGCCAAACGTGTTTGCAAAACAGCAAAACAGGTCAACAGATAGCCTTAAAAGCTTAATTGTTGCTTCTTTAAAAAACCAGGCCAGGCCAGACACCCTTACCATAAGCCGAATTAATAAATTAGCTAAAGGGTATTTTGCATCTTATCCGGACAGTGCATTGTATTACGGCGACCTGGAGATAAAGCTTTCCAAACAAATAAACTATAAAAAAGGCATAGCCGATGGCCTTAGCCATTTGGCCCACGTTAATACTTTCCGCGGCGATTATGCAACATCATCAAAAAATTATACCGCGGCGCTGCAACTATACCAGCAAATTGACAATGTGCATGGCATTTGTAGCAGTTACCAGGGATTAGGCTACGTACAGAATTATTTAGGTAATTATGATGCCGCTATAGGCTTATACAATAAATCGCTTGCCCTTATCCTTAAAGCTAATGATGAGGATAACGAAGCCAAGTGCTATAACCTGCTGGGGATAACCTACGATAGTAAAGGCGACTACTCTAAGGCGTTGGACTGTTATTTTAAATCGCTTTTTATTAATATCAAACGCAAGGATGAGCTTTCATCGGCCTATAAATATAACAACATAGGGCTTATCATGCAGCGGCTGGAGTTATATCCAAAAGCCATCAATTACTATAACCGTGCCCTGGCTATCTGGAAAAAACGGGACAACAAGCAAGGTATCAGTGGCGCATGCCAAAACATAGGCGAAACCTTATTGGCCCAACATAAACTACCCGAAGCGATAAAGTATTTGCGCAAGGCATCGGCTATTTTTCATCAGCTTGGCGATACCGACGGCATAAGCCTGGTGTATTATGACCTGGGCCTGTATAATTATTATACCAACCATACCGACTCGGCAGTATATTATCTTAACCTGGCATTAAGCACAGCTACCAAAAACAAAATATTGTTTAACCAAGCCAACGCCAATATCGGCCTGGCTGTGGTATATAACTTAGAGAAGAAATACCAGCAAGCTTATGATCATGCCCTACAGGCCCAAAACATCGGCGCTAAGCTAAACAGCCTGTCCATTAAAACCGATGCCGCTTTAGGGCTTAGCAAAGCACTGGCGGGTTTAAAACGTTTTGAAGAGGCCTACCATCAGTATGAATTATACTCGGCGTTAAAAAGCGATCTGAAGCACAACGAAAGCGTGCATAAAATAATGCTGTATAACCTGGAGCTCGACTTCGCCAAAAAACAAAAAGACCTTACCGCCAAACAACGCCAGAAAGAAAAACTCTACCAGCAAAAAATAGCCAAACAAACAACCGAGAACCTGGTATCAGCAGCCGTTATTCTAATTTTGGCCATAATAGCAGCGGTTTATTATGTTGCCAAAAGCAAACAACAAAAAATAAATGCCTTACTGGCGGCCCAGCAAGCTGACCTTAACACCCAGGCAACCAAACTAAACGAACTGAACATACTAAAGGACCGCCTGATAGGCGTACTGGCACACGACCTGCGGGCACCTATAAGCACGCTGAGGGGATTATTTAACCTGATGATTGATACCAGCATCAGCACCGAGGAGTTTATTGCCATGACGCCCAGGGTATTTCATACGCTGGAGCATACGTCAGACTTTTTGGATACCCTGCTGTTCTGGATAAACAGCCAGGTAGACCTGGCCGAAGACCGGACCACCAATTTCGGGTTGATTGACATTGTAAACCGCGAGTTGCTGCATCTGGAAGATAAACTGAAGCAAAAAAACATTACCATTAAAATAAACGTAGCTGTTAATACCGTGGCACATGCCGACCCGAATTCGGTGCGCATTGTGGTGCATAATTTTTTAACCAATGCCATTAAATTCTCAAACCGCGACGGCATTATAGAGATCTTGGCCTGGCTGGAGGGCGATGAGGGTGTGGTATTTTGCTTAAAGGACTACGGCGTGGGCATGACCACCGAGTATTTAAACACCCTGTTTAAAAGCCAGGTAACCAGCGCCACCGGCACCGAAAACGAAAGCGGCACCGGCATGGGCCTGTTGTTCTGTAAAGACCTGATAGAAAAACAAAAAGGAAAAATCTGGGCTAAAAGTAACTTGGGCGCGGGTACCGAACTTTGCTTTATGCTGCCGGCTGGTCATACAACCCCAGCCTAATTTAAAACAATTAGGGCTATTATGTTATTTGTCTGGTAACTTTATATATCATGGCAGCCAAAGAATATCCCTTCTATTTGAAAACCACCGTAATACTATTCGGACTAGTTTTGATGGTTTACGTGTTTGCGCAATTGGAGGATATATTGGTACCTTTAGCCTTCGCGGCATTTTTGTCGGTATTGCTTAACCCCCTGGCAAACCGGTTCGAGAGCCGCGGCATTCCCAAGATCTACGCCATTTGCTTGGCTATGCTGATAGCCTTTATAGTTGTGGCGGCGATATTTTATTTCCTATCCACCCAAATCATCCAGTTTGGCGACTCGCTGCCTACGCTCAAGCAAAAGTTTGCCGAGATGTCTGTCGACCTTAAAAACTGGGTAGCCGTTACTTTTGGGCTGGCCGTAAAAAAGCAGGACCAAATGATAAAAGATTTGCTTGGCGGCAGCCAGGCCATGGTAGGCCAAACCGTAGGCTCGCTGTTTGGTACGCTGGGCATCATCCTGTTGCTACCCGTGTATATATTTTTAATGCTGTTGTATAAAACGCTTATCCTTAATTTCCTGTACGAAGTATTCTCAGAAGAAAATCAAAAAAAGTTGAGCGAGGTTTTAAAAGAAACCAAAACCGCTATACAAAGCTATATTGTAGGGCTGCTTATCGAAATGATGATCGTAGCTGCCATGAACTCGG
Organism: Mucilaginibacter sp. UYCu711; assembly: GCF_050433825.1. Lineage (NCBI taxonomy): Bacteria > Pseudomonadati > Bacteroidota > Sphingobacteriia > Sphingobacteriales > Sphingobacteriaceae > Mucilaginibacter > Mucilaginibacter sp. UYCu711. Next base: position 105,142 of record NZ_JBNPWM010000014.1, on the reverse strand, counting down.
CCGCCCTGTTATTGTTAGGGGTAAAATACGGAATATTAATAGGCTGCATAGGTGCAATACTAAACCTTATACCCTACCTGGGCGGCATAATAGCCATAGCGCTGCCCGTTATAATGGCTACCATAACCAAGGACGGCTACAGCACGCAGCTGCTGGTAATATTAGCCTATGCGGTTATCCAGTTTATTGATAATAATATTTTGGTGCCGCGCATCGTATCATCCAAGGTACAGATCAACGCGCTGGTATCCATCGTAGTGGTATTGATGGGCAACGCACTGTGGGGTATATCAGGCATGTTTTTGTCCATCCCATTCATTGCTGTGCTAAAAATCATTTTCGACCGTATTGATAACCTTAAACCCTGGGGTAAAATATTAGGCGACAACATACCCACCAAACACATGGGCCAGGTATGGAGCAGGCGGCGCAAAGAAGCCGTTGGCGTAAAGTAGGTTGAGGGGATCAAAACAACAAAGCCAGGCACGGGCCGTGCTATTCTCATCCGTCTAAATGCGGATGCAGAGTTAAATGAAGCGGCAAAAACTCATAACCCACCACTCATAACTCATAACTAAATAGAGGACATAAAAAAAGCCCCGAATATTCGGGGCTTTTTTTGTTTATGTTATTTGGGATATCCCGGGTTTTGTGTTAGGGCTGTATTGGTTTTCAGCTCTGTAGACGGTATCGGGTAAAGCCTTCTTGTTACATCCTTATTCATTGTCAGCACATCGTTTGGTAACGGATATTCAATTTCAAACTGGCCGAATCTGATAAGGTCATTCCGGCGCCAGCCCTCCCACGATAGTTCGCGGGCACGCTCATCTAACAACACTGCCAGGTCAACGCTGCCTGCTGCTTGCGCACCTACACGACTACGTAATTTATTAACCAGTATCAACGGTGTTTCTAATACGCCGTTAACGGTAGTTGGTGCAGCGCCGCGTAAAATAGCTTCGGCTTTCATTAAATAGATGTCGGCTAACCTAAATACCGGCATATCATTACCGTTTAAACGGGTAGCCGTTGTTATAGTAGGGTCGGGATAATATTTTATCGAACGTATGCCGGTTGCCTGGCTGGCCTGTGTATTGCCTAAATCCATCGGTTTTGGCGGTACCAGGGTCAACGTCGCGGTTATAACAATTTGGTTTGTGGTGCCTGGGTAATAAGCCGGCTGCGTGGTAAAACCGCCTGCTCCATCAGGTACATACTGCGGGCCAACCAACCAGGTTTTGGTACGGAAGTCGTTAGGTATGTTAAAGCGGTTATAAAACTCAGGTGTAGTACTCATGGCTATACTCAGGTTTGGAGCTCCAAGTCCGTAAGCCAGGTATAGCGCCGGGTAAAAACCAAACCGGGTAAACTGGTTAGTACCTATTTGCTGATCGTAAGGAACGGCAAATATGGTCTCGTTTATCTGCGGGCCGTTATTTGCTAAAAATATATCACGATACTTAGCATCCAGGCTGTAGTTAGTGTTTTTCTCCACACTATCAGCCATGGCAACAACTTCAGTACTACGGTCGGCACCGCCGGTGTAAACCTGGTTATTTAAATACAGTTTAGCCAGTAATGAAAATGCCATCTCCCGGGTAGGGCGGCCATACTGTAGCGTATTAGTTGCCGCGTTGCTTGATTTCCGGGGCAGGTTAGGATATATCGCTTTCAGCTCTGTTTCAATAAAGGCGGCTACTTTAGCACGTTGCTCGGTAGCGGGTAGGCCGTTTACCGGGAACGTGGTAATGATAGGCACATTACCATACAGGTCCATCATAAAGAAATAATATAACGCGCGCATGGCCCTGATCTCGGCAGCGTAAGCTGTTTTAACAGACTCGGGCGAGTTGGCCGCATTAACGATAGTTAACAAACGGTTACAGGTATTGATACCGCTAAAACCCCATTGCCAAACCCCTATAACGTTAGGGTGATCAAATGTCCAGGTATGGTAATGCAGCTGGCGATATTGCCCGCCATCATCATAGTTGCCATCACGTGCCGGCAAAATAGCCTCGTCGGTTGCTAACTCCTGCATACGCCAGTAAGGTACACCGTAGTTTGATGAAAGGTTGGAATACATGGTACCCAGCAAAGCTGTATAATCAGCCGTGGTTTTTGGAAAGTTAGCTTGTACATACTGTGATTCTACAGGCACATCTAACTTGGTGCATGAGCCTATGGTGGCTAAGGCTGCACATCCCGCTAAAAATGAATATATCTTTTTCATATTATTTTATGTTTCAATTAAATTAGAATGAAGCGTTTAGGCCAAATAAAAATGTACGTGTTTTTGGATAAAAGTTATTGTTATCAATACCCGGTGTTAAACCGCCTATATTAACTTCAGGGTCTAAACCGCGGTACTTGGTTATCACAAATAAATTATCGCCTGTTACGTACAGCCTGATGGCTTTAAACGCACCGGTTTGGGTTTTAATAGTATAGCCTAAGGTAGCATTATCCAGGCGCAGATATGAGCCGCTTTCCAGGAAACGATCAGATATCAAATAGCCGTTCACGTCTGTAAATGCTTCGCCCAGCGTAAACGTTGGGATGTTTTGCAGTTTAGAATCTGTAGGGTTATTTAAGTTAGCCAGAGTTGCATTCAATATTTTGTTGCCCGTTACCGCACGTACCAGGAAGTTAAGATCGAAATTCTTATAGTTGAACGTGTTGCTCCAGCCATAAATCATCTTTGGCTGCGCGCTTCCCGCAACCCGCTGATCTGTTGTTAAAGGCTGGGTAGCAATAGTGGCACCGGCTGCATTTTGATAGGTACTTATACCAGTAGCATTTTTACCAAGGTAGTGCCATAAGTAAAATGTACCAATAGGCTGACCGGGTTGTACAATCTGGCTATAGTTACCAGACTGCCCCTTGCCGCCCAATTGCGCGGTGTAAAATGCAGGCAGGTTGTAAATATCCTTCGATAAGCTCTCTACCACGTTGGTGTTATGCGATACGTTGAAAGATGTTTTCCAGTTAAAACTGCCCGATCTTACTGCAACAGCAGTTAAACTTAACTCGACACCCGAATTTTTGATGTTACCCGCATTTGCCGTAATAGTGGGCAGGAAGTATTGGGTTAATGACACCGGGTACTGCGAATAGATCAGGTTGCTGGTGCGTTTGTCGTAATAATCAAATGAACCGGTAAGGCGGTTTTGGAACAAGCCAAAATCTATACCAACGTTAAGCGTTCCGGTACTTTCCCAACGCAGATCAGGATTAGGATTTTGCACGGGGCCAATAGCATTGATAATGTTGCCATTATACAAGAATTTACTGTTGGCGCTGCCATAAATTAACAACGGCGTAAACGGACTAAAACCAAGACTGTTACCAGATACGCCGTAACCAACCCTCAACTTCAGATCGCTTATAACAGGTATTTTTTTCATAAAGTCTTCGCCGATGATTCTCCAGCCTGCAGATACCGCCGGGAACAAACCATGGCGCGTATTTAAACCAAAGCCTGATGAACCATCATCCCGTAATGAAGCCTGTAACAAGTATTTATCATCAAACTGGTACTGCGCACGGCCGTAAAAAGATATCAGCCTTAAGGTTGATATAGGCGTAGTAGAATCAAACACGATTTGTGATAACTGGCTTGGGTTTGAAAGGGCCAGGTTATTATACATTAACTCGTCGTTTGAAAAACCTTGTGTTTGTACACCAAAACCATCATTGGTACGGTTTTGCTGGTAAGAGTAGCCCGCTAATAATTTTAACGAGTGTTTACCAAACTCTTTATCATAATTAAAATACGACTCGAAAATATTATTAGTGTTTAAATACGACTGGCGCTTGGCAACACCATTTAAACCTATGGCCAGGCCAGACATGCTGTTCTGGTAGCTGTTATAGTTATTCTGGTCGCGCTGTACAGAGCCGCTGAAAGTAAACCTAAGCCCGTCAATGATATCTAACTGGGCAACACCGTTTATCAGCGTTTTATTATCATTGGTTTTAATGGTGTTGTTATTTAGTAATGATAACGGGTTTAAAGTACCGCTACCTGTACGCTGGTAGTTTTCTTTATAGCTGCCATCCGGGTTGTAAGGGCTAACGGTCGGCAAATAAAATAACATGCCCGGCAATACGTTGGCCTGGTAAATGTCATTCACATCCGAGTTGGTATTGGTAACATTTAACCCCAGCTTTAAACGGTCATTAAAAAACCGCTGGTTAATATAGCCCCTGTAAATGGTGCGCTGTAACGACGTACGTTTAAGTACTCCATCATTTTTAAAATAGTTTACGCTTGCGCCATAATCAGAGTTTTTGCCGGCACCGCCGTAGCTGATGTTATGGTTTTGCGAGTAACCGGTACGTTCTACCAAACTTTGCCAGTCGGTGTTTGATCCATCATCGTCAATCGGGTTTTTCAGAGCCGTTACTTTATTATCTGCCAGGTATTGGCGCAACTGGTCGCCGGTTAGCATCTTTATTTTTTTAGATACACTTTGTATACCGGCATAACCGCTGTACGATAAGCGTGTCTGGCCGCTTTTGGCTTTTTTGGTAGTAACTATAATTACCCCGTTAGCCGCGCGCGATCCGTAGATTGCTGTCGATGCTGCATCTTTTAATACATCAATGCTTTCAATGTCGGCCGGTGCCAATACATCAATAGCAGCGCCGGGTACGCCGTCAATCACATAAAAAGGCTCTTGCGCGCCGCCATCCGTACGGAAGGTTGACGGGCCCCTTAAAATTACGGTAGGAGCTTTATTAGGGTCGTCGCTTTTGGTAATGTTCAGGCCCGCTATTTTGCCCTGTAATAAGTCGGCAGGGGTTGTGGTTACGCCCATATTAAACTCTTCGGCTTTTAAGGTCGCTATGGCTCCCGTTACATCTTTTTTGCTCGACGTACCATACCCAATAACTACAACATCCTTAAGCTGCTTAGCATCCGGTACCAGGCTAACATTTAGGGTGTTGCCGCCGGTGGTTTCCAGGTCCTTTGTTACGTAACCAACAAAGCTAAATCTTAACGTTACGTTACCGTTTACCCGCAGGCTGTAATTACCGTTAGCATCGGTCATTACCCCCGTGTTGGTACCTGCAATTAGCACCGAAACACCCGGGAGCGGTTCACTCTTTTCGTCTTTTACATTGCCGGTAATTGTTCGGCCAGTTTGCTGGGCAAGCGCAGCTACGCTCAACATTAAACAGCAAACTATTAATAATCGCTGGTAAATTTGTCTCATAGTGGTTCAAGATTTGGGTTTGTTGTATGTATTAATTAATATATTAAAATTTTAAGCAAAGCAAGGGTTATACTGTTATTACAAGATCAATTTACTATTAGCTTTAAATAAATTTTAAGGTTAAACTAATGCTATGTGGTTATAAAAAACAGCATAGAATTAATTTAGATTTAACATTGGTTTATATAGCTTTACGAACAGCTCATGCTCAAAAGTTTGATAAATGTAACAAGTTTGTTATTAACTTGTTTAATAATTTTATCTACGAAATTCAACTTTTTTATAAAAGCCTGTTTTACAGCCCGTCGCGTTTGCATATAGTGGGGCAGGTACCAACCATGCACCAAATACCGGGTGCATGGAGGAATAATCAAACTGCCACTGCTACTTAAAACTGCTTCTGCAAAAGGGGCGGTACCCGCTCCTATCGTTACGCGGCCTGATCCAAAGGCTAAATACCAATCAAAAAAAATCGGTAATTAATATAAAATACTAAAAATATTAGCATAACTTTACAGCCCGTATTATGCACGACGCCAAACAACATATCATCAATAAATTGCAGAAAGATATTTTGCAATGGCAGGGCTTTACCCCTCCTAAGGCTGGTATGCTTAAAGGCATAGGCCTGGGGCCAATAGAAGCGGCTTTTCCAAATGGCGTTTTCCCAACGGGTAATATTCATGAAATGATTTGCCCTACGCCCGAACAGGCCGCGGCTACAAGTGGGTTAATGGGCGGTATAACAGCTTTCTTAATGAAAAATGGTGGGGCCTGCTTATGGATAAGTAACGGCCGTAAGCTGTTTCCGCCGGCATTAATGACTTTTGGCGTAGTGCCCGATAAAGTAATATTTATTGATGTTGCCCGCGAGCGCGATGTGCTTTGGGCCATGGAAGAAGCTTTAAAATGCGAAGGTATTGCAGCCGTTATTGCCGAAGTGCGCGAGATAAGCTTCGCGCAATCGCGCAGGCTGCAACTGGCAATTGAGAGTAGTAAGGTTACCGGGTTTTTATTACGTACTGACCCAAGTAAGCTGGGTACAACTACCTGCGTGGCGCGCTGGCAAATCACATCGTTACCAAGCCGGCTTATAGATGAATTACCCGGCGTGGGCCATCCGCGATGGCAGGTAAACTTACTGCGGGTGCGTAATGGTAACCCCGGCAGCTGGAAACTGGAATGGGCCGATAGCGGATTCTTACCGGTTGAGGAGCACGAATTAATAATAGAACTGGATGAAAGAAGGGCAGGATAACTATGCAAAAGCGATTTATTTCTTTATGGTTCCGCCATTTAATGACTGACTGGCTTACGCTCCGCCAGCCTGAGTTAAAGGATGTACCATTTGTTTTGGCAGGGCCTTACCATAACCGCATAATCATACGGGCAGCTAACGCCCTTGCCGAACAACAAGGTATATCGGCGGGCATGGCTGCTGCCGATGCAAAAGCCTTAGTGCCTGAACTGAAAGTATTAGACGATATCCCGGGCCAGCCGGCCAAACTGCTTAAAGCATTAGGCGAATGGTGTATCCGTTATACCCCCGCAGTTGCTGTTGATCTGCCTGATGGGTTAATACTTGATATATCAGGCTGCACACACCTTTGGGGCGGCGAAAGGGCCTGCTTAAAAGAAATAGTTACGCGGCTGCGCAGCAAAGGCTATGATGTACGCGGCGCTATAGCCGATACGGCGGGCACAGCATGGGGCGTAGCCCGTTTTGGTAAGGTTAAACCTATTATTCCTCCTAACGGGCAGCAGGAGGCCTTGCTATCGCTCCCCCCTGCCGCCTTGCGTTTAGAGCAAGTAGTATTAGACAGGTTATATAAGTTGGGGCTATATACTATCAGCAAATTTATAGGCTTGGGTCGCACAACTTTGCGGCGGCGTTTTGGCGATGGTTTTTTACTGCGATTGGACCAGGCCCTGGGTAACGAGGCCGAACCCCTGCAATTACTGCAACCTATTGAGCCTTATACCGAAAGGTTGCCTTGTTTAGAACCTATCCGCACCGCGGTGGGCATAGAGATAGCTATTAAAAAGCTTTTAGAATCCCTTTGTAAGCGTTTGGCCAGCGAGGGTAAAGGTATCCGCATAGCGCTATTAAAGTGCTACCGTATAGATGGCCAGATGGTCTCAGCGGGCATCGGCACCAATAATGCCACCAATAACATTGATCATTTATTTAAACTGTTTGAGTTAAAAATAACTACAATTGAACCCGCCCTGGGTATTGAACTATTTACCCTTGAAGCACCTAAATCCGAAGATGTTGAGCCGGAGCAAGAGATACTATGGTTGCCCGGGGGGTGCGGGTTGGCCGATACGCGACTGGCAGAATTATTAGACCGGTTAGCTAATAAAATAGGTGCAGGCAATATTCATCGTTATGTGCCGCAAGAGCATTATTGGCCCGAGCGCTCTATCAAACCAACAATCTCATTAAAAGAAAAACCGCCAACCACCTGGCGCACCGATAGGCCGCGCCCGTCTATTTTATTGCCACAGCCCGAACGCATTGAGGTTACCGCCCTGATACCCGATTACCCGCCCATGTTGTTTATCTACAAAAATAAAACCCATCATATAAAAAAAGCCGATGGCCCCGAACGGATAGAACGCGAGTGGTGGCTTGACCAGGGCGAGCACCGCGATTATTATTATGTTGAGGACGAGCAGGGGCAGCGTTACTGGCTATTCAGGTCGGGCCATTATACCGGCGACCACACTAACCAATGGTTTATTCATGGATTTTTTGCCTGATGTATTATGAGCTATGCAGAGTTACAGGTAACCAGCAATTTTAGTTTTTTAAGAGGAGGCTCGCACCCCGAGGAATTGGCAGAACAGGCTAAAGCTTATGGCTATGCAGCCATTGCCATAACCGACCGCAATACCATGGCCGGCGTAGTGCGCGCGCACCAGGCAGCTAAAAACGTTGGCATAAAATTTATACCTGCCTGCCGGCTTGACCTGCTTGACGGCCCCGGCCTGCTGGCCTTCCCTACTAATATTACTGCGTGGGGCCGCTTATGTGCTTTACTAAGCATAGGGAATTTACGCACCGAAAAGGGCCAGTGCCATTTGTATAAACAGGATGTTTTTGAACATGCCGAAGGAATTAAGTTTATTGTAATTCCACCCGATGCGTTAAACAGCCGGTTTGATTTTGATGAGCGCTTTAAACAGGACCTGGAGTTATATCACCACAATTTAGGGAGCCAGCTTTACATTGCCGCCAGCCGCTCATACAACGGCGACGATGCTAAACGCCTGCACCGTATAGCGCAGTTGCCAATACCTATGGTAGCTACTAACGATGTGTATTATCACACCGCTACGCGCCGCGAATTGCAGGATGTAGTTACCTGTGTGCGCGAAAAATGCACCATTACCAACGCCGGGTTTAAGCTGCATGCCAATGCCGAGCGGCATTTAAAAAGTATTGACGAAATGCAGCGCCTGTTTCGCCAATACCCGGATGCTATTGCGCGCACGCTTGAAATTGCCGATGCCTGCACTTTTTCTTTAGATACCTTAAAGTATTTAGAACCCGAATGGAAAAGCCCCGACGGCCGCACTGCCGATGAACACCTCGCCGAGCATACCTGGGCCGGAGCAAAAAAAATGTTTGGCGAAGCCATGCTTCAAAAAACCCGGAACCAGATACTATTTGAGCTGGCCTTTTTTAAACGGCGTAAGCTGGCCCCTTATTTTCTGCGGATACATGAGTATACTAATAAGGCCAAAGAACTGGGTATCCTGCACCAGGGCCGTGGTTCGGCGGCAAATTGTACGGTTTGTTATTGTTTGGGCATAACGCCGGTTAACCCCGAAAAATCAAACCTGTTGTTTGCCCGCTTCATGTCAGACGCGCGCGAAGAATGGCCCGATGTGGATGTTGATTTTGAGCATGAACGGCGCGAAGAAATTATCCAATGGATCTATGAAACCTATGGGCGCGAACATGCCGGTATTGTAGCCACCGTAACCCAGGAAAGGCATAAAGGCGCTATCCGCGATGTAGGTAAAGCTATGGGCCTGTCCGAAGATACCATCAAACGCCTCTCGGGTGTTATCTGGCATTATGCAGAAGATGCTTTCGACCGCGAACGTATCATCGCCCAGGGGTTAAACCCCGATGACCCGCACCTGCAAAAGATCCTGGAGCTGACGGATCAGCTAATGGGGTTCCCCCGGCAACTGGGCCAGCATACCGGCGGCTTTGTCATCACCCAGGCCAAGCTATCAGATTATTGCCCGGTAATGAACGCCCGGATGGCCGACCGCACCCAATTGGAATGGAACAAAGACGACCTGGAGGCCTTAGGTATTTTAAAGGTAGACGTACTGGCATTGGGCATGCTAACCTGTATCCGCAAGGCGTTTGATCTGGTGCGCGATAATTATGGTATCGATCTTACTTTAGCAAACGTACCGCAGGACGACCCGCTGGTATACGATATGATCTGCGATGCCGATACCTTAGGGGTGTTCCAGATAGAGAGCCGGGCGCAAATGTCTATGCTGCCACGCTTAAAGCCAAGGGTGTTTTACGATTTGGTGATAGAGGTTGCCATTGTACGCCCCGGCCCTATCCAGGGCGACATGGTGCACCCCTACCTGCGCAGGCGCGATGGTATAGACCCCATAATATATCCTACCCAGGAGTTAAAGGAAATATTAGAACGGACCAAAGGGGTACCGCTATTCCAGGAACAGGCTATGGAAATTGCCATTGTAGCGGCAAACTTCACCCCTGCCGAGGCCGACCAGCTGCGCCGCAGCATGGCTACCTTTAAAGCCAAGGGGCAGGTAAGCGCGTTCCGTAAAAAACTGATAGATGGCATGGTGGCCAAGGGCTACGACGAAGAATTTGCGGGCCGCATTTTTAAACAGTTAGAAGGCTTTGGCAGCTATGGCTTCCCCGAGAGCCATGCCTATAGTTTTGCGCATTTGGTATACATATCCTGCTGGTTAAAATACCATTACCCCGATGTATTTGCCTGCTCGCTGCTTAACAGCCAGCCTATGGGTTTTTACCAACCCGCGCAAATTGTTATTGATGCCGAGCGGCACGGTGTTATTGTGCGCCCTGTAGATATTAACCATTCCGGGTGGGATAATACACTGGAAGAAAAAGACGGCAAATACCGCGCCCTGCGCTTAGGTTTCAGGCAGGTAAAGGGCTTAAGGCAGGACGATATGCAGGCCCTTATTGCCGGCCGTGGCAGCGGTTACCATAGTATGAGCCAGTTAAGCGATGCCGGTATATCGCAGGCCGCTATTGAAACATTGACCGACGCCGACGCGTTCCGTTCGTTAAACCTCGACCGCCGCCAGGCCCTGTGGGAAGTACCCGCGCTAAACGATAAACCCATCGGCCTGTTTGCCGGCCAACCATCAGAGAGTGCAACCGAAGCACAAATAAGCCTGCCGTTTATGACCCCGGCCGAGCATGTGGTGCACGATTACGCCGCCACCGGCCTGTCGCTTAAAGCGCACCCGGTTAGCTTTTTGCGCCCGCAGTTAAACATGCTGCAGGTAACCCCCAATGCTCAACTACCGCTACTTAATAATGGCGACCCCATAAAAGTAGCGGGCCTTATAACCGTACGGCAACGGCCCGGCACCGCCAAAGGGGTATTATTTATCACTATCGAAGATGAAACGGGTTTTTCAAACCTGGTAGTGTGGGAAAAGGTGTTTGAACAATACCGCCGCGAAATATTACAGGCACGCCTGTTTATGGTTGAGGGTAAAGTGCAGATAGAGGGCAAGGTGATACACGTAGTTGCCCGGCGCTGCTTTAACCTTAGCCCCCTGCTAAGCAAACTAACCCCGCTGCCCAACAACAACCAACCCGTACTCACCCTATCCCACGCAGACGAAACAACCTCGCCGGCACATGGCGGCTCAAACAAGGGCCAGCAGCAGGTTAAAAAGCAGGAGGAAGTTTTTCATAAGGGCAGGAATTTTCATTAGGGCGTTTACACCCTTTGGGCGGCCGGGCTAACCGCTCATACGCGTACAATACTAACGCCAGGTTACCGCAAATAACGTTAGTGAATTATCAACATAACCAGTAGTCGTTTTTATTTTTTGAATCCATTCAGGGATGCCCGATTTGATTTTTTTTATTTGATAAGGCGCTAATAAATGTTGATAATTTGCAATGTCAGTAGTTTTTATGAGTATCAAATTGGTAACACCGTTATTAAAGTTATTAAGAAGGGTAACATCTAAAGGCTCTGCCGAAACATTTTCATCCCGGTAAAAGTTTTGGTTTATAAGTATAGGCATATAAGGATTGCGCATATCAACATACCATAACTTCACTTTGTCATTTTTGTATTGGGTATGTATTGTTTGCATTATGTTTAACCGGCCTTTACTATCAGCAGGAGACAACATAGTTATTACCAAAGCAACTAAATTTATAATTACTAATACTGATGAAACGTAATAAATAAGCCGTCGTTTATTGAAGAAACTAAATTTTGACAGGTCCTGAAGAGAAAGCACTATTGCAAGTGGTAACACGTTAACTAACGGGAAAAGAAACCTTGTCTCTTTGTGAGGTGTCATCATATGGATGAGTAAGAAAGGCAATATCACCCAGCATATAAAGTTTTTATTATGCGATATAAACAAGTTAATTATACATAGCCAAATTAAAATGCCAATAGGCGTAAACGCATCAATGGTTGAATTGAGAAAGTAAAAATACCAGGGATATACACCATAGTTGGATGCAACATTATGAATTACGTTTGCCACATAATAATTGTAAAACGTTAGCGTAAAACTGCCGTAAAACCAATAATCTATACCGATACCCAGGAGTAATATTAAAGAACCTCCAAGTAAAACTTTCAGCAGATCTTTTAAAAGAATTTTATGGATAAAAATCAACCATAAAATAAAGCCTAAGGACATAAAGGCGGTTTGAAACCTGAACAAAAAACTCACCCCCAGTAAACACCCTATTAATAAATACCGGAATTTTATATCGCTATATAACAGAGCGATGCTTAAAATAAAAGCCAGGCCCGCGCACGACTCTGACGAAAACCTGACATTCACAAACGGAATGAACCATAAAAAGTAACTAAGTAAACTATACCAGGTTCTAAAGTCGGGATTAATTAAATGCGCAGTCTTTTTAATAAAATATGTGATAATAAGCAACGCCACTATACCCGTGCATAACCGCAGGATAATCATTAATATATAGGGGTCATTGATATGTATCATCCTCATCAATGACAAAAAAACGTATGCCATCGCGGGTTGTGCCGCAGGCCTTATTTTGGCATTATATTCCCAGGGCAGGTCGTCCGGGGTGTTGTGACCGGTTTTCAGATCGGCAAATTCTATGATCTGGTAATGCTCGTCATAGTAATAATACCCATTGTTAAAAACCGCGCTTATGGCGTAAATAATAAAAGCGGCTATTAATATTAATTTACTTTTGGGCATTTTAGAAAATACGGATTGATAGGATTGTTATTACACTAAATATACGACCTGTATTGAAAAATGCCGGTAAAAAGAAGGTGTTTTCTTTTTACCGGCATTATGAATCCGAGCATTAATGCCGGAATTAATTACATTACCTGTTTATTAATTTTTTATAGTCAATCGTTTCGAAATCAAATTCGTCTTCTTTATTTGTTGATGAGTTCACAATAATAGGGAAATATTGCATGGTTGCTTTGGGCACCATAAGGCGATATTCAGTACCATTTTCATTTTTCATTTCCCAAACAGCTAACATTGTTTTTTTATCAAGTACAAAAATATTTACTTCTGACGGACAGGATTGGTCGATCGAAACAAGGTGTTTAGTTTTGATAATATATAAGTTATCGGTTTTTTTAGTAACCGAGTCTAACGCAATAGGTGTATAACCATCACCAAACAAATAAGGCATTAATGTTGAATCTGTTACCATTATAGTACCCTTACCTCCTGCATCACTTGGCTGATATAAATAGTATTTATTGCGATATTTTACCACCGGTCGCCATTCGGTTGGGAAATCACTCAGATTAAGATGACTTAAAACAGCCTTACGTTTACTTAGTTCGTTAAGGTAGTACCTGATGTTTTGATTGTCGTAAACACTAACTCCAAAAACAGTATTGTAAAAAAGCGAATTTTTGTTTTGGTCAATAAAGATAGAATTGGTCCTTACGCCATTCGTGGTTTTTCTTTTCAAGAAAAATGTATCTTTTGACATCACGTTAGTATCAATTCTTATCTTAATAGTATCGCCACTCAGATCATCAATATAACTTTCTGTATAACTACCACTTTTAATGCTAGTAGAGCAACTCATTAAAAATAAGTTTAATAAAAATATCACTCCTAATGTTTTCATAATAATTTAAAATGATGGAACCATTCGTCTTATATTAAGTACGTCAAACGTAACACCGCGATGATACGAAGTAACAGAAGTGCCTTGCAATGTAAGAGCAACCGGATCGTAATATAATTTATTATTCTTGTTTCTACCTTCTACCGGGCTACTTGTTGCGTTTTCGTAAAATCTAAAGTAACGCCTTCCGTCTGCTTCCACTCCAGACCCTACAATTACAACAAAATGAGTCGTCATATGATCGGCATTCCCAGGCGTATAATAGCCTGGTCTACTGTTAATTGCAACTATCACTGGTATGGAATTATTTAAAGAAGATAGTAAATAATTTACACACAATTACTTAAGTTTTAACGAGTCCCCATAATTTCGTTGGTTTATAACCGACTTAGCCAATACATTAGTACGTACGCCATAATTTGTAGACGCGTATTGCAAATTGGCTGCAAATGCCGCCAGTAATAGGAGTATGCCCAGTATTTTAAATATTGTTTTTGCCATTGGTTTATTTAATATTAATATAAAGAGACGGGTTCAATATCTTCACGCTGATTAATAAGTTCGCGCATTTCTTGCTTCAGGCTATCCGTATCATACCAGGTTTTAACGCGCCTGTGGGTATAAACACCTAAGGTACACAGGTAAGCAATACTCAGTACCATAAGTATTTTGCGGTACCTGTACTTTAAACAGAATGCCCTGTCAAGCAGCCATGCCAGGATAAAAAATATACCTATTGAAGCGACATAGACATACCTGTCGGCCACAATAGCAAACCGCGGGATAGAAACGATATGCAGCGCAACAGCTATATGTAATATAAAAAATAACATCCCGAAAAACACCCAGCGTTGCTTCCAAAAACTCCATAAACAAATTATAACAGCTATAACAACAAAAGGGTATGGCCAAAAGCGCGCAGGCAACGGGAAACCTTGCGGGTTAGGAAACGGGTATAAATAAGAAAGCTTATAAGGGATAAGGCATTTAAAAAGATAGTCGACCAGTGAATAACAAGCGAAAATTATTTTTTGATACCAGGGATATTGTGCTTCATTTGATAATGCCCCGGAACCCGTTACCGCTTGCGAAACCAGGGTAAAGATCCCGAATAGTACAGACAAAATAAAAAAAGGCAATTTTTCTAACCATCGTTCCAGGTTTTTAAAGTCCCTGTTTAACGCATAGTCTATCAATATAAAACAAACAGGCAATGTTACGGCCTGCTCTTTTGCGCCAAACGCTATTATAAAAAACAGCAACGTAAGGAAGTAGTATTTCAGCTTTAAATTAACAGTATAACTCAGGTAAAAATGCAGTGCGATCAAATAAAAAAACGCATACAAAAGAATTTTCGAAGCGGATATCCACGCTACTGCCTCCACAAGAAATGGATGGATAGCAAAAAGAATAGCAGTGAAATAGGCAATACGCACTACAGAGCCTTCATTAAATCCTTTATTTAAGCGTAACAGCTTTTTCACAAAATCAAAAACAAGCAACACATTAAGGATATGAATAACCAGGCACGCACCATGAAAAGCCATGGCGTTATACCCAAATATAGTATGAAGTGAAGTGTAGTAAAGTTGATTTACAGGCGCGTATTGTCCATGATAAAACTCCGAAAGGATTGCCCAAAGGTTTTTACGGGTGAACCCATCATTGGTATAATGATTAATGACTACCCACTGGTCGTCCCAAAAATTTTGAAACTGGTTATTAAACGTTGGGAAATAAACCAGGAAACATACCAGTAGTAAGCTAACTGACAGCCAAATATTATTCTTTAAAGGGTTTAACTTTAGTCGGTTAAAAAAGGCAGGCATAGTGTTTAGGTTATTATCGCTAAATAACACAATAATATTAATCAAAAGAAATTGTTATTCATAATGTTCAATAAACTACAAGCTGCGTTAACGTTGGAAGCGGATACCGGCCACCGCGCACGTTGATGTTGTTTGGCTATGCCTTCTTCCGCCGATCCGGTGTTTCACTTTTAGTGTTTCACTCCTAAAAAAGTAGCAAAAAACGGTCGTTTTTTAATTATTTGATTATCAACATATTGATTAAATTTTTAGTTTAAAAACACTGACTTATAAGGGTGTTTCAAAGTGTTTCACTAAAAAATATAATTTACTTTATATCAATAGGTTAACTAAAAAGGTGTTTCAAGTGTTTCACTTTTAAAGTGAAACACCCTTAACAAAAAAGCCACAGGTTAAACCCATGGCTTTTGTATGCTTAAACAGATGTGTTATTTCGAAACGTAGTGAGAAATCTTATACGCCTTCCATATCGCTTATATAAGATTTCTCACTCGTTCCTCGTATCGAAATGACACATTAAGGATAACAAATGAACATACTTTTATTGATAAGTCACATTAAGCGTAATAGGCACGCTTAGCGCTTTGCTGATAATGCAGTTGGCTTTGGCGCCTTCGGCAATCTCTTTAAATTTGGCTTCGTCTACCCCGGCAATCACAGCACCTTTTAACTCCAAATGGATACCGGTAATGGCAAGGGCCTGCATGTCAAGGTCAAGGATGGCGTCGGTGGTCAGGTCGCCCGGCGTAAAGCCAGCCTGCGACAGGGCCGCACCAACTGCCATGGTAAAGCAGCCTGCGTGTGCAGCGGCAATCAGTTCTTCGGGGTTGGTGCCAATGCCGTCGGCAAAGCGCGTTTTAAACGAGTATTGGGTATTGTTAAGTATGGTACTCTGGGTGGTGATCTCTCCCTGGCCTTCGGTTAAAGTGCCGGCCCAGTGGGCGTGTGCGGTGCGTTTCATGGTGGTTATAGTTTAATGGTTATGTATGTGTAAATATAGTGATTTGAGTGATGAGTTGTGGGTTGTGAGTTATGAGCTTTTGTTTTCTTACTCACTACTCAAAACTCATCACTCACCACTTCGCCCGTTCGTACTGTACGGGCCATTTCACTTCATCGTGCCCAAGCTCGTGCGCGGCACGCAGCGGGAAATGCGGGTCGCGCAGCAACTCGCGGGCTATGAAAACCATATCAGCCTGGCCTGTTTGTATAATGTCGTCGGCTTGTTTGGCTTCGGTTATTAAACCTACCGCGCCGGTAAGGATGCCGGTTTTGCCAATAGCCCCGGCAAACTCAACCTGGTAACCCGGCTTAAGCGGGATCTTAGCTATTACGTTACCACCCGATGAGCAATCAATCAGGTCGACCTCTTTATGCTTCAGGATAGCAGCTAAGGCTACCGAATCATCAATGGTCCAACCACCTTCGGTCCAGTCGGTTGATGAAATCCGCACCAACAGCGGCTTGTTTGCCGGCCATACTTCCTTCACGCTTTCCACGACCTCCAACAGCAAACGGATACGGTTCCCGAATGGCCCGCCATACTCGTCGATCCGTTGATTACTTAACGGCGAGTAGAACTCGTGGATCAGGTAGCCGTGCGCTGCGTGAATCTCTATCACGTCAAAACCCGCAGCCAGGGTGCGGGCGGCAGCGGCCTTAAAATCTGCCTTTACCTTTTCTATTCCGGCTTTGTCCAGCTCCAAAGGGGCTTCTTCTTTGGTATTAAAAGGGATGGCGCTTGGCGCTACGCTTTTCCAGCCGTTGGGTTGATTGGAAGGGATTTGCGCGTTACCGTTCCACGGCAACTCATGACTGGCTTTGCGGCCGGCGTGGGCCAACTGTGTGCCTGATAGCGCGCCTTGCGAGTGGATGAACTCATTGATCTCTTTTAGCTTCGCGATGTGCTCATCCTTATAAATGCCCAGATCGCCATAGCTTATCCGCCCCTCCGGCGATACGGCGATAGCTTCGGTAATCACCAACGCTGCGCCGCCTACGGCACGGCTGCCTAAATGTACCAGGTGCCAGTTGGTGGCAAAACCGTCAACGCTGCTGTATTCGCACATCGGCGATACAACGATCCGGTTCTTAAACTGTGTGTCTTTTATCTTGAGTGATGAAAATAGATTTGGCATGTTTAGTTTTTTTGACAAATATGAGTGGTAACCGCATTAATTAGTTTCAGGGTTTTGTAAGAATACCCGCTTATGATAGTAAGATGATAAACTTACTCTACTTTCTCTTCGCGCTTGACCAGTAGTACGTCGTCACCTTCTAAGGGCAGGTATCCGTATTCGTAGCAAAAGTGATAGGTTTTGCCGTTTTGGGTATCGTACTTGTTGGTAAGGTATTTAAAATTGAAGCCTTTGGCAGCCATTTTAGCGGTGGTGGTTTTGGTCTTGCCACCGGGGTTCATCTCTTCCAGAATACGCCTGTTACGTTTTAATATGTTGTTGATATTGCGCACCAGGTTATAGCTGTTGCTATTGAGCTGGTTGTTATAATTATTGCGGCACAGGTCGTTACAAAACTTCTTATCGGCACGGCCATGAATGGGGTTGCCGCAATCAAGGCATGTTTTTTCGGTTTCCATAAGGCTAAGGTAACCAATATTATATCCGCTTGCAAACGTTTGCAAATGTATATTGTCGACTATAAACGCTTAATAACCGACTAATTTTTGTCGGCCGCTGCACCTTTGTATTGTCAATTAAAACGTAGAACAAGTAAACTTAGAAATCATGAACTCATTAAAAAACAGCGTACGCCTGGTAGGCAACTTAGGCATGGACCCAGAAATTAAAACATTTGACACCAACAAGAAACTGGCTAAGCTATCCCTGGCTACCAGCGAGAGCTACAAAAACGACAAAGGCGAAAAGATAACCGATACGCAGTGGCATAACCTTGTAATATGGGGCGCACAGGCCAAAATAGCCGAAGACGTACTGAAAAAAGGCGACGAGATCATAATTGAGGGGCGTATAAACAACCGTAACTACCTGGATAAAGACGGCAATAAAAAGTACACATCAGAAATTGTGGTGAACGAGTTTTTAAAAGTAAGCAACCGTAATTAAACAGGTTATAATGATATAAACCCTAAACCTTATCATTAAAAATCCTAAACCTTATCATTAAAAAACCTAAACCTTATCACTATATTTGTTATGTACTTAGAAGCAAAAGAAACCGCCCGGTTATACCAGTTGTTATCTGATAAATTAGGTAACGACACAACCGAGGCCATGTTTAAATACATTGATAATAAAACAGAACGATCTGTGGAAAACACCATCCAAACATTGGCTACTAAAGATGATCTTGCAAAGGTTAAATACGACCTAAGCGAAAAGATTGGCAACTCTGTAAAATGGATGTTTATTTTTTGGATCGGGCAAGTTGGTGCAACCTTAGCAATTGTTTTCTTATTCTTAAAGAAATAGATATGACTGTCGAGGCGGCCGCTTTAGACGATATTAAAAGAGATTTTGGCGGGTTGAGTACGTTTATGCATAAATGTAAAACCGACATTATTAAATGGATGGCTTTTTTTCTATAACTCAGCCGATAATAGTGTACATCATTTTGTATTGGGCATTACACAAATAAAAAGTGTCCCATCGTTTTATCTGGTCGGTCCTCTTCGCGGGCGGACAACCACAGCTTAAAGCTCTAACGCATCACTAACACCGATGCGTTTTTTTATGGAGTAGCTGCAGATACCGGTAATACCTTGCCATTGTAAAACTTGTGGCCGGTCAAGGCAAAGTCGGCAATGTATTTACCCATCTCGAAAGCCATTACCGGGGATTGATAACCCGGGAAGGCTTTCTCAAGCATTTCAGTCTGTGCCGAACCTAAAGCAAGGCAATTAACTTTTATACCTTGCTCTGCAAACTCTTGCGCCAGGCATTCAGTAAGGGTGTGTAAAGCAGCTTTACTTGCCGAGTAAGCTGATAGCCCAACAAACTTGGAACTGCCCTGGTAGCCGCCCATACTGCCTATATTTAAAATATGCGATCCGGCCGGCATAAACTTTTGCAGGCTTTGGATAATACGCACGTGGCCTATAAAGTTGCTTTGCAGCATTTCAACAAAATCGGTTTCTAATAGCTCGGCAAAGGGTTTATTTATGAGTACGCCGGCATTGTTTATCAGGGCATCTATATTACCATCAAAGTTGGCAGTGATGAATTGTTGTAGGCCGTCATAATCATCATGAACGATATCAAAGGCAATTGGATACAAGGTCGCATCCGGATTAAGGCCCGCGCAGATCTCGGCAAGGCGGGTCAATTTATCCTGCGAACGTGCTAACGCGATAACCTTATGCTTGCCCGATAAGATCAGCTCCACTACTGCCTCAAACCCTACCCCACTGCTTGCACCTGTTATAACAATATTCATGATCTATTCTTTTTCGTTGCTGTCGTCTTCGGCTATCTCACCTTTAGGTAAACCCTCCTGTAATCGACTTGGCCTTATTACATAGTAAATGCCCAATAAAGCAACCAATAGCGATATCACATAAAAAGATCCCGGCAGGAAAACCGCCAGTGTACTGTCCATTGGGAATACTTTGGTTAACTGGGTAAATACAGTTTCACGGATGCCTGCCCCACCTATACTAATAGGTATAATGGTAGCTAAAGCCGATATCAAAAATGATAATAAATATGGCGAGAATTTACCCGCAAAATCCTGCCCCAACAATATAAAAACTATGGACAATACCTGGAAACCCTGAACTATAACCGCCTTTGCATGGCCCGCAAAAAAGTAACGGGTGTATTCCCTGAAAAACTTGTAAGCCACAAAGTAATATACAGCTGATGCTACCGCGAAAATACCTAATGGGATACCAATGTGGATATCAATTTGCGGGATCATGAATATCAATACAACGGTTATTAAGCCTATGGCCCAAAGGCCGCTCAGTCTGTCGAAAAGTATCGCAAAAAAAACTTTCCTGCCAGGTAGCTTATAGGTTTTGTTAAGGATGTAAATTTTATAGCCGTCGCCGCCAATACCACCGGGAAGCAGGAAGTTATAAAACAATCCTAACAAGTATAAACGGAAGTTAAATTTAGGATCGAGACGTAAATTTATCGATTTAAAAAAACTTGATAAGCGCGATGCTGATATCACCATCGAAATAAAGAAACATACCAAAGCTGCAAGCATCCACCAGTAATTAGCGTGGAGCATACGATACTTAACATCTGCAAAAGGCACACGCCTGAAAACAAAGTATAACAGCACGGTAGTAACCGCGAATTTTAAAAGTGTTTTGGTGATGTTCCAAAGCTTTTGTTTTAGGGTTTTGGGTTGTATCTCGTCCTCAACCTCTTCAATAATGCTTTTATCGATATCTGTCATTGGTGCAAAGGTAATAATTTAGAGATTAGTTAATTGTTGATTAGACGTTAGTGATTGGTTAAGAAATGTTAAACTGTAAGTATCCGCAAGATAATTATTAGATATCCATGACCAATTTCGCACCAACTAATCAATATTACTGACCTCTGGCTCCTAATCTCTAACCACTAATTATTACCTTTGCACAAATTTTTAGGGGAATGAGTAAAGTACAGGTAGGTATAGTGCAGATGAGCTGCACAGCTAACAAGCACGAAAATTTACAGAAAGCCATTGTAAAGGTTAAAGAAGCTGCCGCCAAAGGCGCGCAGATAGTTTGTCTGCAGGAGTTGTTTACGTCGCTTTATTTTTGCGATGTAGAGGACCATGATAACTTTTTACTGGCCGAGGCTATTCCGGGCCCGTCAACCGACGAGCTATCAAAAGTTGCTGCCGATCTGGGAGTTGTTATCATCGCTTCTTTATTCGAGAAACGCGCGCAGGGCCTGTACCATAACACCACGGCAGTTATTGATGCCGATGGTGCCTATTTAGGCAAATACCGCAAAATGCATATCCCTGACGATCCGGGTTTTTACGAAAAGTTTTACTTCACCCCCGGCGACCTGGGCTACAAGGTTTTCAAAACAAAATTTGCTACTATAGGTGTGTTAATTTGCTGGGACCAATGGTACCCCGAAGCTGCACGCATTACCGCTTTAATGGGTGCCGAGATATTATTCTACCCTACCGCTATAGGCTGGGCAACAACGCAGGACGAAGCCACCAACGTTGAACAATACAATGCCTGGCAAACCATCCAACGCTCGCACGCGGTGGCTAATGGCGTACACGTAGTTAGCGTTAACCGTGTGGGCGAAGAAGCCGGCGTTCAGTTTTGGGGCGGATCTTTTTTTGCCAATCCGTTTGGTACAGTGATCCATCAAACTACGCATACAGATGAAGAAGTGATTGTACAGGAATTGGATCTGAATAAAACGGATTATTACCGTACGCACTGGCCGTTTTTACGCGATCGTCGTATAGACTCGTACCAACCGATAACTAAACGTTTGTTAGACGAGGATTAATCATGGACTATCCAAAACAACAAGGGTTTACCTTCCCTGCCGAGTGGGCCAAACACAAAGCCACCTGGCTAAGCTGGCCGCATAAGGAAGAATCATGGCCTGGTAAGTTACCTACCATCTACCCTAAATACTGCGAGTTTATTAAAGTTTTGACCGAAGGCGAACTGGTGCGGATAAACGTAAAAGATGAGCAGATGGCGGCTTTTGCCAAACAGCAGTTAATGCTGATTGATACTGATCTAACCAAAGTTGAGTTTTTTGAATTTGGAACCAATGATGCCTGGTGTCGTGACCATGGCCCGGCGTTTTTAATAAACCCTGTTACTAAACAGAAAGCCATTGTTGATTGGGGTTATAATGCATGGGGAGGAAAGTATCCGCCGTTTGACCTGGATGATGTTATCCCTACCAAAATTGGTAAACATTATGGTTTGGATGTTTTTCATCCGGGTATAGTGATGGAGGGTGGTTCGGTTGATTTTAATGGCGCAGGTACAATTTTAACCTCAAGGGCCTGCCTGCTTAATCCAAACCGCAATCCGCACTTAAATCAGCAACAAATAGAAGAATATCTGTATAACTATTACGGTGCTGAGCAAATTTTATGGGTTGGCGATGGTATTATTGGTGATGATACCGATGGCCATATTGATGATATTACCCGCTTTGTAAATGAAGATACGGTAGTTACCGTTATCGAAGAAAACAAAGCCGACGAAAATTACCATATCCTGCAGGAAAACCTGGACGAGTTAAAAACCATGCGCTTGCTAAATGGTAAACAACTAAATATTATCGAACTGCCCATGCCCGACCCGGTTGTTTATGACGATCAGCGCCTGCCGGCATCATACGCTAACTTCTACATAGGCAATGCGGCCGTGGTTGTACCTACCTACCGTTGCGACAAGGATGAGAAGGCTTTAGAGATACTGCAAGCCTGTTTCCCGGATAGAAAAGTTGTAGGCATTGATTCTACCGATATTATATGGGGATTAGGCAGTTTCCATTGTTTGAGCCAGCAGGAGCCGGAGGTATAGCATAACTATTGTTTCAAATCATTAATACCGCCTGATAAAAATCACCTTCGGATATGCGAAAGTCACCACATCTGCCCAATTTTTGATGCCGGTAAAAGCGCATGTGTATACAACCTAACTTTTCACCGACAATACACCCCCATTTACCGAGTTCTTTAAGGATAATGGCCAGATTTAGTTTTGGGTGGCTATATTAGTGCCTTACTTTTGAGTAAGATTTAAAATTAAGACATCATGGATAACAACAATATAAATACACAACATATACAAGGTTCAAACAGGGGCAAAGTTATAGCAGGTATGATACTGCTCGTAGTCGGCGTGTCAGTATTACTAAAACAATTTGATTATTTCTTTTTACCGCACTGGTTATTTGGCTGGTACGATTGGTTGATCTTGGGTGGTATCTATATCGGCGCCAAAAACAACTTCCGTAATCTTTCATGGGTAGTGATGGTAACTATAGGTATTGCCTTTTTACTTAACGACGCTATACCAAGTTTTGACATAAGCGGTATCTTCTGGCCAATAGCACTGATAGCTTTTGGTATAACTTTGATAGTGAGACGTAATAATAATCATTGGGATAAAAAAGAATGGAAACGCAAGTGGGATGCCGGTAAATACAACTTTAATAACCCTAATGCCATAAACCCTAATGAGCCTGTGGTTGACTACACTGTTGGCGGTACAGAAGGCGAGCAATCAACATCGACCAACCAAAGTACAGGTGGTTATACTGGCGACGAGCATTTAGAAGCGCTGTCGGTTTTTGGTAGTGTAAAGAAAACCATCTACGCTAAAAACTTCCAGGGAGGCGAGATCGTAAACATATTTGGCGGCGCCGAGCTTGATTTAACCCAAGCTGATATTAACGGCCGCGTATACATAGATATAACCCAGGTATTTGGCGGTGTTAAAATGGTAGTTCCATCGCACTGGACCATCGTATCAGACATGGCATCTGTTTTTGCAGGCTTTGACGATAAACGTGTACGCACCACAGCTCCGTTAGATAATACGAAGATATTGGTACTTAAAGGTGTGTCCATATTTGCAGGTGTAGATATCCGCAGCTACTAATTGATTTTTATCAACTTAAACTTATAACGTTTTGGCGGTACCGCAAACATTCACTTTTCAAAAATTACGTTGGGCAATGTTAGCCTGTGGGCTTGCGTGGGCAGGCTTGCAGGCTTACATTATCAACGGTTTTGGATTTTTATGGTTCACGGCATTAACCGATGCAATAGTAAGCTCCATACTACTTGCGGCCGCCTGCTGGCTCATTAATAATAACCTGCGCTATTACCAACCCGGTAAAGGCAGCTACATGAACATACTGATATGGTGCGTAGCCCTGGCTGCCGCCTGTACTGCCGGCGCCCGGTATATATTGCCATTTATAAATAAAGACATCGTATATGCCAACTTCATGGCGCAATCGTTAGTTATACGTTTCTTCACAGATTTTTTGGCGATAGGCTGGATGGCCATGATCAGTATGATCTGGTACTCGCAGATAGATCAGAAAGAAAACGAAAGACGCAAAGCCGAGGCCGAGCAACTGGCCCGTGATGCCGAGCTTTACAATTTGCGCCAACAATTACAGCCCCACTTTTTATTTAATAGTTTAAACTCTATAAATGCGCTAATAGGTTTTAAGCCTGAAGAAGCGCGTAAGATGATCCACCAGTTATCAGACTTCTTGCGGGGCACACTAAAAAAGGATGACCAGCTACAGGTTACGTTAAACGAGGAACTGCAACACCTTAACTTATACCTGGAGATAGAAAAGGTACGTTTCGGTCATCGCCTTAAAACCGAGATAAGCTGCGACCCGCAATGTGGCGAAAGTATTATGCCGGCCATGTTATTGCAGCCATTGGTTGAGAACGCAATTAAGTTTGGATTGTATGATACAACAGAGGATGTAGTGGTAAGCATCCGTGGCGAATTAGAGGGCAATTACCTGGAGCTGATCGTACAAAACCCGTACGACCCGAAGACATCGCGCCCCCGCCAGGGCACCGGTTTTGGCCTTAGCGGCGTACAACGCCGATTATATTTGCTTTTTGCACGTAATGATTTGATGGAAACTCACGCAAATGATAATATATTTACAACCATAATTAAAATACCACAGTAAATGATACGTGCTTTATTAATTGACGATGAGCCTTTGGCCCGTATGGTTGTTAGAGAATATTTAATGGCTTTCCCGCAGATAGAAGTTTTGCAAGAATGCGGCGATGGCTTTGAAGGCCTTAAAGCCATACAACAGCACCAGCCCGACCTGATATTCCTGGATGTACAGATGCCCAAGATAAACGGCTTCGAAATGCTGGAGCTGGTTGATGAGCAACCAGCCGTAATATTTACCACCGCGTTTGATGAGTATGCCATAAAAGCATTTGAGGCACACGCTACCGACTACTTGCTTAAACCATTTAGCAAAGAGCGTTTTAATAAAGCTATTGATAAGTTTCTGGCCCAGGCACCTGCCATCGCGGGAACGCCTAAACAACAGGATAACCTGTTAGAAACCGCATCGGCATCGCCTGCGCAACATGAGCGTATTGTGGTAAAAACCGGCACCAAGGTAAAGATCATCCCGGTTGTGGATGTGCAATACTTGCAGGCAGATGATGACTATGTAAGCGTATTTACACAGGAAGGCTCATACCTTAAAAATAAAACCATGAGTTTCTTTGAGCAAACGTTAGATCCGCGCCAGTTTGTACGCGTGCACCGAAGCTATATAGTAGCTGTACAGGAAATAACCCGTATTGACCCTTACGAAAAAGACAGCCACCTGGCCATTCTGAAATCGGGCGCTAAAGTACCGGTAAGCAAAACCGGTTATGTAAAGCTGAAACAGGTATTGGGAATTTAGAGATTAGAGCTTGAAGATTAGAGATTAGTGCTATCACTTTTAAATTGACAGAACTAATCTCTAATAAGTAAGTAACTCATCACTACCTACGCAAACTGCGCCATTTTTTCCAACTCATCGGCACTTGGGCCGTAGCTGCCGGGGATAGCAATATTTAATAATCGCAAATAAACACCCAACTGCGCGCGGTGATGAATGGTTTGCGCCAATGTCATCCTAAGGGTTTCATATTTAGTCATAGCCGATAGAATGTAGTCGCCATTGCGTAGCGTCCATGGTTTGCTTAATTCGTCTTCGGTCATGCTTTCCAGGTTTGCACGGCCATCTGCCAACTGGTTTTCAAATACTTCCAATACATCGGCTGTATTGTTATGAAAAGTTGGTTCGTACGGATTGGCTGCAAAATCCAATCCATCGGTAGTAACTGCCATTGTTAACCAGCCGGGTAACTCGGCAATGTGGTTAGACAACTTTTGTATGCTCATGCTTTTGGGGTGCGGCTGCCAGTCGTATTTGTCGTTTGGCACAATACTTAACATGTTACGGGTAATTTGAGCTTCCTGCTCAACTTCCTTTAATAATAATTTGATGATTGACATAGCTTATGGTTTTATGTTGTTTGTTGATACAAAGAAACCATGGGCTAATGACAGCCCTATGTCAGCAGGAAATTTAAATTATTACTGATTAACCGGTTCATATTGATACACGACCTTATACGGCACATTTTTTAATTTAGCCGATACCTGGCCTACACGCAGATCTTCCAGTTGCGGGGTGGGCTCGCATTCTGAATATACCTTCCCATTGTAGACTATAGGTGTCCCAACGGGTTTACTAAACTGTACCGCGATATTTATATGGGTTGGATATAGTAATACTATCATGGGCATATTGTAAATTTCCTTCACCAGGCAAAAAAACAATGCCGCTCTATCATCACAGTCACTATATTTTGAAAATAAGGTTTCTTCGGGCGACAACCGTTTTTCCTTACCAAAGTTCTGCTCATCGTCCTCATATAAAAAAGCATACCGGGTAAACCGCATTAAATAGTCAACCCCTTTTTTCTGGCTCATCCCGCTAACGTTTTTCTTAAGCAGAGGTATTAAAGAGTTATAGGTTTCTTTAGTGAGCGGGATATTAAAATATGATTCAAAATCAACAACCGGATAATTAGTAAAGATTGCTTCGACATCAGTATTTAACTTTACCTCAAAATAATATTCGCGGTTGTGGTAACTAAAATTTAATAGCTTGCTGATATAACTGTCCGGCTTAAAATCAGGCATTTTAGTAACCTTGTAAGAAAATGCTTTATCTGCCCCCGGCACCGGTATGTTAACAGGCACAGGTATATCTTTATGGAGATCAAGCCTAACATAATCGTGATAGTTCAGGGTCATGTATTTCTTATTATCCACCATAAAGAAAGGGATATCTGAAATTTCCTCATCATTCAGAATATAAAAAATAATCCTGTCGCCGGCAAGTGCAAGCCTCGCATCATAACCTGACTTGACCATCAGGAACCATTTATATAAGGTATACCGGTTATAGTTGTCGGCTTTGTGGCTTATTTGCTCCGCGGTTTTGCGAATAAGCTGGTAATACAACCAGTCATTTAATCCGTGCAGCTCTTTGAACCTAAGCAGGCTATCAATTACGGGTTGATATTTTGATGAGTTAACCGTAACATAAAAATCTTTTGCTGCCTGAGCAGTAAGCAGTATCGGAACTTTGATGAAAGTGCTATTATCAAATTCTACATTTACTACGCCATCACAAAATTCAAAACATACCTTTCTAGTCTTATCCTGGCTATAAGCATCAGTCTGGGTAAGTAAAAGAGATAATATAAAGACAACTTTAAGAAAGTGTTTCATTAAAGGTCAATTGGTTATTAAAGTTAAGCATAAATATATCTTATTTACGAATTTATTTAGTACGACGTTGCTATGATAAGCTATTGATTTTCAATTTGAGAAAAACTTTAAGTTTAAATTAAAACAGTGTTTAAAAGCGGTGAATTACTAAACGTGACTTATTATTACGGTAACACTGAGTTAACATACGCACGATATTTTTGCAGAAAAAATATTTTCACGTGAAAAAAAATATCAGCACAGTAACCGCATCCATCAGCTTTTTGATCGTATTTCTTGCAAACACGCTTAGCTATGCACAAACGCCGGGTAGAATCGCCGGTAAGATTTTAGATAAGAAAACAGGCGAAACACTAATCGGCTCAACCGTTTCAATCCAGGGCGCAGCAAAAGCCACAGCTACCAACGTGGAGGGCCGTTACTTGTTGACGGGCATCGCACCGGGAAAATATACGCTGTTGATCAGCTATATTGGCTATCAGACCAAGGAAATTTCTGAGGTAGAAGTTAAATCAGGCGAGGTTACTACGCTGGATGCCGCGCTAGGCGAAAGCGCGGGCACTGCACTGAAAGAAGTGAAGATTACCGGAACGTTCCGCAGGGAATCAGTTTCCGCACTTTATGCGCAGCAAAAAAATAGCGTTCAGATATCAGACGGTATCTCAGCAGATGTTATTAAAAAATCTCCGGATCGTAACACCAGCGATGTGCTGAAACGCGTAAGCGGAACCAGCGTACAGGACGGTAAATTTGTTATCGTCCGTGGTCTGTCAGAGCGTTATAATAGTAATTTATTAAACAATGCACAGTTGCCAAGTTCTGAGCCGGATAAAAAAGCATTCGCATTTGACATTATCCCTTCCAGCTTGATTGACAATATTGTGATTTACAAATCAGGCTCTCCTGACTTACCAGGCGATTTTTCAGGCGGTTTGATCAAAACCAATACCCGCGATATTCCTGACAGCCGGATACTTGATGTATCGGTAAACGCAGGTTATAATTCAAAAACCACTTTTAAAAATAACTTCATCAGTCCGCAGCCACATGGCAGTTACGACTTCCTGGGTTTCGATGACGGTTCACGCGATTTGCCGACCGCTTATGCCAACCGGACCAAATCCTATACCAATTTACCGGACGACCAAAAGCTGGCCATTACACAAAAGTTCCCTAACAACTATAGTGTTGAGACCGGTAAAACAAGCTTGCCTAATATTGGGTTCCAGTTCACAACCGGTAATTCAAAAACGCTGAAAAATGATAATCGTTTAGGTTACAATTTCAGCTTAAATTACGCTACTTCACACAATGTTACGGAAGGTAACCGTATTGGCTACAACCCTGGAAGTGCAGGTCTGACAACGCCTAATTATAGCTACGATCGCAATGACTTCGCAAACGCGAAACGTTTGGGTGGCTTATTAAACTTCGCTTACATCTTCGGTAAAAGTAAGATCGCTTTCAGGAATTTGTACAATAATGACTTTACCATTGATTACGAGCAAACCAGCAACGGATTAATTTATGGCACTCAGACCCCTACCTCGTATCGCGGTTATTCAATAGAAACCACACAAAATGGGTTGTACTCTTCGGTTTTAGAAGGCAAACATAATATTGGCACCAGAAATATCATAATCGACTGGAACCTTTCTTATGGTTTATCTTACCGTAATCAGCCTGATCAACGGATCGTAACAGTTTATACCCCGGCGAATCAACCAGAATATATTTCTTTATCGAGCCAAAACAGCCCTAAGCCAAATGACCTGGGTCGTGTTTATTCTTCGTTAACTGAAAACATCTACGGTGGAAGCGCCGATATCACCTATCCTTTCAAATGGTTGGGGCAGTCTCAAAAATTAAAAGCAGGCGGATTAGTAAATTACCGCGACCGCAGCTTTACTATTGATGCATTAGGTTATACAGATGCCAACGGTTTTGGTAACCGGTCTGTGGCTTTTGCTAACGGCATCACCAATGACAATATATTCAGCCCGGAGAGTATTAAAACGAACGGATTAGTACTGAATAAACTGGATCAAAGTTCGACGAATTATGACGGCACCGCTAACTTGGATGCAGGTTACTTGATGCTGGATAATAAATTTACCGATAAACTTCATTTGAGCTGGGGAGCACGTATGGAAAGATACAATCAAATACTGAACGCACCTGGGAAAAAAGAGGTAAACCTCGATAATACCGACGTTCTACCATCAGCCAACCTAACTTATAACCTGACTGAAAAGGTTAACCTTCGCGCTTCATTTTTCGATGCAGTCAATCGTCCCGAATTCAGGGAACTGGCAGATTTCCGGTATTTTGATTACCAAAGTAACTATACTATAATCGGTAACCCTTTACTAAGAAGAAGTACCAGCAGCAACGCCGATGTCCGTTTTGAATATTTCCCTTCGGGCGGTGAAGTTTTATCCGTATCCGGTTTCTATAAAAAATTCATTGATCCTATTGAACAGATCCAACTTGATAACGATCAGCTTTCATACCAGAACGCGGTAAATGCAAAAGATATCGGTGTGGAATTTGAGTTAAGGAAAAATTTAAACTTTATAAGTGACGGCTCAATCTTTAAAAACTTTACATTTTATGTGAATGCTTCTTATATTAACGCTAAAGTAACGCTAAGAGATATCAACAATCAGCCTTATTCGGCATCCACGCCATTGCAAGGCCAATCTCCTTACTTGATAAATTCAGGCTTATATTATACTAACAATAAAGGTGACTTTTCTTTTAATGTACTTTATAACCGTATTGGTGAACGACTGAAATATCGTGGCGTGCAGGGAAGCGTTGATACTTACGAAAAGCCACGCGATGTAATTGATTTCCAGATCAGTAAAAAATTAACTACACGTGCTGAACTAAAACTGACATTGTCTGATCTTTTAGCGCAAACGTCAGCCTATTACTTTAATTATGGTAACGCTAACAGAACAGTTTACACCGCAGGCGAGGATAAGATTATACAAAATCGTTATACAGGAACTTCAGCAGTGCTATCGTTCAGATATAACTTCGGTTTAGCCAAGTAAAAACCATTAACATAAAAGGCCCTATTTGATAACATTGAGTTTAATTCTTGTTAACATTAGGGCCCTATTTTCGCTTTTATATTAAACAAATCGATAAAATGAAAAAAAGTATTTATTTATTAGGCTTTGCAGCCCTGTTAGGGATTGTATCCTGTAAGAAAACCAAAAATGACGATATTATAGTCAACACGAACACTAAATTTGATGTTAGGGGTTCTATTACCAAAGATACACACTGGACAGCAGGCAACACCTATCGTTTACGTGGTTATGTTTATGTTGAAAGTGGTGCGACATTGACTATTGACGCTGGAACCAAAATCACCAGCAATAAAGATTCAGCAGGTGTTTTAATCATCTATAAAGGTGCAAAAATTAATGCTGCCGGTACCGCAGACAAACCTATTGTTTTCACTTCTGCCGAAACCAGCAAACAACCCGGCGATTTCGGTGGTGTAGTTTTAGTAGGATTAGCTACCGGTAATGGCAACCACGCTGTACTTGAAGGTGGTGTTGACGTTGCTCACCAATTATTTGGTGGTACTAACGACGCCGACAATTCAGGTGTATTACAATATGTACGTATTGAATACGGTGGCAAAGCGGTTAACCCGGGTGATGAGGTTAACGGTTTGAGTATGTATGCTGTTGGCAGCGGTACTACTGTTGACCACATTGAAGTAATCCGTGGCTTAGACGATGCTTTCGAATTCTTTGGCGGCTCATTCAATGCTAAATACCTGATTGCTTACAACAGCGCGGATGATGATTTTGACATGGATGATGGATATCATGGTAAAATCCAATTCGCGGTATCAATCAAAGACCCGGCCTTTACAGATAATAAAGGTACAACCGGCGATATATCAAATAACTTTGAAGTAGATAATACTACAGATGCTAAAGGTTACCTTTCAATTCCGGTTACCTTCCCTACACTGTCAAACTTTACCGCAATTGGCCCTAACAATGCAGCCGGTACTTCAACCGATTATGGTTATGGTATGCGCTGGAGAAGGGGTAGCAAATTTATCCTGGCTAACTCAATCGTAATGGGCGGCCAAAAAGCTGGTATGGATATAGATAATGACGTTACCGCACAATTTTATATTGATGGTGTAAGCGGCTTCAAAAACAGCTTACTACAATCATACGGTGCAAACTATAATGTTGACCCTGCAAAATTGATAAATACTGCTTTATTGAACGCAGCTGGTTTAAAAACTTTAGTTGAAGGTCGTGATGGTTCAAAATCTTATGCAGTGGCAACTGATATCGGTTTGACTGATCCTTTCAACAACCAGGCACCAAACTTATTGCCTAAAACTGGTTCTCCTGCTTTAACTGGTGCTTCATTTTCAGCAACTGCTTTGAGTGATGCTTTCTTTACTAAAGTAACTTATGTAGGTGCAATTGACCCTGCTAATGACTGGACAAAAGCTGCCTGGACTTCATTCGGAAGATAATATCCTAAACTAATATAAAAACGAAGAAAGGCCCCCGAAATACTCGGGGGCCTTTCTTCGTTTTATAAATGACAAATTAGTTAATCCGGATATAAAAGATACTTTGCCCTAATAGCCTTAAACTTTTTCAATCCCGGTTCCCAACTTTTTCTGATCTCAGCTTCAGGTATGCCTGCTATGATCTGCTTTCTTAGCTCATCTGTACCTATACGCAGATCAAAGGCAGATACACCATTGTCCCGTTCCTTAGCGAAAAAATTGGCTTTGTCCGGATAAGCGTTATAAAGTTGAATTACCCATGATAGATTGATCTGGCGGCTCTTCCTTAGTTTGCTTACATCATAGCCCCGAAGATCAAGGCCATAACAAGTAGAGTCCTTTTGGTTAGGGCTTTCACTCATTCCGGGGATACTTACCGGTTTGTAAGAAAATAAATATTTGCCCTTCAATGCCGGTGCCCCTAAAATAGTGAATGGCATATAAGTACCGCGGCCTTCATTAATAGCTGTCCCTTCAAACATACATAGGCTCGGGAAAAGCATTACAGCTTGCTGCGTATTTAAATTTGGTGAGGGATGTACCGGTAGCACATAAGGCATGTCATGATTGTAATTGGCAACTTTTATAATATTTATTTTGCATTGCTCCTTAAGATATCCTTCGCCGTTAAGGTATTGGGCAAATTCTCCTATTGTCATGCCATGGGTCATGGGCGTATAGTGCATCCCGATGCCCGATTTAAATTTATCATCGGTAAGTACCGGCCCGTCTATCACATATGCATTAGGATTCGGTCTGTCAAGAATCAACAGTTCTTTATTATTTTCTGCACAGGCCTGCATCACACGTTCAAGCGTATTGATATTGGTGTAAAAGCGACAGCCTACATCTTGAATATCAAAGATCATAAGGTCTATATCTGCTAACTGCTCTTTTGTTGGTTTCTGGTTTTTACCATATAAAGATATGATGAGGACGCCGGTTTTAGGGTCTTTTTCATCGCCCACCGCAGCTCCATTACTGGCATTTCCTCTAAAACCATGCTCAGGCCCAAACACTTTTACAATGTTAATTCCAAGGCTCAACAAACTATCCACGCTGCTTTTCTTGCCGATTATGGAACTCTGATTTGCAACTATGCCAATTCGTTTTCCTTTTAGATAAGGCAAATATTTTTCCGTCTGATCGGCACCTGTAATAATTCGGCGTTTATTTGATATACTTTGGGTTGACGCATTTTGTGCGGCAACTTGAATGTTGCTCATCGCCAGAAGCGCTAAAAAAACTATAGGAGTAAATCTCATCGTTTTAGAAATTTTAGGTCTTAATTATTATTAGTGATATTAAATATCTCCAAGCCTCAAGGCTAAATTAGTAAATCTGCCTGAGTAGCAGGTATGCACTGCACTTGTATGTTAATAATTAGCAGTTAGGCTATCCTGCTTGCGGCATGTTTGTTTGCCCGCGCAATTCTTTAATTTCCATCTCGAAGGCTCGCATGCGGGCGTGCAGGATATCCAGCTCGGTACGCATCATTTGGATCTCGGTGATCAGCTTTGGCGATTCGGCCATGTTTAGTTTTTTTTCGCCGGTGCCTAATATTAACCAATCGGGCGAATATTTTAACTGATAGCAAAGCTTACTGATAAGGTAATAACTTACCTCCTGCTTCTTATTAATCACCTTGCTTATAAAACCCTGGTCGACCCCAATAGCGTTTGCAAGCGCTAACTGGCCGCCATGATCTTTAACAATAATTTTTATACGCTTTAGTATACCCTCGTCTGCCATACAATGCAATTATAAGCAAAGTAGGATATAGTAGGTATACCTTTGCAAAGAAATTATGCAGTAACCTTAAGTTTGTTGGCTTTCTCTAAAAGGTCAAAAAGTTGCTCGTCATATGTACGAAGCGTTATCTTTTTACTGGCATAATCTTTCTCCAGCTTTTCATGTTCTTTTATAAGGGCCGCTTTGGTGGCGTTAGTAGTAACCTGGTTAGTGCCTGCCAGTGGTTTTATGCCACCATCATACAGAATATCAGCTAAAGCTTTGTTTTTCTTTTCAACAGCTTTCATCAAAAAAATAGGTTGCGTATCTCCGGATGCTTCCAGAAAATTTTTCAGCTTATTTTTTTGCTTTTGATGATTAAGAACAATAATAGCAAGTATCAATATTACACCGCCAACTACGTAAAAGTTTACATCCATAAATTACATTCTGATTAATGCCTTAAAAGTATAAATTTAAAACCTATAGTTACAGTATTTTCCAGCATGTATTTAAATGTGTCCTTGATTAGTCCACTATAATACAACCTATATGTCATCAAAAGCCCCCGCGATCGCCTGAGGTATTAAGATAAGTTAATGCAGTGTTATATATCTCCAGGTCTTTACCCGCTACCCACCTTAATGAAATAGCGATATCCTTCCCATGATCTGATTCCCATTTTAACCGGACCACCATTATCCGGGCGCTCCTGGTACGCGTAAGTTCGACACACTGGATATCGTGCCAGTTAATGGTGATATTGCGCAGATAGTCTATTAGTTCGGTGTCGGTAAATTCAAGAATAGTTTCTTTCTTTAAAGCGGGGATTAAACGCCTGGTTATTACTACCACCAGCATTAATGCTACAAACACCAACACCCCACCAAACAACCACAAATTAAACCGGTCATTGGTATAATAGGCCCCATATATATTTGATGCAGACAAGACCCCTAAAACAAGCAACATAATAATGGTGACAATGCCATTGTTTAAGCTGTACCTATAACGTTTAGGAGGATCCATTAATGGTTATGTTTTTTATGGATATCCTTAACTAAACAAAGCTTTTTAATGTCGGCTATCTTTATAACAAAGGGCGCATATTTAAGCTGGTTGCCCACCATTTCGGTAGTATTATCAGAGTGCGCAATAACCTCGTCTTCGTTATTGCCTAATAAAAGGCGTTTGTACATGCGGTAATCGCCCCACTCAATATAATAAACCTCGCCCGGTAATATTTTTTTATCATGAATAACCTTTAAAGCCACCCAGCAACCGTTTTCAAGATAGGGGTACATAGAGTGCCCCCAAACCGGCAAAGCAAAATCACAATCCTCAATACCCGGGAAATTCATCCGGCCTACAGATTGGGTATCGTTAATATCGTTATAAACTTCGACACCAGACGCTGTCGCTGTAATCTCATACATAGGTATCCCCTCGGCCACTTTTGATACCGGCACAGTATGCCCGTAGGCGGTACCGGCAATAAAATCTTTATATTTTTCTTTAAAGATCTTGAATTTTTCGGGATCGATGTTTTGACGGCTCTTAATGATCTCGGTAATAGAAGCAGGCGAATTAAACCCAAGTACGTCGGCCAATTGGGCGTTGCCACTAAATGCCTTTCCCCTAAGTTGATTATACAAAATAATAAACTCCAGGGTTTCAGGACGAACGGTTTTAATCTTATTGGTTTTTTCGGGAGAT
The DNA here is from genome assembly GCF_050433825.1 of Mucilaginibacter sp. UYCu711. Classification (NCBI taxonomy): domain Bacteria; kingdom Pseudomonadati; phylum Bacteroidota; class Sphingobacteriia; order Sphingobacteriales; family Sphingobacteriaceae; genus Mucilaginibacter; species Mucilaginibacter sp. UYCu711. Next base: position 69,411 of record NZ_JBNPWM010000014.1, on the reverse strand, counting down.
TCCATAATGTGCAAAACTTTTTTACTAATTTCTTTAGTATAATACAGATTTTTCTTTATATTTGTATTCCAATTCTCAACGAATCTAATACTTAATTACATACAAACCAAATAAATAATAAAGAAAATACAGCATAATGAGTAAAGAAATAAAGCAAACAACAGAAAAGTGGCAGTTGCACGTATACACGTAGCCCATAAAAGCGACCATACATGCCCATACTACTAACATTTTAAAGAATAATAATACCTAAGCCAAATGCATATCGCTTACTCCGCAATACAAAACACAACTCCGCATAAGCCGGCAAACCAAGTCACCGCTATTCGTCAGCACAGCATCCGGCTTGAAGCCTACCAGGCTACCTGCAGCAAATACAGCAAAGAAATAGTTGCCATACAAAAATACATACCCGGGTGGCTTCCCACCTACCCTGTTCTTTAAACAATCTATTACCAAACCATATCAACCATCAAAATATATTGATGGTTAAAACTCTTTTTGAAATGATAAAGATTACACAAAAATTAAAAGATAAACTGTGGTGGATGATCATATCTGTTGATTATGATTACAGCCGAATTAGCGTAGCCGATCATGAGCTAAACGCCGACACCCTAACCATTTGGCTGGAAGATAAGCACGATTTCAAAAACTCGCTTGAAGAGTGCCTGCAGCTTGACATAACCACCAAACAATTTGCCAAAGTAATAAGAGCCGAAAATTTAAACAGCTACGAAGGAACAAAAATGCACCCGAAGAAAAATTTTATTTATAAGGCCCGCATAGAAATAAACGAACCGATAAGATGGTACCAGGAAGATGCTTCGGTTACCGAACAGCAATGGGCGCGCGAAGCTGTGGTTAAGACAATTTTAACGCAGTTGGTAGAAACCGAAATTGTTGATGAAAATATTTGGTAAATATTATGCCAAATAGCATATTAATCATAATTTATTTGTATCTTTGTAGTGTTAGTTCATCACCAGGAAAATAAGCTGATTATTTTATCAAAAGATTGAAGCTACCCTTAACGGTGGATGGCTCTTGTTTGCCATCTTTATTCATCATAACCGTAGTAAATGTACCCTTAGTAAGCACACTATCCTGCATGTAATTTACAAGACTGATTTTGTTCAACTCGCTGGGCCCGGAGGTTTTGCCTAATGTATACTCTACCGACTGTTTACCGGTATTAAATAATAACTGGCTGCCGGCTACAGTATTTGTAAGATCGGGCGCTGCAAAACCCGGCGAGCTGATACCGAAGCTCATGGTGTGTTGCTTATTAATAGCTGTAATGCCAAAATATTTATTGCTGTCGATATTTACATTGATAAAAGCGATGGAATCTTTAGCAGCATCAAACGTATAAGTTGAATCGCCCAGGGTTACGTTAAGCGAACCGCTAACTGCAAGGAAATTACCTGATGTATTACTGGTATCGGCCTTTACGGCAACTTTTTCTCCGGGTAAATCAACCGACTGGTCTTTCTGGCAGGATACTATCGCTACCGAAAACACTAAGGCAATTAAAATGAACCGTAAAAAACGCATTGGCTGATAGACTTTATAGAACAATATACGAAGATAATGGCTATAGAGTTGCGCAAAATGAAATTTAACAAAATTTAACTTAACCGTGTCAAAGCTCAAGTTGGCACAAGCACCAATTAATACCATTTACATTATGCCCAGATTTCCAGTTTTCCATCAGAAAGCCACACTTATTAATTTAATTGAAGACTATTTTACTAAAGCCTTAACCGATGACAAGTCAAAAAGCAAACATCATCAGCCGCCTACCATCACCGGCCTTGCTTTCCATTTAGGTTTTAAAAGCAAAGAACAGTTTGACGACTTTGAAAAAAGGGCTAGACTTCGCTCGATAATAACTCAAGCACGATTTAGAATAATGGCCTACTACGAAAGCCGGTTACACTACCCTTCTCCTGCCGGTGCCATATTCGCCTTAAAAAGTATGGGCTGGACCGATAAACCTAAAGCAGTAACTAAAAGACCACGCAGGATTAAATCCATCAAAGTGAACCTCGTGGAGACAGGCCCGCAACCTGCATCGTCAGAAAAAGAAGTACAACTATAATACATTAAATATGGCAGCTAAAAATTACGAAGCATCGGTTTTGTTTAAGCGCAACTATGCCTCTACCGCTCATATTGTAGTAAACCAGGGTGGCACCAGCTCGGGCAAAACCTACGCGATAGAGCAGGTGCTGTTTTGCCTGGCTTGCGAAAAAAACAAACAGGTTATAACAGTAGTTGGGCAGGATATACCAAACTTAAAATCAGGCGCTTTGCGCGATGCTTTAGCTATCTACAACAAATCACGCCAGTTAAAAAAGCTGGTAAAGAACTTTAACAAAACCGACAGGATATTTGAATTTCACAATGGATCAGTTGTTACAATTTATGGGCCGTGACAAAAACAGCACTCCGCCCTCGGTTCAAGCTCCCCCTAAAGAAGTTAAAATTGAAGGCACATATACCCAAACAAATAAACCATGAAAAAGAAAGCCATTTTAAGCCTGTGTACAGCAATGTTAATGCTTAGCGGGTGCGGAATATTCAAAAACAGAACAGTTCATGTATACAAGCTGGATAGCTTATTTAAGAGCGAAGAAACCAGCAAGGTAAATGAAAGTATTTCTCACATCGATACTGGTACTATAAAAACGATCGGAAATGTTAGAATTATAACTACAGCACGCGAAACCAATAGTTCTACAACCGAAACCTATATTACACCAACACCGGGCAAACCGTTTACGATTGGCCCTGATGGTACTTTTCATGGTGAGGCTCAATTAGTAAACACCAAAATTTATAAAAAACAGTCTAAGGATAAAAAGAAGGAAGTGGATGAACAAAAGCAAGTTGATGAGAAGAAAGGACTATCCAATCATTTTAAGAAGGATAGTAGCAATACCAAAAAACAGGAAACCCTGCTGCAAAAGAGAATCAAAGATAGTATGGCCAAACCCAATTATAATTGGATATTAATAGTGGCAGCCATTCTTGCATTTGTAGTGGCAGTTATCGGATTATATCGAAAATACACCTAACACATTAAAAAATAGGGAAATAACTGTCGTAGTTCCAACAAAGTATTCCCGACTTTATCAAATTAAAATCTTCCTTTTAGGTTGTAGAACTACCTTAGGTGTGCCCGGAACGAGATTCGAACTCGTACATCCTTACGAATGCCACCCCCTCAAGATGGTGCGTCTACCAATTTCGCCACCCGGGCTTTAATAGATATGAGTATGTAGATATGAGTGTTGAGACTTTATAACTCAAATACTCATATCTAATATCTAAAATGGATGTGCCCGAAGAGAGACTCGAACTCTCAAGAGACAATTCTCAACGGCTTCTGAGACCGCAACGTTTACCAATTTCGCCATCCGGGCTATAAAGCAGGTTGCAAATATAATTTTTCTGCAGTTAAAAAACATTAAAAGTGGATTTGCTTTATAAAAATGTTGATAAAGGTTAACTTAGGGAATTAATATTAATTATGAATAAAAAATCCGGATTAATTTTATTGCTTTTTACCCTATTAAGTTTTACTGTTATCGCACAAAAAGCCGCCCAGTCATTAATTGCAAATCATGTTGAAGTATTGCAGCAAGACAAACCCACCAGTATCCGCGGCCTATCAGTTGTTAATGACAATGTAGCATGGATAAGCGGTAGTAAAGGATATATTGCTGTAACAACGAACAGGGGCAAAACCTGGGCCTGGCAACAGGTCAAAGGGTTCGAAAAATCTGATTTTAGAGATATAGAAGCTTTTTCTGACAAAGAAGCTGTTATCATAAGTTCAGGCACGCCGGCTTTAATATTAAACACTACGGATGGCGGAATAAACTGGAAAGTAAATTATCGTAAGGATGATTCGGCTTATTTTTTGGATGCGATGGATTTTGACACGTCCAAACATGGTTTAGTTATGGGCGATCCGATTAATGATAAATATCTTTTATTAGAAACTAAAGATGGCGGCAATAACTGGAATGCATATAACGGTCCCGATGCAATCAAAAACCAAGCTGCATTTGCTGCAAGTGGTACCTGCCTGGTAACAAAAGGAATATTTGCTATTACAACCGGTGGAAGCGCTGCAGAAATCATTACAACCAATGGAACAAATTGGACACATCATAGTTTACCTGTTGTTCAAGGCAAAAGTACGCAAGGAGCTTTTTCCCTTGCAGTTTCAAGGAATCAGCTGATTGTTGTCGGCGGTGATTATCAAAACGACAAACGCCAGGATTCTACAGCATGTTATTCAAGCGACAAAGGTTTAAACTGGCATTTGGCCGATAGCTTTCCTGCTGGGTATCAATCATGTGTGGAGTTTATCCAACAGGGCACTTTTCTTTCAACGGGTACTTCTGGCACCAATATTACTATAAATGGAGGTAAAGACTGGGTTAAAATTGATGACGCAAGTTATAACGTTTGTCGCAAAGCAAAACACGGAACCGTGGTATTATTAGCCGGCGACCGTGGAAGAATTGGGATTTTAAAAATGTAGCTAACTGTAAATGAAGTGCTTAATAATAATGTAAAATAAATTAAAATAAGGCTTGCACACATAGCTAAATACTCCTATATTTGCACCACTTTAAACGGAAACGGTTAAGGATTTCGTAGCTCAGCTGGTAGAGCATAACACTTTTAATGTTGGGGTCCTGGGTTCGAGTCCCAGCGGGATCACGAGACAGACAAAAATACCAGAGTTTGTCACCTGTTTTTAAAGTCAGAAAAGGCGCCTTATGGCGCCTTTTTACGTTTAAGAAAATTCCGAACAATCAAACAATATAATTCCCTAAACTGTGAATATCACTAACAAAAAAGAGCACTTCCGTGCTCTTTACCAATTATATGGCAGGACTGCCGTTTAGGAGGCATTGTTTTTATTTTATTAATATTTGTCTGTCGGCTGTGCACTCATATTAAGTGTAAGTTTGCCGCCTTTTACCAAGTCGGCAAATGTTATGAAAGGCGTATGCAGCTTCCTATTATTGAGCGTAAAGCTTTTGACATACCTATTAGCTTGCGAGTTATTCTTAGCCTCGATAACAAATTGATTGCCCGTATAATATTTTTTATTGAGTTTAATAGTGATCTTATTAAACAACGGGCTGCCTAAACCAAGTGTTGGTTTTATATCTGTCAATCCTTTAACGTCAAATAAACCCATGCTTGATATTACATACCACGCGCCTAATTGCCCCTGATCTTCGTCCTGCCCATATCCATAGCCATGAACACCTTCTGTACCATAAAACTCGTTACAGATAGTACGTACCCACTTTTGGGTTAAGGATGGTTTACCCGAATAGTTAAACAGCCATGAAATATGCAGGTTAGGTTGATTACCCTGGTTATAAAGCCCTTCAAGGCCCGAGAAAGCGTCGATCTTGGTGCCGCCGCCAAATGCTTGTTTTTGCGATAGCATGAATATACTGTCCAATCGAGCATTAAAACTATCCTTACCAATCTTTGATATTAGTCCAACCGGGTCATGTGGCACATAGTAAGTATATTGTATGGCATTACCTTCCTGAAAACCGCGCCATGCCTGCGATGGTTTAAAATTGCTTATAAACTGGCCATCAGCAGTTTTTGGATGCATCAATTTTAGCTTAGGATCGAATATACTTTCCCAACCTTTTGAGAGGCGCATCAACTCTTTATAATCGGCCTGTTTGCCCAACTGTTTCGCCATTTGTGCTACAGCATACGAGCTAAACGAATACTCCAAAGTATGCGAAGCCGAATACTGCCACAACTCGCCACTACCCTTGCCGCTATCCAGGTGATTTACGTAGCCATATTTCACAAACCTGTCTACATCCATCTTGCCTGCTCCATGCGGACGATTGTTATCATCAGTCTCATTTTTTAATGCTGCAGCATATCCGGTTTTAATATCAAAATCACGTATGCCTACATTATAAGCGCTTGCAATAATTAAGCTCACAAAGTTTGTCCCTACACCCGATACATACTTACTGTTGGCAATACCATCAGCCAGCCAGCCAGAGTCTTTATAGATTAAAAGCTGGCTCTTAACGTACTCAGAATAATATTCAGGATAGGCAATTGCCCAAAGCTGTGTCAGGTTCCAGAAAGCGCCCCAGATAGCATCGGTATTATAATGATTATGGATTGGCTTGCCATCTTTACCCAACGTGATGTGGCCTACGGTGCCGTCATTTTTTGGATAAGCGCCATTTACATCACTTGCCAGTCCGCGACCAGCAAGAGCATGGTATAAACCAGTGTAAAACTTAACTTTATCTTCTTTAATCGGCGATTCAACTTCTATACGGTGCAGGTAATCGTTCCACTCTGTGTAAGTTTTCTTCTTAACCGCATCAAAAGTTAAACCGGTTGCCTCTGTCTGCAGGTTTAAGCGTGCGTTTGCTATTGATGTATAAGATAAGCCTGCTTTTATAGTTATACTTTCCCCAGCTTTGGTATTAAAACTTAGGTACAAGCCTGCTCCTTTACCGCTTGCTTCTTTTTGTCCTGAAGCTGTTTGTTCGCCATGAAACGTACCATAGCTGGTTGGCTTTTTATCAACCACTGCCGAGAAATACATTTCAACCTGTGCTCCAGGTTGGTATTTAAGTACGTAAACCGGCCGGGTAATTACATACCCTTCTATCCTGCCATCAGCCGTCATATATACTTTGGCATCTTTAACCTCACCGCTTTCGCCCGCTTTATTTCCTATGTCAAATAAAATATGCGACTCATTACTGGCTGGAAAAGTATAACGATGATAGGCTACACGCTTGGTAGCGGTAAGCTCGGCTTTTATATTATATTCTTTTAACAATACCGAATAGTACCCTGCTGTCGCTTTTTCATCCTTCCTGTCAAATTCAGAACGATAGCCATTTTCGGGTTCAGTTAGTTTCCCAGGGACGGTTTGAAGCTTACCGGTAATTGGCGCAAACACCACACCCCCTACCTGGAACTCATGAAAATTAGCAAACCCTTCAATAGAATGGTCGCGGTAATCATATCCCACAGCATCCCAACCATGCGCATTGCCGTTATGGGCATTTGTTGAGGGTCCTGGTTTTGCCATGCCAAAGGGCGCAGCGCCCGGCGTGAAGAAAAACCAACGCGAATGCGCCGTTCCAATAAGCGGATCGACATATTTGGTCAAATCTGTTTGCTGAGCATAGGTATTTGTAGATAGAACAGCAGCAAACAAAGCAAAACTCGCCCACTTAACCGGGCATATAATTCTCTTTAACATATTTTAATGTATAGGTATATGTTGATCATCCTGCTGACGCTCTGCAGCATCAACACCTTTTTCTTTCCAGTAATTTTCTATATGCTCTAACGACTGCCCTTTTGTTTCCGGGAGCAATTTATATACAACGATAAATGCTACCACACAGAAGAATGAGAAGAACCAAAAAGTCCCTGCGCTTCCAATTTCTTTTAACAGTATTGGTGTCAGCTGGCCTACAATAGTGTCAGCTATCCACATTACCATAATGCTGATGGCTAAAGCCCGCCCCCTGATAGCATTAGGGAATATCTCTGACGCCACCACGAATTTTAGTGGGCCAATTGAAAAAGCAAAACAAGCCAGGAATGCTAATACGCATACCAATAACCATATACTGGCTGTGGCACCGTAATAGAAGCATAGCCCGGTAGCTAACAAGGTTAAAGCAGCGCCGGCAGTACCCCATAAATATAATGGTCGACGCCCCCAGCTATCTACTTTCCAAATAGCTATTAATGTAAACAGCATATTTGCCGCACCAAAAATGATCTGGCTTATTAGCGAATTACTTAATGAGATGCCCGCATTACTTAAAATGCTTGGCCCGTAATAGATAATAGCATTAATACCGCTGAACTGTGAGAATAATGGCAGCAAAATACCTATCAATAAAGCTTTACGCATGCCGGGTGCAAAAAGCTCGCTGTATGATCCCTGCCTGTGTACAACAGATTGTTCGGCTACTTCCTCTTTATCGAATCCGGTTATTCTTTTTTTGATGGCGATGCCTTCCTGCTCTCTGCCGTTTTGGATAAGCCATCGCGGGCTTTCGGGCACAATGAATATACCAGCTAAAAACATGCAGGCTGGTATAGCGCCTATACCAAGCATTAACCGCCAGATCTCATTATGAAATAGTGAAGTTTGTGCCGCCCCTGTAGTGTAGCTAACTAAACCAGCGTTTGTTAAGTAGGCAACCAAAATACCAAAGGTTATAGCAAACTGGTAATAAGTTACCAGGCTACCCCTTATTTTGGCCGGGGCTATTTCTGAAATGTATAAAGGCACAACGTTAGATGCGATACCAATGCCGATACCACCTAACAATCGCGAAGCAATTACTAACGATAATGAAGGTGCAAAGGTGCAGCCCAGGGCCGACAGCAAGAATAGTACTGCCGCTAACAACAATGGCTTTTTCCTGCCTATTCGGTCGCTTAGCTCGCCTGAAAAAGCTACGCCTATAATACAGCCAACCAGGGCACATGATACAAACCAGCCCTCTTGCGCTGCTGTTAATCCAAACTGTTTTTCAATAAGCGGCAATACGCCCGAAATAACAGCCATGTCAAACCCGAACAAGAAACCACCAAGCGAAGCTACAATGGTAATAGTACTCAGGCTAATGCTTTTTCCTTCTTTCATAATTATTGGTTTATCAGGTAATTGGTTCTTCTCTTCTCAAATTCTATTTTTCAATAGGCGACATTGACGGTGGCGCATCCGTTGGTTTGCTTCCCCATTTCATATTTGGTTTTGGCCCCATAACCAAAACTAAATGCCCGCCATTTACCGCATCTTCATGATAGATCCACGGCTTAGTTAACGGTTTACCGTTAAACGCGGCCGACTGAATGTATTTATTTACTGCCGAAGTATTTTTAGCTTCGATAGTAAAGGTTTTGCCTTTGTAGTAATGGTTATCTAAGGTGATGGTTGTTTTAGCGAATAACGGGCTGCCAATTTCATAAAATGGTTTGGTTGACGAGCCGCCATCAGTTTCAAACAGGCCCATTGCTGCCATTACATACCAAGCACCCATCTGGCCTTCATCTTCATCGCCTAACCAGCCATGGTATGGTGTAGAGCCATAATATTTGGTCATGATCTCGCGGGTCCATTTTTGGGTAAGCCACGGTTTGCCCGAGTAGTTAAACAACCACGCGGCCTGCATATTTGGTTGGTTACCGTGGTTAACCGGCACCAGGTCATACATGTCACCATCAGCATTAAAGCTAAATTTTGATGATTTAACAAAACCTTCATCAAGCCTGTTATTAAACTCGTCCCTGCCCATCAGGTTAATAATACCTTGTACGTCGTGCGGTTTAAAAAAGCTGTACTGCCAGGCATTACCTTCTAAATAGCCGGGACCATTAAATGCGGTGCAGCAAAGCGGGCTCCAATCTTTTACCCAGGTACCGTCGCGATGTTTCATGCGGATATATTTAACTGATGGATCCCATACCTTTTTAAAGGCATCGGCACGTTCCATAAACATATCGGCCTCTTTAGTATGGCCCAAAGCTTTGGCAAACTGCCCCACACACCAATCATCATAGGCATACTCTAACGAGTTTGATACCTGTCCTTCTTCGTTAGGTACATAACCCAACTCTAAGTATGATTTATAATATTTATTGCCGGCAAAGCCTCCCTCAGGGGTTACTACACCCGGCGTAGTTTGCTGGTGCATCATGGCTTCAAAAGCCAGGTTAGCATCAAAATCGCGTATACCTTTTTGATAAGTGCTGGTAATTAAAGCGATTTCATGCGATGCTTCCATAATTCCCGAATACTCTATGCCTGCAGGCCCTTTTGGCAACCAGCCACCGGCCTTGTAAATTTCAAGGAATGAGCGGGTCCATTTGCTGGCGACATCAGGGTTTACCAGCGTCCAAAGCTGGTTAAGGTTCCAGAAAGTGTTCCAAAATGCATCCGAACCTAAGATCGGCGAATTAGGATCAGATTGTCTTTCTTTTTCATTAGGATCAATCCATTTGCCGTTAACATCACTCCAGGTGGTGCGCGCTACGTATGAGCGGTATAGGTTGCTGTAAAATTTCTTTTTATTTTCTTCGGTACCGCCATCTACTTTTATCTTACTTAACAGGTTGTTCCAGGTTGTGCGGGCATTATTGTGTACCGCTGCAAAACTCCATTTAAACGGATCCATTTCTGTTTTTAAGTTCAAGCGGGCCTGGTCTATACTTACCAGTGATATGGCAGTTTGCAGTTGTATAACCTCGCCTTTTTCCGTTTTAAAATCAGCGTAAGCGCCCATTTTACCTTTGCCTGATAACTCTTTAATATCTTTGGATATTTTATTACCTACCCAGCCGCCAAAACCTTTCATTGGCTTATCAAAACGGGCAATAAAGTGTACGGTATATTCCTGCCAGCCCCACTTTTGGTGCGAGTAGCCCTCAATCTCGGTATCGCTTACTTTAGTAAATTTAGCATCTAAGATCTCGGCTGTATTTTCGAAAGGTACATCAAGGTTAAATAAGATATGTGCCTCTAAATCTGTTGGATAAGTAAACTTGAACATTCCGGCACGGGTAGTGCTGGTTAATTCGGTCGTGATGTCGCCATTCATCAGCTTAACACCGTAGTAGCCAGGGCTTGCTTTTTCTGTTTCTTTGTAGATGCGTGAGCGGTAACCGGTCGTCCAGCCGGTGGTTGGGTTATCTGCCGAGCCGCGTTTGACATTTAACACGCCTACTGTAGGCATTACCGACAGGCCGCCCATTGTCCACGAGTGGATATGGCTAAAGCCTCCAATATTGTTCAGAGAATACTCGTAGCCCGATTTCCAAACAGCCTCCTGGTTATCAGGCGCCAATTGAACCATTCCGAAGGGCATAGTTGCGCCCGGGTTCAACATCCAGCGCGATTCAGAAGTTCCTAATAACGGATCGGCATAATCTACCGGAAGTTTTTGTTGTGCATTTATTGTCAATAAAGCTGTGCAGAGCAACGCCAGGGTTAACAAAGATTTTTTTATGATTGATATCATGATAATATATGTTTATGCTTTAATAAATGCTTTTACCACTTTGGCCCTTACTGTACCTGTGTTTACAAGCGTATATGAACCTGCCGCTGCCGGTATCACAAATGTTTCGGCGTAATAAAAAGTGCTTGCTGTACCATTAGCAGGTGTAACTGTAATTGATGTTCCCTCAACCAGCATTAATACATGTACCGAGCCTTCGGTTTGTACGGTGATAGACGAATCAAACTCCAACCGTTCTACATCATAAAAATGATCTTTATGGGTAGGTGTATGGATAATTTCCCAGTCATCCCCTTTTTTAACTGATGTTTGTTTAGATATCAATTCATCAATAACTTTTTTGCCTTTACGGTCGAAGTTAAGGTTGTTAAACGCATGATCGATATTGATGGCACGCGGCTCGCCGTTCAGGTCAAGCCTTAACCAATCGTACATCTTAAAGGTAAATATGTAAGGAGTGGCACTGATCTCTAATACCAGATTACCCGCAGCGGCGCTATGCACTGTGCCGTTTGGTATTAAAAAGAGGTCGTGTTTTTTGGCGTGATGCGATTGTACGTATTTTGTGATCTCTATCTCCTCGCCATTATCGCGGCTGTCTTCCAATGCTTTTCTGAATGCAGTTGGTTCAATATCTTCCTGGAAACCTAAATAAACAGTGGCATCGTCCTGGCAATCTAAAATATAATAGGTCTCATCCTGGGTGATAACACGCTCGCCGAAGTTTTTTTCAATATAGGGTTGCGATGGGTGGCATTGTATAGATAGGTTGCCGCCATCCCAGGTATCTAAAAAGTCAAAACGGATAGGGAAATCATAACCAAATTTTTCGGCATGTTTACCTAATACGGCATCCTTCTCTTTAAACATTAAAAAGTCGAACGATGCTTCCAGCAAATTACTATCGCTTTCAAAAACAAGCCCATTTTCCGGCACTATCAGCTCAAACGACCAGGCTAAATTAACCTCGTCTTTATTCAAGCCTTCCAGCCGCTCTTTCATCCAATGGCCGCCCCATGCGCCGGCTTCAAACCATGGACGCACACGGAAGATAGTTTTACCCAACTCGTTTAAAGCATTTCTGAATACATCTGCCGGCATCCAGTTAACACTATCCTTCCATTGGGCATCGGCTATTACTTCAATTTTATCTACAATTGCTTTTTTGTGCTCATTTAAAACCACCCAGTCAATAAAATAGAAACGTTTGTACATTTCAGAATTGCTTTCCCTTGCATCGTTACCCAAATTGGTAACAACGCCGGCACGCATGCGTAACTGCAATTCGTTTTTAGGCAGATCAAGGTAAATCAGGTGTGCATCTTTGGCCAGTAATGCCGCTGCAGTACCAATAACAATTGTGATCTCGTGCCTATTATCGGCTTCTACCTCTCCATCAAAATTATAAAATTGGCCAAGCGTAAGATCAGTTTTAGTGCCCCAAACAGCACCAGGCTCACCTATATAAGGAGTTACCATTTCCCGGATCTCCGCAGGTGATTTAAGGCGATCCTCCGTTTCAATCCAACGTACAGATAAATTCAGTTTTTCAAACTCATCTTCAAGGCTTTGCTTAACCTCATTCCAAAAAACGCCTACATAACCATCAATAGCTACAAACTTTTGTTCTGCTATCCATTTGGCAAGTGATGCGTAACCGCTAAAAATTTTACCTTGTCCTACAGAATGATGTGGGAATATATCGTACGCCTCGGGTTTATTATTTCTTAATTTTTCGGGCAATTGGGGTTGCAGGCCCGCTCTCCACTTTACTTCTGTATTGTTATCTGACACGTTTAGATTTATATTCATAGAAAATTATAATTATACTTAGTTGTATACACCTACTATTTTAGCAGGTCAGCTCATATGTATATGCACATAAATGCCGTATGTTTACGATAAGTTTTATACAAAAACATAAACTGCACCTTAAAAATTTACAATTGGCAGTGTTAATAGCAAAGATTTCTACCAGCAGTTTATATGTACAAACATATAAACATATAACTAATAAACAAAATAATTTTTATAAATTTGTTAGGATAGTGCGCCTGGTTTTATAGCGCCTTATTTGACTACTTGCACTTAACATTTTTTATAATTGATAATAAAGCTAATACAATATTTGTAATTAATGAAGTTTTCAATCAATCACAAAAGCCCTATACCCTTACACTTACAAGCCGAAGAGCTTTTACGTACTATTATTAAAGACCCACAATATGCCGACGGCAAGTTTTTGCCTAACGAGGTTGATTTGGCTAAACAACTGGCCATATCCCGAACCACATTAAGGCAGGCATTAAACAAGCTGGTTTATGAAGGTTTGCTCACCCGAAAAAAAGGTGTAGGCACTAAAGTTGCCAATGCATCGGTAAGTTCAAAATCAAACAACTGGCTAAGCTTTTCGCAGGAAATGCAGGCGCGCGGTATCCCGGTACGTAATTTCGAACTGCATATTAGCTGGGTAAATCCCGAGGAGCAGGTGGCTAATTTTTTTGAAATAAGCACCGATAAAAAGGTATTAAAATTAGAGCGACTGAGGGGACGGAACGAAGGGCCCTTTGTTTACTTTGTTTCTTACTTTCACCCCCGGGTGGGCCTAACCGGCGACGAAGATTTTAAACGCCCTTTGTATGAGATATTGGAGAAAGATCACTCTGTTGTTGCCAACCTTTCAAAGGAAGAGATAAGCGCCCGCCCTGCCGATAAAATACTGGCTGCAAAGCTTGAGGTAGAATCGGGCAGCCCAATCCTGTTCAGGAAACGTTTTGTATATGACCAGGGCGACCGCCCAATTGAGTTTAACCTGGGTTTTTACCGGGCCGATAGCTTTGTTTACACTACAGAAAGCAGAAGAGAGCAATAACCCCTCTCCTGCTTTCTATAATTACTTCATTTTGTCTTTATACTTTTTTTGCAGTGCGGTTAAACGCAGCTTAAGGTTGGCAATTGTTGCCTGATACTCCGGCTTATTATATACGTTCACCATTTCTGAAGGATCTTTCTTCAGGTCGTACAGTTCCCATGCGTCCACAGGGTCATAAAAATGCATCAGCTTAAAATCACGGGTGCGTATGCCATAATGAGCCGTTAGATTGAATGATTTTTCGTAGTAATGGTAATAAATCTCGTTACGCCAGTTTTTGACTACCTGCTTGTTAAGTAATGGCTTTATTGACTGCCCCTGCATATCAGCAGGCACTTTTATATTGGCCAAATCTAACAAAGTAGGCGCTACATCAAGGTTTAATATAAACTGGTTAAGTTTAATACCGGGTTTGATACCTTGCGGATACCTGATCATCATTGGTGTACGGAACGATTCTTCATACATAAAACGCTTATCGTACAAACCATGCTCGCCCAGGTAAAATCCCTGGTCGGACATGTAAACCACGATGGTATTTTTAGCCAGACCGGTTTTATCCAAATATTTAAGCACGCGGCCAATATTATCATCTAATGACATAATGCAGCGCAGGTAATCTTCCAAAAAACGCTGGTATTGAAAGTGGGCTATCTCATCCTTGGTACGCAGTGTTTTAAATACATCGTATTTTTTCTGATAAGCCTTATCCCAGATAGCTCTTTGCTCGGGCGTAAGTCCCGATAGTTCTTTCTGATATTCGCCGGGTGCCCAGGCATTTATTTTAGTAACCGGGCAAGTGTCGCAAGGTATCTTGCTATCATACCTTATATCCAGGTCGTTCTTCATGGTGATGCTTTGTCGCTGCAAGGCCCGCCTGCCGGCATAGTCATCATTAAAATTGCCAGGGATAGGGAATTTGATGTTGTTAAATTTATCCAGGTATTTTAAGGGCGGCATAGCGTTTCTATGCGGCGCTTTATGGTGCAGCATTAAGAAGAACGGTGCATCTTTATTTTTGCCGATCCAGTTTATAGCCATGTCGGTAATAATATCGGTAACGTAGCCTTTATAAACGGTGTCTTTACCCATCTTAAAAAAATGTGGGCTGTAATAGTTCCCCTGGTCCGGCAGTATGTTCCAGTAATCAAACCCTGTTGGCTGGCTAAACAGGTGCCACTTACCCACAATGGCTGTTTGATAACCGTTCTGCTTAAATATTTTAGGCAGTGTTTGTTGGGCGCCGTTAAAATACGTGCCGTTATCTTTCAGGCCATTCATATGCGAATACTTGCCGGTTAAAATAACCGCGCGGCTTGGGCTGCATACCGAGTTGGTTACGTAGGCATCCTGCATTAAGGCACCCTCGCGTGCAATACGGTCAATATTAGGTGTCTGGATAAATTTTGAATGATAAGCGCTGATAGCTTTAACTGCATGGTCATCGGCCAAAATAAAAATAACGTTTGGCCTTTTACCTGTAACCACATTTTTTTGCTGAGCTATAGCTGCGAAATGAATAAACAGCATAGCCGCGCCTAACATTGACGTTCTTACTTTCATAATTAGTTTTTTGGTTAAGCAATTATAGGAAAAAATCATGTATATACATTAGTACATTAATTAATTGTTTTTTAACAGTGAATTTATACTAAATGTCGTTACTTGCGTCTTAATTAACAACACTGTTTAATATTTTTCATTAAAAACTCAGCCAAATACGCAATGTCCAAAATGATTAAAAAACCTCCATATAGCTATATAAAACGATATTTTACATGTCATATCCTACATATTATTGATACTATTTTATTAAGTTACTATTAATCGTCGACGCACTTCAGAAAAAATATTTCAAAATATTTGGAATAGTAAAATATTTTATATGTTTGTACATTATAACATATAACCTAAGAGACTAAGTTTTTAAGTAGTTGCCGAGCCCCGCAGGGAATTATTGAGAGTAATGGTGTGTTGCCTATAAAATTACCAGGCAGCAGATCATGAAGAAGTGTGGATGCCCTTTAGCCCGACCCTAAGTTTTTAAATCAAAATTAAAATATATGAGAAACTGCTACTTCATTATCGAGATGGCCTGCTTTTATAAGGCAGATAATCATCGGGACCACCCTACCTAATTGTCCTCCAGTATAAACCAATTCAAACAATCCTATTTAACACACCTGATTTTAGAATTAATTTTATGAGATTTTTTACAAATAATCACATCGCAAAAATAAGGCAGAAGCTCAATAGCTCCTTGTTTTTGTATTATGCGGCCTCGCGCAGAAGCGTACTGTCAATTATGACAACGTCTGTCCTGCGTTTTAGGCCCGCTTTAATAATACCAATTACAATATTAACAGGTATATGCCTGTCTGTTTCGGTTTATGCGCAAACCCCGGCTAAAGTACAAGGTACTGTAACGGACGAAAAGGGCGAAACTATACCCGGCATAACTGTCTTGGTTAAAGGCACAACCAACGGCACACAAACTGATGCGCAGGGCCATTACACGCTAACTGTAAACACTGGTCAAACACTTGTGTTTAGTGGTGTAGGTTACAAGTCTGTTGAGGAAGTAGTTGGCACCAACACCAATATCAGCGTAATGCTGGCTACAACTTCATCATCATTAAATGAAGTAGTGGTGGTAGGTTACGGTACACAAAAGAAAGGCTCATTAACAAGCGCTACATCTACAGTAAAAGCAAGCGAAATTGTTACTACCAAGAATGAGAATTTGTTAAATGCCCTTTCGGGTAAAATTGCCGGTTTCCGGAACGTACAAAACACAGCCGAGCCCGGCTCATTTGCCAACAACTACGATATCCGTGGTTTGGGTGGTGCGCTTATTGTAATAGACGGTATTCCCCGCCCTGATATTGCCCGTGTTGACCCTAATGATATCGAAAGTGTTTCTGTCCTTAAAGATGCTTCGGCAGCCATTTATGGTGTACGTGGCGCTAACGGTGTTATCCTGATCACTACAAAAAAAGGTAAAAAAGGAGCCGTAGATTTAAATTATACCGGTAACTATGGCCTGCAAACACCTTTAAGGTTATCAAGGGGAGTTGGCACGCCTGATTACCTGACATTGGTTAATGAAAAAGCGGTTCACAATACAGGTATTGGTTTTAAAGGTAACCCCACTTATAATGCCGCACAAATAGCAACGCTTAGCCAGGTAAATACCGACTGGTATGACGCTACTACCAAGAAAAACGCAGGGCAGCAGCAGCATAACCTAAGCGCTACCGGTGGTAGCGATAACAGCAGCTACTACATTAGCGTTGGCTATTTAAGCCAGGATGGTCTATTAAAAAGCAATGACCTGGATTATAAACGCTATAATCTTCGTTCTAACCTGAGCACGAAAATTTCGAAGGACCTTACTTTCGACCTTAACCTGTCTGGTACACTTGATAAGAAAAATCAACCACTGCAGGCACCTTATTGGATTTTCCGAAGCATGTGGTTCCAGCGACCTATTTACCCGGTTTATGCTAATAATAACCCTGCCTATTACTATAGTGTGGCAAACCCACTGCACCCGGTAGCACAATCGGATGCAAGTGTTAGTGGTTATCAAATTTTTAATAACAAATGGTTTCAATCATCAGCTACACTTACTTATGAAGTTCCATGGGTAAAAGGCCTAAACGTAAAAGGTTTATTTAGCTATGACCTTACCCAAAATGATAACCAGATTTACAATAAAACCTATAACCTGTATACATATAATGCCGCAACTGACGCTTATGTAGTAGGCAGCATTCAGCAATCGCCAAGCACTATCAGGAGAGAGAACTATCAATATCCTGCTACGCTTGCTCAACTGTCATTAAACTATACACGCAGTTTTAGTGGAGGCCATAATGTTTCGGGATTGTTATTGTATGAAGAAAATAACCGTAGCGGCGACAACTTTTATGCACAACGAGAACTATCTGTACCGATAGAATATCTTTTTGCAGGTACCAGTGTAAATGCACAAGCCAGTATGAGTACCAGTACCGCAAACTTTTACACTTATAAAACCGCCTCGTATGTCGGTCGTGCAAACTATGATTACAAGTCTAAATACATTGCCCAGTTTTTATTCAGATATGACGGCTCGTCACGCTTTGGCTTGGACAAACAATGGGGTTTCTTCCCTGAAGGCGAGTTAGGCTGGCGCGTTTCTGAAGAAGGATTCTTTAAAAACACAAAAGCACTGTCTTTCATCACCAACTTTAAACTACGCGCAAGCTATGGCGCAACCGGCGACGAAAACACATCAACTTACCAGTTCCTTTCAGGATATACATACCCTGCAGGTGGCTCAAATACGGGCCAACCTCCGGGTTCTGTGTTCGATGGTGTATTCTATAACGGCGTACAAAGCCGTGGTATAGCTAACCCTAACCTTACCTGGTTTACAGCTAAAATGCTGGATGCAGGTGTTGACTTTGAAGCATGGAGTGGTTTATTAGGTGTTACTTTCGACTGGTTCAGACGCGACAGGGACGGTATTCCCGGTAGCTTATTGCAATCGTTACCAGATGTAGTGGGTGCAGGCCTTCCGCAACAAAACCTAAACAGCGACCGCACCTTTGGTTTTGATCTGTCGGTATCACACCGCAATCGTATTGGCGGCTTCAATTATGAAATTGGCGGTACCTTTGGTTACACCCGTACCATGAACCGCACATTGGTTGCAGCCCGTGCCGGTAACTCATACCTAAACTGGATACAAAAGAGCACAGCCAGCAACCAGGGCAACGTACTTACCGGTGCTAACCGATATAATAATGCTTACTTTGGTTATGGGTCTGCGGGTCAGTTTGAGAACTACAAGGCCATTGAGAACAGCCCGATTTATGTAAACAAAGGAGCAGTAGTGGGCGATTACCGCTACCAGGACTACAATGGCGACGGCCAGATAGGTGTTGATGACAGCCAGCCGATAGGCCTATATGGCTTACCATTAATGTCATTCGGTTTTAACTTTGCAGCCGCTTACAAAGGCGTGGATTTAAGCGCTCAATTCCAGGGCGCGGCTATGGTTTACGCAACTTATATAGAACAATTACACGAACCGCTTTGGGCTGATGGAAACGCGCTTACCCAGTTTTTGGACAGGTACCACCCTACCGACCCTACCGCCGATCCTTATGATCCCAATACAGTATGGACCCCCGGATATTATGCCTATACAGGTACATTGGCTTTTGTAAACACATCGGCTAATATGCATAATGCTTCATATCTACGCTTAAAAAGTCTTGAGATTGGGTATACACTCCCAAATAAGATGCTTTCACGTTCAGGTATTAAGAGTATCCGCCTTTTTGCTAATGGCTATAACGTATTCACCATTACCGGTCTTAAATACATCGATCCGGAAAAACCATCCGGTTCGTCAACATTCATAACATCCACTACCCAGTATGATTATGCTTATCCGGTTGATAGGATAATATCATTTGGTGTGAACTTAAAATTTTAAATAAAAGAAGATGAAAAGGAAAATATACTTATTAATTCTTGTTTTGGTAACCGCTGTTACTTCGTGCAAGAAAAATCTTGAGGTTCCGCCACCCAACATCCTGCAGGATGCCGACGTTTTTAGCAATAGCGCAGGTGTAGAGGCATATATCGCACGTATTTATAGCGAGTTGCCTATAGAGGATTTTAAATGGCTACCTAATGCCGGTTTCAAATCTTTCTGGCGTTCGTCGCCGTACACCATTACAGGTGAGGCAATAAGCCGCGATGCTGTTAACCAACCAACAGAAACCTTTAACTATTGGGCAGATGCATATGCGCTGATACGCGAGTGTAACTATTTTATGGAGACCCTGCCATCATACTCAAGTAATTTCAACACAGCCCAGGTTAATAGCTGGGTAGGCGAAGCTAAGTTTATCCGTGCAATGACTTATTTTGCATTAGTTAAACGTTATGGCGGTGTGCCATTGGTTGATAAAGTATTGACCAAACCAGGTGAAACTATTGATGATATTGTAACTGAAATAGACAAGTTTAAAGTGCCGCGTGCATCAGAGCAGGCAATTTATGATTTCATAGCTACAGATCTTGACGATGCCTTTACTAAGTTGCCTGATATTTCAGGCACTAAAAAAGGCCGGGTAACCAAATGGGCTGCTATGGCATTTAAATCACGTATAATGCTGCATGCCGCTTCTATCGCCAAATACAACACTATTACCCTAACATCGGGCAGTGTACAACTTTGCGGTATGCCGGTTGCAAAAGCCAATGATTACTATAAAGCTTCGTATGACGCAGCTGCACTGGTAATTGGTAAATATTCGTTATACAAGCAAAGCTGGTCGCCAACTGATAAAGCTGCTCAAGCAACTAACTATGCAGCCATATTCATTGACCCGGCAAGCAGCGAAAATATTTTTGTTCGCCAGTATCACTACCCGGAGGCGTCGCATTGGTTTGACGTTGAGAATATCCC
The DNA here is from genome assembly GCF_050433825.1 of Mucilaginibacter sp. UYCu711. Lineage (NCBI taxonomy): Bacteria > Pseudomonadati > Bacteroidota > Sphingobacteriia > Sphingobacteriales > Sphingobacteriaceae > Mucilaginibacter > Mucilaginibacter sp. UYCu711. The sequence goes on along the minus strand of NZ_JBNPWM010000014.1, from coordinate 48,980 downwards.
GCGCCAATTGTGGAATGGTGTTGAGTCGGCAGAAACAAACCCTACGTTGGATTTTGTGGAGATGTTTGAAGGGCTGCCAAAAAACACGAATGGAACTTTCCAAACGCTTGACGCCGGTGGTAAATATATCACCTATAACAACGCGGGCGATCCGTTTGTTAACGCCGAACCCCGCCTGAAAGCTATTGTATTGTTTCCCGGCGATATTTTCAAGAACCAGGTAATTGATATTCGCCGTGCCATTTACACCGGCTCCCCAACAGGCGGCATCAATAGATTAACCGCAGCAGGCGCTAAAGGTGCGTATCCTACAACCAACCTTGTACAATCGAATGACTTTAGCACAGCTGATTATACCCTTCCTAACGGCTCTAAACTGAAACCCGGCGGCATGAGTGGTTATTTTACCGCCGCTTCAGGCGCTCCGGGGTCCATTTCAGGTTTTACCATTCGCAAATATCTTGATCCAAACAAGCCAACTGCAGATCTGGCTACCAACCGTTCTGACCAGGCCTGGATAGAAATGCGTTATGCCGAAGTACTGCTTAACCAGGCCGAAGCTGCTTATGAGTTGTTTACGGCAGGTCAGGGTGCTACTTATCAAACCACAGCTCTTACTAACCTTAACCTGATCCGCGAACGTGCAGGTGCTACACTTGCCACGCTGGCCACTTTAACAGGTATCGACATAATTCGTAAAGAAAGAAGGAAAGAGCTGGCTTTCGAGAACAAAACCTGGTGGGATTTGAAAAGGTGGCGCATACTCGATAAAGAGCAAAACAACACCATTTATCGCGCCTTGTGGGGCTTTTACATTGCGCAGTCTAATCAAATTTTTTACGATGACCATTTCGACGAACGCAACACTACTTATACTTTTGATCCGAAGTGGTATTATGAAGCTATTCCGGCAGCTGTTATCGCAAAAAGTCCTAACGTAGTTCCAAATCTTAGTAATTAAATCAATGACCATGAAAAGTATAATTTATAGCATAGCATTAGGTCTGGCAGTTATTACGGCCAGCTCATGCAAAAAATTTGATAACTATGATGGGCCTGATCAAACGCTTCAGGGACGCATAATTGACGTTAACACCGGCCAACCCATGCAAAGCGATCTATCAGGCGATGCCGGCGGTTCCGCAGGCACCCGTATTAAATTGCTGGAAACCAGCTGGAGTTCTAACCCCACGCCGCTTTACCTGGCTACTAAAATTGATGGCACCTATATTAATACTAAAGTATTTGCGGCAACCTACAATATATCTGCCGAAGGTGCTTTTGTGCCATTAATACAAACAGGTGCTACCCCGGTTAATAACAGTAAAAATGTTGAAGTTAAAGGCGGAATAACAACTGTTGATTTTACAGTAGAACCTTTATTAGAAGTGGAATGGGTTGGAGAACCTGTATTAAACGCCAATGGTACTATAACCGCCCAGGCTAAAATAACACGTGGTACCGCTAAAACCGCATTCCAGGGTAACGTTACCGATTTGTGGTTGTATACATCGCCAACCCCTTATGTTGGTAGTGTTGCTGCCAGCTACGATAACCGTTTTGCCGCCCACATTACTTACGCAGGTACAACTGGTAATGCTTTACTTGGCACTACAATTACCATTACTACATCTTTGAGTTCGGGCGTGCTACCTAAAAAGGATTGGTATATCCGCCTGGCTGCACGAACCGATTACGGCGGAAAACTATACAACTTTAGCAATGTAAAAATGGTTGTAGTAAAATAATTATTGGTTCAGTTTCTTTTCTTGTTAACAAACAGCCTTCCTTCCCGGGAGGCTGTTTTGTTTTATATTTCTTCAATACTCTCCCTAAGTTTTGTCATTAAAAAAGGACTTATAAGTTCTTTTTTAATTTAATAATGACTTATAAGTCATTGACAGGTATTGCGGGGTTTGCTATTCTGTTTACATTAGCTTACCAATTACCTAACAGCCTGTCCCAATGAATGTCAACTATTTTTTGCAGGTACTTAATGCCCGCGTAAAAATTTTCAGTACTGTACCTGTCAAACTCCTGTTGATAGGTACAGTACTGTTACTGTTTGCTTTTGTACCACGCGATACAGACCCATTAGTCAGGATTGTAGCAGTTTTACAAAAATGGACCGACACCATCCCACAGGAAAAAGTATATATACAAACCGATAAACCCTACTATGCGCTTGGCGATACTATTTGGTTCAAAGGTTATGTAACCATTGGCAGCAGGCACCAGTTATCGGCTTTAAGCGGGGCGTTGTATGTTGAGCTCGTCACCGAGAAAGATTCCATCATACGGTCGCTTAAATTACCAATTACCTCGGGTATGGTAATGGGGGATTTTACTTTGGGCGATGATTTTAAAGAAGGCAGCTACCGCATCCGTGCCTACACCCAATGGATGCGCAACGCCGGCGAGGAATACTTTTTCGACCATACGTTTACGGTGGGCAACCTGGTGACTTATAATATTACAACCAAAGCCGATTATCAGTATAAAATTGCCGACAACAAACCCGTTTTAACAGCACTGTTAAACTACGCTACCGATGAAGGCAAACCTATTGCCGGCAAAAGTATAACCTACCAGATCGTCATCAACAAAAAAACAGTTTGGACCGGCACAGCTAAAACAGATGCGCAAGGCACTATCCCCGTAAAAATCGCAAATGATGGCCAGGTCGACCTGGCGGGGGCATATATCCACACCACGCTTGATGGCAGCAATAAGCAAACTATCACCCGCGATTTCCCGATAAAGGCCAGCCCGGCGCAAAGCGATGTACAGTTCTTCCCGGAGAGCGGCAATTTGGTTAATGGCATTTCATCACGCGTAGCGTTTAAAGCCGTAGGTGTTGATGGCCTGGGCATACCTGTGACCGGCAAAATAGTTGACGAAACCAATACAGAAGTTGCCCCGTTGGTAACGCTTCACGCCGGTATGGGCAGTTTTATTTTACGCCCGGTAACAGGTAAAACCTATACCGCCAATATCAGTTTTCCAGATGGCACAACTAAAACCATAGCGCTGCCCAAAGCAATTGATGAGGGCTATGTATTAAGCGTTTATCAACCTAATAAAGATAGTGTGCTGGTTAGGATCAGGGCATCAGTAGTGCGTGGGCAAAATGTTAGTTTTATTGTCCACTCCAGCGGCGAAACTATCTTTTCATCACCTGTAAAGGTCACTAATGCGATAACATCTGTTTGGCTAAATAAGCAGTCGTTCCCTACCGGGATTGCCCAGTTTACTTTATTTGATGCCACCGGCGAACCATTAAATGAACGGATAGCATTTATCCGCAGCAACGACCAAATGCAACTAAACTTAAAAACTGCCCGGGGCACCTATAAAAGCAAAGAGCGTGTGCAGGTTGAACTTGACGCGATGGATAGCAAAGGCAAGGGTGTCCCCGGCAATTTTTCGGTAACGGTTGTTGATGAAAGTAAAGTGCCTATGGATGAAAGCGCAGAAAGTACTATATTTTCCAACGTCCTGCTAACGTCTGACCTGAAAGGGTATATAGAAAAACCCAATTACTACTTTACCAATGATAACGATGAGGTAAACCGGGCATTGGATAACCTGATGCTTACCCAGGGCTATCGCCGATTTACCTGGAAGGAGTTAGAGGGTATTGTAAACGCAAAGCCGGCGTTTCCGGTTGAGGGCTTGGGCTTTAACATATCAGGCAAAGTAACTACCCTGGGTGGTAAATTATTGCCCGATGCAAAAGTTAGCTTAGTATCATTAAAAGCCGGCGTAATGAAAGGCGAAACTACTGATGCGGAGGGCCGCTTTAAGTTTGGCGGAATATTTTTAACCGATAGCGTAAAGTTTGCTGTACAGGCGCGTACTGCAAAAGGCAGCGATAAGGTTAAAATAATATTGGATAGCATCCCTAAAATTAAAACAGGCCATAACAAAAATATTGCTGATATAAGTACAAACATATCTGGTATGCTAAAAGCTTATTTAGACAACGGTAAAAAAGAAGACGATATATATGAACAAACCGGCCAGCTGGATAAGGTGCACCGCTTAAGAGAAGTAAGGATAAGAGCCAGGAAAATTACCCCACCGGTAGTTAGCATCCAGGGGGATTTAAAAGTACCTGAAGGCCATGCTGAACAGACCATAATTATAAAAAATGCCGAAAACGCGGCCACAATAGCAACACTTTTAGCCGGTGAATTAAGAGGTGTGATATTTAAAACCTACCAGCCGGTGGACCCTAATCATCCAAATGAAATAATACCTGAAGTGCCTATGTATCCTTTTATTGGTGGTGCCCCGTTAACTATTATTGAAGACGGACGGAGATTAGACCCTTTGGAAGCCAACGGAGTTTTTGACAATACATCACTACAGCCTACCGACCTGGTAAAAGTAGAACTGGTAAAAATGCTTTCAAACGCGTGGGGCACAGGCCCTGCTTTATTGCTGTATACTAACAGGGGTATGTTAAAGAAATTTTACAATCCCGGCTTGGTCAATATAAATCCCAAAGGCTTCAACAAAGCACGCGAGTTCTACTCGCCGCGGTATGACAGGCCGGGGAATGCGGATAAACTGCCCGATTTGCGCACCACCGTTTACTGGAACCCATATTTAAAAACTGATGCAAATGGTAAAACAGCGTTTAACTTTTTTAATGCTGATGGGCCGGGTACCTATAAGGTTATTGTTGAGGGCATAAACGCTGACGGCGAGCTTGGCAGGCAGGTATATCGCTATACCGTTAACGGCGATCAGGCAGATGCTGCTAATTTTACTTTGCCTGCTGCAGACAAAAGCCTGGCGCAAATAACCGCCCCGTTGGATAGCTTTAACCGCCGTTTGCCTGTTGAAAAAGTATACCTGCATACTGATAAGCCTTACTACAATATTGGCGACACCTTATGGTTTAAAAGCTATTTACTTGACCGGGTTAACCTTACCGGTTCGCGTATGAGTGGACTGTTATATGTAGAGCTGGATAATGATAGTTCAGAAATGGTGCGCCGTATCAGCATCCCTATTAAAGATGGCTTGGGTTGGGGGCAGATCCCTTTAATTAAAGCTATTTTTAAAGAAGGTGGCTATACGTTACGCGCCTATACCAACTGGATGCAGAATTTTGGAGAGGACTATGTTTTTAGTCAGCGGTTTTATTTAGGTATACCCGCCGAAGATGCGTGGCTGGTTAAGTCGGCAGCTACAGTTAGCCGCGTCGCAGATAAGGACCAGTTGCAGGTAGAGCTAAAATTGAACAAGGCAGATAAGTTGGGATCGCCTGTTGCCATAAAAAAGGTAGAGGTAAAGATCTACGATCAAACGCATTACCTATATAAAGAGGAACTGCAAACAGGCATTGACGGAAGCCTCAAGTTTAGCCATACTTTAAAAGACAAAGCCGATGGCCGCAGGATAAGGGTGCAGCTTACATCGTTAGAAAAAGAAGATAATAACAAGATAGTACAAGTGCCTTTGTCAATCAACCGCAACCAAAATATCGACGTACAATTTTTGCCCGAGGGCGGCAGTTTAGTAAACGGACTAAAGTCTACTGTGGGCTTTAAAGCCATTGCGGAGGACGGGCGGGGTACGCCGGTGTTGGGCAGCATTACTGATGGTAAGGGGAATGAAATAGTTTCATTCTCATCTCTACACAACGGTATGGGGAGCTTTGAATTTACCCCGCAAGCCGGCGAAACCTATATAACACGGATAAGCAAACCGATTGCTAAAAGCTTTGAGCTTCCTAAAATAAGCGCCACCGGTACGGTTATGCATCTAATCAATAACGAACAGGATGAAAATATAAAAGTAAACCTGGCGGGGATGAACACACTTGCTACCGATAGCGCCTGTTATTTAATTGGCACATCAAGAGGTGTGGTTTATTATTCGCAAAAGGTTGAGCTAAATCAAACCGAAATCGCGGTAGCAAAAAAACTGTTCCCATCAGGCATTACCCGCTTTACATTATTTAAAGGCAAAACACCGCTTAACGAGCGTATAATTTTTATTGACAATAACGATGGGCTTAAAATAAACGTAATACCTAATAAAAAAGCTTATTTAAAAAGAGATAGTGTGGGCCTTGAAATAGAAGTAAAAGATAAAAGCGGCAGCCCGGTTAAAGGTAGTTTCTCTATGGCAGTTACCGATGACTCGCAGGTTAAGGCGGATAGTTTAGGCGATAACAGCATAGCTGCAAATTTGCTCCTAAACGCCGATCTGCGGGGACATGTCGAGTCGCCGGGTTACTACATCAACCGTACCGACAAACAGGCCTGGCAGGCTTTGGATAACCTGATGCTGACCCAGGGATGGACGGGTTATGAGTGGAAAGATGTATTTAATGCCGCCAAGCCGCCAAAGTTTGAGGCCGAAAAAGATTTTAAGATAACCGGCAAGGTTACAGACCTATTTAATAAACCAGTAAAAGCCGGGTTCTCGGTATTGATCTCATCGCAAAAACCTACGTTTACTACCACTACTTATACAGATGAGGATGGAAGGTATCTTTTCAAAAAGCTGCCGACTATTGATAGCGGCTCGTTCTTCTTGCAAGCCAAAAACGCTAAAGGTAAAAACATGACTTTTGGTAATGTTAGTATTGATAAATTTAAAGCCCCGGCCGTTCCAGAGACGTTGCGCGACCCCATCCTGCCCTGGTATGTAAATCCCGATACCACGCAAATAAATTATGTAAAACGTACTGCTGAAAGGAACAACGAAAAAAACATCAAGTTAAATGGCATTGTATTAAAAGAGGTAAAAATAAAAGGCAAAAAGATCATTAAAGACTCATTTAATCGCAATGGTGCCGGTAACGCCGATCTGTCATTTGATGAGCAGGATATTAAAGAATCGGCCGTGTTAAACCTTTATCAGTTATTAAAGCAAAAATTGCCCGGCTTAAAAATAGTTGACGAACACCGTATGCCAACTCTTAAATTAAACAATGCTATTGTAGTTATCCATATAGATGGCGGCGGGTTGGACCTTTTTATGGGCGCGAACCCAACTGTTGACGAACTGCAAGATGAACTGAGTCAATACCAGATAGCCACCTTTAAGGGCATGGAGGTATATTACAGCGAAAAAAACATGGTTAATTATTTGCAGCCACGGGGCTATTGGATAAATGCACATTTTACGGGCCAGGCTGTAGCCTTATCAGAAGATACATTACTTGCTGGAAAATGGATAGACGACGAAGGAAACCCATGGGGCCTTAAACAGGATAGCGGCTGGATATATAAGGTAGGTTACAAGGCAGGTTATTTAGAAGCAAGAGCAAATGTCTTAACCAACAAAACACCCGATTTTGCCAGTATTGATATAACTACCAAAAATGGCAACGGCTGGTTTAAGAACAAGGCACCAAGTACCGTAACTTACAGGCCATTGCCGGTAATGTATCCGCAGCAATTTTACAGCCCCAAATATAATGTGGCACCAGGCGCCACAACATTGCTTGATTACCGCGCTACACTTTATTGGGAACCAAATATAATAACCGACCAAAATGGCAAAGCAAAGGTGTATTTTTATACCTCGGACATCAACAATAAATACACAATTAAGATAGCAGGCGTTGATGTAACAGGAGCTATTGGAGATGGCACTTTTAAAATAAAAAATTAAATACAGCGGCAATGAAATCAAACAGGATCTATACCGGCATTAGCGTATTTTTTTCGCTTTTACTGCTTTTAGCCTTTATTCCAAAAGCCGACGAGCCCTTGGATAAAATAGTTGCGTCGTTACAGCAATGGTTTGATACGCATCCACAGGAAAAAATATACCTGCATACCGATAAGCCCTACTATTTGGTGGGCGATACCATTTGGTTCAAGGCCTATTTAACCACCGGCAGCAAGCACCAGCTATCGGCCATAAGCGGCGCAATGTATGTTGACCTGATAAATGAGGGTGACTCCATCGCCAAACAATTAAAACTACCCGTAACATCGGGCATGGCCGTAGGCAATTTTGTTTTAAGCGACAGCCTGATCCGCGAAGGCAATTACCGCATCCGTGCTTATACCAACTGGATGCGCAATGCCGGCCCCGCGTATTTTTACGATCGTACCTTCATCATCGGCAATTCAATTTCAAACACCGTATTTGCCAAAATAGACTATATCTATGCTAAAGAGGGCACCAACACCAAAATACGCGCACTGTTAAAATACACCGATGAGCGGGGCACGCCATTTGCCGACAAGCAGGTACGTTACCAGCTTAAAGATGGCTATGAGGTGCTAACCTTTGGCGGGGCAAAAACCAATGCCGCCGGCGAGATCACCGTGAACCTGCCCAACGCCAAACCCGGCCTTTTGAGCAAATCATACCTCATGACCAAAATAAGCCTTGCCGGCGATGAAACCATAGCTAAAACCTTCCCTATTAAAACAGCATCGCTGCAAACTGATGTGCAGTTTTTCCCGGAAAGCGGCAACCTGGTTAACGGGGTAAAAAGCAAGGTAGCCTTTAAAGCCACGGGTACTAACGGATTAGGTGTAGCCATTGGCGGCAGCATAGTTGATAATACCGGGCAGGAAGTTGCCAAAATAGAGGCTAAGCATTTGGGCATGGGCTATTTTTATTTAACACCCGGGGTTGGTAAAACTTACCAGGCAAAAGTTACTTACCCGGATGGTGTTACAAATACCTTAAACCTTCCTGCTGTTACCGATGATGGCTATGTGCTGTCGGTTAATCATCTTAAAAAAGATTCGCTTTCAGTTCGGGTACAGGCCGGTGCGGCTGCATTAAGAAGCGGTACGCGTACGTTAAGTTTAGTTGGGCAGTCTGGCGGCAAGGTTTACTTCTCGGTAAACGTACCGGTAAATAAGCCTACAACATCATTATATTTCCCAACCACTGGTATCCCCACCGGTATCTTGCAGTTTACCATCTTCTCTCCTGCCGGCGATCCGTTGAATGAGCGGATAACATTTATAGAAAATAAAGACAACATCGACCTGAAAATAACCAGTGCCAAACAGGTTTATCACCGCCGCGAGAAAGTGGATCTTAATATTGATGCAAAGGATGGTTACGGAAAGCCTGTGGGTGGAAATTTTTCGGTATCGGTTAGGAGCGAGACGGCTGTACCGTCTGATGAGGCTAACGAAAACAGCATCTTCTCTCAATTACTTTTAAGCGCTGATATTAAAGGCTATATAGAAAAACCTAACTACTATTTCTATAACCCCAATGACGAAACCCGGGCCAACCTTGATATTTTAATGCTTACCCAGGGCTACCGCAGGTTTGTTTGGAACGATGTAATTACCAACCCAATCGCCGCAAACGCTTATAAGCCCGAGAAGCTGGTTAATGATATATCGGGCACGTTAATGGGTTATAACAAGAAACCCATTGCGGGGGGTAAGGTCATCCTCATCAATAACAAGCTGGGCTTTACGCGCGATACGGTTACAGATGCGGATGGCCGTTTTAAATTTGGTAATTTAATCATAACCGATGGTGTCGATTTTACCATCCAGGGTACCACGGCCCATAACGGCAAGCATTTAAAAACCATGGTCGATGAAATTAAGAAACCAAATATCATAGCCAACGCCAACATCGGCGATGTTAATGCTGATATGCTGAGCCTGGTTAAAGCATCAGTTGATAATAACCTTACGCAGGATATGGAGCTGGAAAAATACGGCATACCAAGCCAGCGGCAACTACGCGAGGTTAAGATCCGCGCGGCAAAAAAACGCGGCTTTAACGCAGGCATTACCGAGAACCAGGCCGATGAAGTTTTCAGGCCGGATGCCCGCATGCCTTGCGCTACTTTAAGAGAATGTTTGGAAGAGATGTTTAAGAGCCGGGTTAGGTTTATACAGGAGGCCAATGATGATTGCGGCCTGGTATGGCGGCCCAGGAATTACGGGGCGAATTATGTAGTGATAATTGATGGCCAGCTGATATTTGACCCCTGCGATTACCAGGCGTTTTTCCTGGACAGCACTGCCAACGTTAATAAAATTTACCTTGTGCATGAAAGCGCTGCTATTGAAGCTATGGCGATAGGCGCAGGCAATTTAAACAGGATCGGCGGCAAGCCACAACCTGTCATGTCCATCTTTACAAAAAACGGCGCCTTCCGTATGTCAGATGATCCGTCTATTGTGTACTATACCCCTAAGGGTTATGATTATACCAAGGAGTTCTATTCGCCTAAATATGATAATGCAAAGAACCAACCCCAGGCCGCTGATCTGCGAAGCACGGTTTACTGGAACCCAAGGGTGCTAACGCGATCTGTAGGGCAAGCCAAAGTAAGTTACTTTAACAGCGACCAGACAGGTACTTACCGGGTTACTATTGAAGGTATTAACGCCGATGGCCAATTGGCACGGCAAGTTTATCGCTACAAAGTTCAATAATCAATCTATAACCAACCACTAAATATTAAACCAAACCTACAACTATATCCATGAAAAAACCTATCACAATTACAGTAAAGCTGGGGCTGTTATGCTCGCTTTTGCTGTTGCTGGCCTTTATCCCTAAAAAGGATGATGACCCTCTAAGCAAGCTGGTAACCATCCTGCAAAAATGGACAGATACCATCCCGCAGGAAAAAGTATACCTGCATATGGATAAGCCCTATTATGCGTTGGGCGATACCATTTGGTTCAAGGGCTATGTAACTATAGGCAGCCGGCACCAGTTATCTGCATTAAGCGGGGCTTTGTATGTCGATTTGATCACCGAGCAGGATTCAGTCATCCGTTCGTTAAAGTTACCTATAACATCAGGCATGGTAATGGGGAATTTTACCTTGAATGATGACTTTCAGCAAGGCAGTTACCGCATACGCGCCTACACCCGCTGGATGCGCAATGCCGGCGAAGATTTTTTCTTCGACAAAACATTTACCGTCGGCAGCATATTTAACGATAACATCGTCACCAAAGCCAGTTACCAGTATAAAAACGTTGGCAGTAAACCCGTTTTAACCGCCCTGCTTAAATACACTGATGAGGAGGGTAAAGCATTGGGTAACCGTGATGTAAACTACCAGGTATTTATAAATAAAAAGCGGGTCTGGATCAAAAATGTAAAAACCGATGCCCTTGGCAGCGTGTTAATTGATATTGATAATGATAAACACGTTAATTTAGCAGGGGCCTACATACGTACCACAATTACCGGCAGCGACAAGCAGCCCATCGTACGCGATTTTCCTATAAAAGCAGCGCTGGCGCAAACCGATATACAGTTTTTCCCTGAAAGCGGCGACCTGGTTAACGGCCTGGCATCGCATGTTGCTTTTAAAGCCGTTGGGGTTGACGGCCTGGGTGTAACCCTAAAAGGAAAGGTAGTTGACAATGAAAACAACGAGATTGCCACTATAGAAACCCTGCATGCAGGTATGGGCAGTTTTACATTGCGCCCTGTAGCCGGTAAAACTTATAGCGCTAATATTACTTTTGAGGATGGTACCACAAAAACTATTGCCCTGCCAAAGGCTGTAAATGAGGGATACGTGCTAAGCGTCTATCAGCCTAATAAAGATAGTGTACTGGTGCGTATAAGCGTCTCGCCTGCCCTGCTTCAGTCAACGGTTAACTTTATCGCTCACACGGGCGGAGAAACCATTTTTGCCTCGCCAATTAAAATAAATAGCGCCATTACCTCTGTTTGGCTGGATAAAAAGTCTTTCCCGTCGGGCATTGCACAGTTTACATTATTTAACAGCGCCGGCGACCCGGTAAACGAGCGCATAGCATTTATCCGCAGTACTGATATAATGAAACTTAGCCTTAAAACCGCCAAAGCAAGCTATAGCGGCAAAGACCGTGTACAGGTTGAACTGAACGCCGCCGACAGCAAGAACAAGGCTACAGCAGGCAATTTTTCGGTAACGGTAATTGACGAGACCAAGGTGCCGTTTAATGAAACGCTGGAGACTACCATATTTTCAGATATCCTGTTAACATCTGACCTTAAGGGCTATATTGAAAAGCCCAACTACTATTTTACAAAGGAAACCGATGAGGTTAACAAAGCTTTAGATAACCTGATGCTTACCCAGGGCTACCGCCGTTTTAGCTGGAAAGAAATAGCCAAAACCGTAAGCGAGAAACCCGCTTTTGAGGTAGAGGGGCTGGGCTTAACCATAACAGGTAAAGTTACTAACCTGGGTACTAAACCGTCGGTAGGTGCAAAGGTTACCCTAATGTCCATAATAGCCGGTGTTACTAAAACTACAACAACTGATGAAAATGGCCGGTTTAAATTTGACGGTATATTTATGACCGATAGCATCAAATGGTCGTTAGCCGCACACAACGCGAAAGGCAGCGATAAGGTTAAACTTATTTTAGATACCATACCCAAAATACGCCTGAGCAAAAACCGTAACCTGGCCGATGTAAGCACCGATATTAATACCACGCTAAAAACCTATATAGACAACGGCAAAAAACTGGACGATATTTATGAAAAGACCGGCCAGCTGGATAAAGTTCAGCGCTTAAAAGAAGTACGTATTAAAGCCAGAAGGTTAAAAGCCGCCAATAACATTTCACCGCAAGGTGTGCTTAGGGTGCCTGAACAATCGGCAGACAGGGTAATTACTTTTGATGAAAACGAAGTGGCTAATTGCGTAACGTTAGCTATGTGCCTGCAGGCCCGGCTGCCGGGGATTAGTGTGGAACCACGCGGCGAGTTTGGATACATGGCGCTGATAGATTTGCGTACGCGGGGACAAATGTCGCTGATACTTGATGGGCGTTTAATAAGGACCCCGGATGAGGTTGACGAAATTTTGCAGGGTAGCATACAACCGGAAGATGTAGCCAAAATATTGTTAGTGAGGACAAACCAGGCGATGATAAACAGTTTAGGCGGTGGCGAAAACTCAAGCTTTATATTGATAATGACCAAACTTGGCGCATCTCGCAGGCAATACAATCCTAATATTGCCAACATATCGCCAAAGGGATTCAATAAAGTGCGCGAGTTCTATTCGCCGCGGTATGACAGGCCGGGCTATGCCAATAAACTACCCGACCTGCGTACCACCGTGTACTGGAACCCTTATTTAAAAACCGATGCAGAGGGTAAAGCATCATTTAACTTCTTTAACGCCGATGGTCCCGGTAATTACAAAGTTATAGTTGAGGGTATAAATGCTGCCGGCGAACTGGGCCGGCAGGTTTATAACTACATGGTTGAGGAGGGCCCGGCAACTACAACGGGTTTTACGCGCCCTCGGCAGAGGGCACTAAACAATTAACGGCTTCGCTGGATACTTTTAATAAGCATTTCCCGGTGGAGAAAGTTTATCTGCATACTGATAAACCTTACTACAACCTGGGCGATACACTTTGGTTCAAAGCTTATTTGGTTGACAGGGTAAATTTGAGTGCCTCGCGCTTAAGCGGACTGTTATATGTTGAGCTGGATAATGACAGCACGCAAATGGTACGTCGCGTTAGCATAAAAGTTAAAGATGGTATTGCGTGGGGGCAGATCCCGCTGCCGGCTACTATTTTCAGGGAAGGTGGTTATACCTTGCGCGCCTATACCAACTGGATGCAAAATTTTGGCGAAGATTACGTTTTTAGTCAGCGTTTTTATTTAGGCTTACCGGCAAAGGAAGCCTGGCTGGTTAAATCAGCCGTAAACGTTAACCGGGTTGACGATAAGGACGTAGTAAACGTCGACCTAAAACTTACCAAAACAAATAAATTGAGTTCGCCCGTCGCCTTAAAAAAGGTTGACGTCAGGATCTACGAAGGCCGGTATTATCTCTTTAAAGAGGTAATGCAAACCGGTATGGATGGCAGCCTTAAATTTAGCCAGGCCCTTAAAGCTAAAATAGATGGGCGGGTGTTAAGGGCACGCATACAAAGCCTCGAAAAAGGTGAAGCCGATAAAATAGTACAAATACCACTCACCATCAACCGCAACCAAAATATCGACCTGCAATTTTTGCCCGAGGGCGGTAATTTGGTTAAGGGTTTAAAATCCATCGTTGGGTTTAAGGCTATTGGCGAGGATGGCAAGGGCACGCCGGTACTCGGTACTATCTATAATGGTAAAGGCGACGAGATTGTATCCTTCGCGACTATCCATAATGGCATGGGCAGTTTTGAGTTTACACCAAAAGCCGGCGAGGGTTACACCGCCCGCTTAAGCAAACCTATTGTCAAGAGCTTCGAGTTACCTAAAATAAGCCCGGTGGGCACAGTTATGCAAATCACCAATCCCGAACAGGGCGACGCTTTAACCGTAACCCTACAAGGCGCCAATAACTTAACCACCGATACCGCCTGTTATTTGATAGGCACATCACGGGGCACGGCCTATTATACGCAAAAGGTCGACCTTGCGCAGCCTGCCTTATCGGTAGATAAAAAGCTGTTTCCTACCGGTATTGCACGGTTTACATTTTTTATCGGTAAAAGGCCGCTGAATGAACGTGCGGTGTTTATTGACAATCACGACCAGTTAAATATTACCGTATCTACAAATCATACCACCTACCGTAAGCGCGACAGCGTAAGTTTAGCCATAGCCGTAAAAGATAAAAGCGGGTTACCGGTACAGGGGGAGTTTTCGCTTGCTGTGACGGATGACTCACAGGTTAGGGTTGATAGTATTGGCAATTATGGCATAGGCGCCAGCCTGCTTATTAACTCAGAGTTGAGAGGTAACGTTGAAGAACCCGGCTATTACATCAACCGTAAAGACAAACAAGCCTGGGAGGCGCTCGATAACCTGCTATTAACACAAGGCTGGACGGGCTACGCCTGGAAAAATATATTTGCCCCGCTTAGAAAGCCGGAGTTTATAATGGAGAAAGAACTTAAAATCACGGGGCAGGTAACCAACCTGGTCAGCAAACCCATACCTAATGCTCCGGTAGTTATCTCATCACAAAAACCAACCTTTATTGCCTCAACCAATGCCGATGCAAACGGGGTGTATGAGTTTAAAAATCTGCCGAAGATTGATAGCGGATCGTTTTTCTTACAAGCCAGCCGTAAAGAAGGCAAAAAGCTCACGTTCGGTAAAGTTACTGTTGATAAATTTAAAGCGTTGCCTATTCCCGCTATGGTTAGGGACGCCATACTGCCCTGGTATGTTAATACCGACAGCACACAGTTAAACTATGTGAGGCGCGTTGCCGAGAAGCAAGACGAAAAAAATCTAAAACTAACCGGCATCATATTAAAAGAGGTACAGATAAATGCTAAAAAAATAATTAAAGGTACCCTTAACCGCTTTGGGCCCGGCAACGCCGATTTGATATTTGATGAGGAAGACATTAAAAAATCGGCCACTACAAACCTATACGAGTTGTTGGCGCAAAAAATACCCGGTTTTAGGGTGGCCGGGTCGGTTAAAATAATGTTTAAGGGTCGTGAAATGGTTATACCGCTAATTATTTTTAATAAGTATTGCGTTGATGTACGCATTGATGGGTGGCCCTTACCGTTAAACATTGATGCACCGGGTTTGCCGTTATTCCCCGATTCGCGTGAAAATGGTTTAACAGGGCGGCATCCCACTACAGATATAGCAGAAGGATTCCAAACCGGATCAGTAATTGCCTGGGATATGTCAGGTTTTCATGGCTATATGCCAAATACCGCTTCGGAAGCAATAGATGCTTTAAGCGAATACAAACTACCGGGTATTATTGGCGTTGAAGTTGCTTACAGCCGCAAATATACCAATCGCATTTACCCACGCCCGCCAATGTTTGATTTCGCTGTAATAGAGATCACCACCAAAAACGGTGTGGGCTGGTACGGGGACAGACCGCCCGGTATGGTTACCTACCGCCCCTTACCAATATTACAGCCGCAGGAATTTTATAGTCCGCGCTACAAGGTGGCCCCGGCCGCGATAGAACCCGATTACCGCTCAACCATCTACTGGGAGCCAAACATCAGCACCGATCAAAACGGCAGGGCCAGGGTATCGTTCTATACATCAGACATCATGGATAAATACACCATTAAAATAGCCGGCATTGATGCTACAGGTGGTATTGGCGATGGTACGTTTAGGATAAAGGGGAAGTAGTCCAGCAATGTCATTTCGATACGAGGTACGAGTGAGAAATCTTATACAAACGATTGGAATTGCAAAGCGTTTAAGATTTCTCACTACGTTTCGAAATGACAAAAAAGGATAAATTATGCCAATATCCCATCAATCAAATCCAACTCCTCTTTACTAAACTTGGTGTTTTCCAGGCATTTCAAAGAGTCTAACAGCTGCTCTGGCTTACTGGCGCCTACCAGTACCGATGTAATGCGTTCGTCTTTTAAGATCCATGACAGCGCCATGTGCGCCAGTTTCTGGCCGCGTTGCTGGGCAATAGCATTTAGCTTTTTGATCTTTTCAATCTTATCAGGTGTGATGCTATCCTCAGTCAGCGAGTCGCCGATCTTTACGGCTCTTGAATCTGCCGGGATACCTTTCAAATATTTATCGGTCAATAATCCCTGCGCCAATGGCGAGAACGGGATACAACCTACACCCTCCTCTTCCAGCACATCCAGCAAACCGCCCTCAACCCAACGCTCAAACATGGAGTATTTAGGCTGATGGATGATGATGGGCGTTCCCATTTGCTTTAACATTTGGATAGCTGCCTTTGCTTCCGGTGCTTTATAGTTAGATATCCCCACATACAAAGCCTTACCCTGGCGAACGATCAGGTCCAACGCAGCCATAGTTTCTTCCAGCGGTGTTTCCGGATCGGGACGGTGATGGTAGAAAATATCTACGTAATCCAGCTTCATGCGTTTAAGGCTTTGGTCAAGGCTTGACACCAGGTATTTCTTGGTTCCCCAGTCGCCATAAGGCCCGTCCCACATGGTGTAGCCGGCTTTTGATGAGATGATGAGTTCGTCACGATGGTCCCTGAAATCAGTATGCAGTATCCGGCCAAAATTTTCCTCGGCCGATCCCGGCGGCGGACCGTAGTTATTGGCAAGGTCGATATGGGTAACGCCGTGATCGAATGCGGTTTTAAGGATATTACGACAGTTTTCCATCTGGTCGTAATACCCGAAGTTATGCCATAGGCCCAATGACACAGCAGGCAGCTTTAGGCCGCTTTTGCCACTACGTTTATAAGGCATGGATTGGTATCTTTCTGGTGATGGTTGGTAAGACATGTAGTATAGATGTATATTAATTAATTGCGGATTAGCTTTCGTACCCTCAGGGTCTCCCAACGGGGACCCTAAGGAGGCACAACGCAGGGTCCTCTACGAGAGACCCTGCTGGGACAAATATATTTAGACTTACGAAGTTTTGAAAACTTCGTAAGTCTTTTAGTTAGTTCAGCTGCGGGTTAGCCTTTCTAAAATAGTTATTAAAAAACAACAGGTGATACTGTATTGAGTTTGCCCAATACTGCGAAGTATGCCCGCCGGGGCGCGCTGTAAAATCGTGCGGGATGTTACGCTCAACCATTTTATCGTGCAGAATGCAGTTTACTTTGTAAAAGAAATCATCAGTACCGCAATCAAATGTAATAGCTAACAAGTTTGGCTTGATGAGGTACAGTAAATTGGTTACTGCTGTTTTCTCCCAAAGTTCTGGGTTATCTGCATATTCGCCTAAACGTTTCGACATATCCCAGTTGTTAGGAAACGGGCGGATATCAACCCCACCGCTCATGCTGCCTACCGCGCCAAACAAATCCTGGTGACGGATAGCCAGGTACATAGCGCCTTGCCCACCCATGCTCAGGCCCGAAATTGCACGACCAGTTTTGTTTTTTATGGTCTTATAATTTTTGTCGATATAGCCTATCAACTCTTTGGTTATATAGGTTTCGTATTGATATTTGGGGTCTTTGGGGCTGTCCCAGTACCAACTGGTCACGCCGCCATCGGCACAAACTATCATCAGGTGATATTGATCAGCCAGCTCAGCAATACCTTTGTTAATACCGTAATACTGTTTATAATTACCGCCGGCGCCGTGCAATAAATAAACTACCGGGCAGGGTTTGCCTGTCTCGTAATCGGCAGGGGTAATAACCACCGCTTTTATTTTTTTGTGCATTGCATCGCTGTAGGTTTCAACCGTATCAACTTTTGCCGCTTTGGTAAGAGTTGCTGCAAAAGCAAAACAAGCTATCAGCAATAAATATTTCTTCATTGTTAGTATTAGTTAACAGGTTTAAAAGTAATGGCGCGCAGGTTAATGTATTGCCAGCCTTCGGGCACGCCGGTAACAGTAATAGTGTTTACGCCGGCTTTGGTGATCTTAATTTCGCCAAGGCTGTTTTTAACATAGCGGGTACCGCCGCCGGTGCCTTTTATCGGGGCCTTAACCGTTTGGTCGCCAATGGTAATGCTGATAACATTGTTATCGCCCGGCGCAGATGCCGGTGCTTCCATAGTATACGTTCCGGTTTTGGCGATGTTGATCTTCCACGAAGCTGATGATTTAGCCTCGGTCCAATAGCCTAAGTTTGGTGTCCTTGCGCCTTCTGACTGGATGCCGCCTTTTACATCAGCATCAAACGGACTCAATACAAACGATCCGTCAGCTTCTGCCGAAGGCACAACTACCGTAACATCAGGCTTGCCTTTTATTACCACTTTTATAACGGTCGAGTTTGCATCTAAAGCTGCACCAGGTACGGTAATTGTTGAACCATCCGCGGTTTTCCTGCTTTTTAAAGCCGAACCATTAGCTAATAATTTAGCCGACACGATCTGGTTCTGTAAACCCGGTATATTCAGCTCGCCGTTAGTTGGCCATTCAAACACATGAAAATAAAGCGTGGTATTGCCATTAACCGAAGCACCGGTAGTACACCTGCCCCAAGGCAGCTTGCGGAACGGGCTGGCAGTTGTGCCATAAATAGCCTCACCATTTACCTTCATCCATGCGCCCATATCGCTCAATATCCCCATAATAGGCGCAGGGAACTTACCGTTTGATTGCGGGCCAACATTCAATAAATAGTTACCTCCTTTTGAAGCGATATCAACTAAATTACGGATCAATGTCTGGCTTGATTTCCAGTGCTCGTCATAAGTTTTAAAGCCCCAGGTATCATTCATGGTCATACAAGCTTCCCAATAGCGGCCCGGTATACCCGTTGGCGGGATGTATTGCTCAGGGGTTTCCAAATCACCCTGTACACCGCCACCTAAACGGTTGTTGGTAATGATGTTTGGATATTTATCCAGCAGCGGCGTGATCTTAGCGGCGCGCTCCTTGGTCATATCAGTTGGTACGTCCCACCATAATTCGGCAACATCGCCATAGTTGGTTAAAATTTCTTTTACCTGCGGGATAGCCACTTTATCTAAATAATCGTCAAAGCTGCCATCCTGCTTTTTATCCCAATGGCCGCCTGCGGCTGCGCCGCCGGCATTGTTCCAATCGTTGGCCTGCGAGTAGTAGAAGCCCAGCTTCATGCCATACTTGCGGCAGGCATCGGCCAGCATTTTTATAACATCTTTACCGTATGGGGTGCGTTTAACAATGTTCCAGTCGCTTGCTTTCGAGTCGAACATCGCAAAGCCGTCATGGTGCTTGGTGGTGATAACTATGTATTTAACACCGGCAGCCTTGGCCGTTAGCACCCATTGCTCGGGGTTGTACTCGGTAGGGTTAAAATCTTTAGCGTAGGCCTGATAGGTATCCACCGGGATCTTGGCATCGTGCATTATCCACTCGCCCAAACCCGGGATCTTCTTATCATTATAAACCCCCGCCGGAACGCTATACACCCCCCAGTGAATAAACATCCCAAACCTTGCCTTGCTCCACCACGCCATGCGCGAGGTTTCAACAACAGCGTGTTGTTTGGTTGCTGCCTTTTTAGGCGTTTTATCCTTAGGTACATCAGCATTAGTAATGCCGGCATTTAAAATAAAAGCAGCGGCTATGAGGCCACTGCTTAAACCATAATATTTTTTCATTTATTCGGTCAATTTTGGTGAATATTCGGTAGTTATCTGGTAACTAATTATACTTTAGGCGCCCATCCCGGTTCGTAAGTACGGCTCCACAATTTTTGTGCTTCGGGGTCATTAATGATGTGCGCGTTTTTAGGGTCCAGGTGCAAATCGCGGCCAACGCGCCATGATATATTACCCAACTGCATAGCAACAACACTCTTATAACCTAACTCCACATCGCAATTTGGCGCTTTATTATCGCGGATACTTTCCAGGAAGTTAGCTACGTGCTGCGCGTCCATGCCTAAGCTTGGGCTGGCGGTGTTACGGCCCTGGATAGAAGCATCTTCTACCGGCCCGCCTTTTTTAATGGTTTTCACCACTTTGCCGGCAAGGTCATAAATGATATAGTCTTCGCCATCGGTATCCATGCTGCCGTTATCGCCATAGAAAATAACACCCCGATCGGCGCCTTCTATCTTGCGCCCGTTCGAGCTGCGGTTCTCCCACATCAGCGATACACGGCCCGGGTACTCTAACGTTACAATTTGCGTATCAGGTGTTTCCCACTCATCCTGGAACTGGTAACGGCCACCTATTGATGATACACGGGTAGGCAAATCAACACCCAATCCCCAACGGGCCAGATCCACTTCGTGCGTACCGTTATTTAACGCTTCGCCGGTACCATAATGCCACTTCCAGTGCCAGTTGTAATGGATCAATCCATCCAGATAAGGCTTGCGCGGAGCCGGGCCCTGCCATAGCTCATAATCTAACCAACTTGGAACAGCAGCCGGTTTATAAAAATTTGCACTACGTTTATTAGTATACCAGGCTTTGGCAAAGTACACACGGCCAATAACGCCGCTATGCAGTTCATTAACAGCCTGTATAGCCAGCGGTGCCGACCGGCGCTGCGCACCCATTTGTACTACGCGTTTGTATTTGCGGGCAGCAGCCACGGCCATTTCGCCTTCGTGCGGGTTATGGCTTAATGGTTTTTCAACATAAACGTGCTTGCCGGCCTGGCAGCCCATTATGGCCATTGGCGCATGCCAGTGGTCGGGGGTTGCTATGTATATGGCGTCGATATCTTTATCTGCCATTACCTTGCGTACGTCGCCCTCGCCTTTCGGGGCTTCGCCTTTACTGGCTGCGGCTACTTTTTTCTGAGTGATGGGTATAGTGCGCGAATCCACATCGCAAACCGTGTTTACCAGGCAGTTTGCCGACTTGGCAAACGTGGTACACATGCTGCCGCCCCGGCCGTTAAGGCCTATTATGGCTACGTGGATCCGGTCATTAGCGCCTATTATACGGTTGTAGCTTTTGGCAGTGAAGCCAAAAGTGCGGCTACCCAATGCAAGGCCGCCGGTTGTTATAGCCACCTTCTTAATAAAGTCTCTTCTTTTTTCCATGTGAGGTTGGAATAATTGGTTTATTTTTAATTTAGTTTGGGTAACTAAGTTACAATTAATTCAATACCGTGGATAAAAAATTGATGGGGTGATTTGTAATAATTTGGATAGGGTTGGGTTAGAGATTGGAGGTTGGTGATTAGAGGTTAGGTATAGGGCGGTAAATATTAACTAATCACTATAATGGCGTTCCCTGCGGGCCACGCCCAAAAACATCCATTATTACACTAAACACACTACCTTAATAGTTTATTAATATTAAAAGCCTAAATATGCACCGGCTATAATTGCCTGAAGTTTAAATACACCAACATGAAAATATTATTTGGCACCCTGTTATTGTTATCATTACCGTTAATGCGTACCGATGTAGGCGCAGACAATACCCCCATCAATAAGATCCAGATCATAGGGTCGCACAACAGTTATAAAAAAGCGATAGACCCGGGCTTATTTAAACTGATGCTGGCTAAGGACCCTAAATCGTACAGGATAGATTATGAGCATATCCCGTTGGAAGGCCAGCTGGATATGGGCCTGCGCAACCTTGAAATTGATATTTATGGCGATAGCAAAGGCGGCAAATATGCGCATCCAAAAGGTTTGGATTACGCCCCAAATCAACCTGCTTTTGATGAAAAGGGCGAAATGAACGAGCCCGGTTTCAAGGTATTCCACATAATTGAATATGACTATCGCAGCCAATGCCCTACGTTTAAAGATTGCCTTACCCAGCTAAAAAACTGGAGCGAGGCGCATCCCGGGCATAACCCTGTATTCATCACTTTAGAGGCTAAGGACGATCCTGAAAGCAAAGCCGCCAATGTGCCCGAAACGTTTACCCCTGCCCTGTTTGATGAGTTAGACAATAACCTGTTGAAATACCTGGGTAAAAAACATTTGCTAACCCCCGATGATGTACGCGGCAAAGCCGAAACGTTGGAGGGCGCCGTATTAACCAAAGGCTGGCCCACTTTAAAACAGACACGCGGTAAGTTTATCTTCCTGCTTGACGATCAAAAACGCAAACGTAATATGTATATGGACGGCCATCCGTCGTTAAAGGGCCGGGTGCTATTTGCCAATGCCGACCCGGGCACCCCCGAAGCTGCCATGCTGATCCGCAACAATGCTAAAAGCCCGGAAATACCCGGGTTGATAAAGAAAGGCTACATCATCCGCACCCGCGCCGACAGCGATACCGAACAGGCCCGCACTAACGACAGATCTTATTTTGAAGCCGCCTGCAACTCGGGCGCGCAGATCATCACTACAGATTACTATCTGAAGAGCACACATTTTAAATCAGACTATGTGGTGTTTTTTGATGGGAGCGATAAGTACTTCAGGTTGAACCCCCTCTTTGCGGGTAGTAAGTAACAGGCTCATATTGGCCCGGGATTAAAATCCGGGCCAATGGGCTAATCCGTTTCCGCGACGATTTTTTTTCTTTTCAACATCAATCGGGTCGCCAGTTTATTTTGTTTCCGTTCTTCATCGCCCAATATAATACCCCAGGGCTGAAGGCTTTCTACGCGGTCAAAAATGATCTTTAAAACGGCGATACAAGGAATAGACAGGAACATTCCCGGAATCCCCCAAATCATTTCGCCCGCAACTACACCCAGGATGGTAATTAAAGCATTGATCCTTACTTTTGATCCCACTACCAGCGGCAGTAAAACATTACTATCTATCAGGTGCGTTACAACTAATGTAACTATCACCCAAACAGCCTGCGTGCTATCCGGCGAGGTGCCCAGCGTAACTACCGCACTAATAACCAGCGCTGTAAAGATACCCACATACGGAATGATATTAAGCAGGCCGGTAAGCAGGCCCAGTAAAATGGCATACCTCACCCCCATACACGTAAACGCCGTGCTGACCCCAATGGCCACAATACCCATCTCGATAAGCAAGCCGATAATATATTTACGGATGATATGTTGTACCTGCTCCATGATCTCATGAACAGTAGCCTTGTTTTCCTTCAGGAAAACAGATTCCAGGAACTTCATAATAAGCGTACGGTACAATAAAAAGAAAAACGTATAAATAAACGTGAACACCAGGAACAAAAGGATAGCGGATACCGATAGTACAGTTGCCCCTACCGCCGCCGTATCCGGCGAAAGCACCTTACTGGTGGCCTCGTTAGCTACCCTGAGCTGTTTGCCCCGGGTGATGTGGAAATTGTCCTGCACCCAGCCCCTGAACTCCCAAAGCGAACTTTTCATCTGCGCCTGAAACTGCGGCCACTCTTTAAACAGGTCGGCGATCTGTGTACCGATAACGTAGATCAATACACCAATAAAACTAAGCAACAGCACCACCGCCACCATGGATGCAGCGCTCCTGGGTAAGCGTAGCTTATACTCAAAAAAGGCCGCTACCGGTAAGAGTAAGATGGAGAATAAACACGAAAATATAAGCGGTGCCAGTATTTCCTTTGCAGTAATTACGATGAACCCAAGCGCGATCAGGCTAAATAATACTGCCGCCAGCTTGATATAAAAAGGGAAATTGTTAAATGCTTTAAGGTCCATTGCTATGTTGCGTTAATGATGTATAAATATACACCGCGATCTATGAACATCCTAACCTCATTTTAGTTTGCCGGGTCGTGGATCTGCAAGGCATTGCGTAGGGGGATTGCAAATCCCCTGTAAATTTGGTCCGGGATTATAATTCCGGACCAACGGACACAGTTGGGTAATAAGCCGGGACTTTTTTATACTTTTAAACTAAAACTTATTGTCATGAAAAAAATCTGCGTGCTGTTGCTTTGTTTATTTTCGTTAAAAACGCTGGCACAACAAACCGATACTGTTTTTCTTGAAAAACTACTCCAATCACACCCCGAATTATTCCAGGGGATCCTTAACCATCCCACGCATAATGAAGTTCAGTTACTTTATACCCAGATCGACCGCGATAAACATAATATCCCGCACTTTAAATCGTACAGCTATCGCCTTAATCCCAAACATTACTTTTACCCTGCCAGCACGGTAAAGCTGCCCACGCTTATATTCGCGCTGGAGAAAATACACGAGCTGCATATTAAAGATCTTACCCCGGAAAGTACCATGCTTACCGATAGCAACTTCCGCGATGAAACCCGAGTAACTAAAGATACCAGCGCTACGAACGGGCTGCCCAGCATTGGCAACTATGGCAAAAAGATATTACTGGTGAGTGATAATGATGCTTACAACCGGCTGTACGAATTTGTTGGGCGTGAAGAAATCAACAAGAAACTGCAAAAGTATGGATTAAAAGACACCCGTATTTTGGGGCGCCTCGCCATTGGCGACGGCGGTGACCGCGCCAGGCATACCAACCCCATACGTTTCTATAACGGCGATAAACTGGTTTACGCCCAAACTGAACAGGTGGATAACAACAACTACCCGGTTAACGTGGAAAACCTGTTACAGGGCAAAGGCTATTTAGACCGGAACGACAAACTGGTTATGAAACCTTTTGACTTTACCGACAAAAACGTTTACCCCCTTACTGATCAGCAGGCAGTGCTGAAGCGCCTGCTCTTCCCCGAAGCATTTCCGAAAAGCGAGCGCTTTAACCTGACCGTTGACGACTATCAATTTATATACAAGTACATGAGCATGTACCCTACCGAAAGCCAAAAACCCACTTACCACAGCCCCGAATATTTCGCGGCTTATTGCAAGTTTTTATTTTATGGGGCAGACAGCACTATCGCTGTCAACCCCGATATCAGGATCTTTAATAAAATAGGCGATTCGTACGGCTACGATATTGACAACGCCTACATTGTCAATTTCAAAACCAAAACCGAGTTTATGCTTTCGGCTGTAGTACAATCAAACGAAGATGGTATTTATAACGATAATAAGTATGAATACACCACCGTTTGCCTGCCCTTTATGAAAAACATTGCACAGGTGCTTTATCAATATGAATTAAAACGGCCCCGAAAACATTCGGCTGATCTGCGAAAGTATAAGTTAAACCTTAATGTTAGTCCGGATTTATAATCCCAGACTTATTTCGTTGCGGATCTCTGATCCGCGCGGGGTATTGCGGATGGGGATTGCAAATCCCCTGTAATCTGGTCCGGGATTACAAATCTGGACCAACGGATAACATCAAGGGCGAAGGAATCATTCGTTTTTAAGTGCCTTAATAGGGTTGGCTAACGCGACCTGTAAACACTTATAGCTTACCGTTATAGCAGCAATCATCATAGTGGCAATACCTGCCGCGACGAACATCCACCAGCTTAGGTGTGTTTGGTAAGCGTAGCCCTGCAAAAATTTATTTAGCCCATACCACGCTATTGGGAATGAGATTGTCGCTGCAAGCATCACCAACGCTAAAAAATCTTTGGAAATCAGTGCTACGATATGCAATACACTTGCACCCAATGTTTTTCTGATACCTATTTCTTTAACCCTACTTTCGGCAGTAAAGGTAACCAGCCCAAATAAGCCCAGACATGATATCACAATAGCTATCACTGAAAAATATCCAAATAAGTTACCTACACGCAGGTCGCTTTTGTAAAGTTTGTCAAACTCGCCATCTAAAAATGAATAGCTGAAATCATAATCGGGGTTATATTGCTTCCAAACCTGTCCGATAGCTGCGAGTGTTTGCTGCATGTTACTGCCGCTGGTTTTGATATAAATTTTTGGATTTGCCTGCTTACTATATTGCAACACTAAGGGGCCTATTTTTGTATGCATATTTTGAAAATGAAAATCCTCCACCACACCTGCAATTACGCCCTTAGCGCCATCAACTGCGAAAGGTTTACCTATTAGCGGCCCTTTAAGTCCCGCTGTTTTTACAGCCGTTTCGTTCAGTATAAAATTGGAACTGTCAGCTTCAGTGCCTGTAAAACCAGCACCCGTTATCAGCTTAATGCCCATAACCTGTAAAAAGTTATGATCGACCGGCATCTGGAAAATTGCAAAAGATTGATTACCCGGCTTTTTGCCGTCCCATTCTACATTACTGGTCCCGGAGCTTGTGTTAATAATATCCACGCCCGATTGCGTAACCCCAGTGACAGATGGCAGGCTTAGCAGGTAAGCTTTAACCGCATCGTAATGGTTATGCATATTACGCATATCAAGTTCTATCACATTGTCTTTATTATAGCCAAGGTTTTTGTGACGAATATAGGACAGTTGATTGCCGATAACGATGGTGCTTAGCACCAATATAATCGAGAAACAAAACTGTACAGTTACCAATACTTTGCGTAGGTTGCTTTTACTACCTATGCCACTAAGCTTACCTCTCATGGCTTCTAAAGGTTTTAGCGATGATAGTGTAATTGCAGGATAAACTCCCGCCATTACCAATGTAGCCAATAGGGTAAGGCCGTAAACTTGCAGAACTTCTGTTGACCAGGGTTTAAACACAATATTTTTACATGAAATATTGTTATATAAGGGCATTACCAAATATATCAGACAGGTAGCCAATGTAAGCGCTATAACAAACATCAAAAGCGACTCAATAATAAACTGCATAAAAAGCCCCATTCTTGCCGCGCCTACTATTTTACGCAGGCTTATTTCTTTATTGCGTTTTGACGCCCTTGCCGTAAATAAGTTGACGTAGTTTATACAGGCTATCAACAATATTATAACCGCCACAATAAAGAAAATGCGCACCACCGCCATGCCCTGTTCTTCACCACTATCGTTATACAAGTGTATTTTAGCGATAGGGTTAAACAGATAAACAATATTATGGCTAAACGGGTTATCATAATGCTTAACATGAATGCCTCCCAATTTTAGCCCGACGGCTACAGGATTACTACCCTCTTTAAGCTGCACATAAGTATCATAACTATATCGTCCCCAATTACTGTTTAAATTTTTAAACTGGCCCGACGTATCATACGACAATTCAAGCTGCTTAAAGTTAAATATCACATCATACCCAATGGTCGAGTTGGCAGGCAGATCCTGCATTACAGCTGTAATAGTATATAGTTTTTTATCATCGGCAGTAAGTACTTTGCCCATTGGGTTTTCTTTGCCAAACAACCGCCCGGCCATAGTAGCCGAAATAACAATCGAGTTAGCATCATTAAACGGGCGATTTGTATTACCCTGCAAAAGTGGATAAGTAAACATGCTAAACAAAGAAGCATCTGCTATTCCGTTGTTTTTTTGAGTAACCCTCTTATCCTGGTATTGCAGCCAGTTTACATTTGAATTATTGGTAACACGGCAAGCATCCTCAACCTCGGGCAACTCATTTTTGGCATAAACAGCTGCAGCAGGCGGTGTGCTACTCCAGATATTATCTTCCTTAAATTTAGAGGCGAGTTTATATAACCGATCGCTTTTTACATTAAATCGGTTAAAGCTCATTTCATCCTTAACCCAAAGCAATAACAACATGCTGGCGGCTAAACTAACGGCTAAACCACTGATATTGATAAAGCTGTACATTTTATGGTTACGCATGCTGCGCAAGGCCACTGTAAGGTAATTTTTTAACATAAAGTATTGAAAAGAAATATCTTGATAGAACTAACAGTAATACTACCATCACAGTGCCACTTATTTAATTAATTGATTATTAAATATTTAACATCAACACACATTGATTAATCGAACGTTTTTGATACAGAACTGTTCGGTTTTGCAACAATGATAAATGCCTTTTTCGTCTTCGCTGGGGTCCCCTGCAAGACACCGTTGCGAAGACATTGATTAGAGTAACAAAAGAGATTACCTGCTTTACCCAGGCTGGCTAATAATTCAAAGATAAGCCAAATGCCCGCTGGGATTGCAAATTCCCCTACTAATTGGTCCGGGATTACAAATCCGGACCAACGGGAGGCGTACTCGTGACTTTTATTAAACTCTCTGCCTTGTCCTGCACTTCATACGCGCCAGGTATCTAATATGTGTGCACTAATCAACCGCCAATTTCCCGCTCTTAATCTCGTCAATTTGCTCATAAGTATAGGGTTTGTACACGGTGTCAAGTCGTTTGGCATTTTGTTCGACGGTTAAGTCAAAACCCGCTTCTTTGCGGCGCTGGTTTACATTAGCGGCGTCTTTAATAGGTACTACAAAACCAAACATTCGCTTTTTGCCTGTTTTGGCATCGGGGATCATAATTGACATAATTTGAGTACCATAAATTTGCTCCTTATGTTCGTTCATTAGTTTTCTGTCAAGCATTAACGCAACACAGGTAAACGGCAATTCGCCTTTTTTACCTGCCTCTTCAATCAGCAGGTAATATTTAGCGATTTTATTAGAATGCTGGATAACATAAAACACTGCTGTATTTTCAGGTTCGCCCACCATGGTTTTGCCGGGATAGCCGTATTGGGCAATAATACTTTCAACTTTTTCGATATTGGCCACATCGACCTTATTTATAAATCTCCATTGGTTTTTTTGTAATGAGTCCCTTGGGTAGCCCAGCATTTGCGCAAGCGTATCTTTTCTTTGGTCCTTGGTTTCTGTGTCAAAAAATTCTCGTACGCCCTGGTCCCGCTGTAAAATAGTATCAAGCCTGGCTTTTAGTTTTACGTTGATCTGGCTTTGTGCAAAACAGTTAAGGGCCAAAAGCCAGGTTGTTAAAAAGAGCAGGGTTTTCATAGATGATAGTTTAAGTTGAAATGATTAAGTTGATTTATAATATTACGAACTTTTCGTAGATTTATTGCATCAACTGAATCTTTTTTTATCACCGAAGAATCCCTTATAAATGTGGTCAGGGATTATAAATCCGGACCAACGGGAATGGCAGAACATTGCAGACCATTATCAACCATATGTCTGATTGGGGGTATGCTACACAGAAAAGTAATTACCGGAAAGTAGTAGCTAAGGTAAAATAGCTTATTGGTGTTATCGGCAACAACTACACCAGCAATTAAATTGCTTTAGTGATTTTTTGCCGCCAAATCGTATTTTCGCCCTGTGGCCAAAGCAAAACCCAAACGTAAGCCGGTAAAGAAAAAAGGAAATGTTTCCTGGAAACTGGCTTTGACAGGCTTCTTGCTAATCATCCTGTCGCCGTTTTACTACGGCTATGTGCTCAAAATATTCAGCGCCACCTGGCAATGGGTGGCGGATATAGGCGAATCACCCAATTACCGTACTTACCATAGTTTCGGAATTAAGATCCCGGTTAAATATAAGCTGCACGGGATCGATGTATCTTACGCGCAGGGAAAGATCGACTGGCCGCGGGTAAGAGCGATGCAGGAGGACAGTGTGCGGATCAGGTTTGCTTTTATCAAAGCTACGGAAGGTTTACTGACGGTTGATCCTTATTTTAAACGAAACTGGCGAGAAGGGGCAAAATCGGGGATAGTTTGCGGCGCCTATCACTTCTTCCGACCGAAGAAAGATGGGCTATGGCAGGCGCGGTTCTTCCTGCAGAACGTGAAGCTGGAAACAGGCGATCTGCCTGCAGTAGTAGATATTGAGGTACTGGACGGCGTATCACCGGACAAGATGCGAAGTGCGCTGCGGGCATTCATCAATAAGGTCGAAAAGTCAACCGGTAATAAACCGATCATTTATACCGGTATCAGCTTTTATAAAGATTACTTGGCAGGGCATTTTGATGGTTATCCGCTATGGATAGCGCATTATTACCAGGAGGAGCTAAAATTAACTAAGGGCACTAACTGGTGGTTTTGGCAACATTCGGATATAGCCCGGGTTAACGGGATAAACCATGTGGTTGACTTTAACGCGTTTAAAGGAGACAGCCTGGATTTTCAGCGTTTATTGGTGCGTTAATCTTATTCCTCCGGATTTGTAATCCCGGACCAACGAGTTATTTGATCAAAGAAACGCCTTAACTAACTGTTCCCATTCTTTTTCCAAAGACAGATCAGGGCGGGTGCGCTTTGCTTTGCTATACCAGTAGTCAGCGTTCCAGGTATCGCCTTCTTTACGGTGCAGGTAGGCATGCACCCAGGCCGATTGTTGATCCGTTAGCTGATCAACCTGCGCATGTGCCTCGTGCCAGTCGCCTTTGCCATCGTACCAAAGGCTTTTTAGCTGTACAGACAGGCCGCTAAGGGGCTGTTCTAAATTTAATGATTCTTTAAATTCGGCTAAAGTTTTCATAGGTGTTGATGACTTAGCAGAGGCGAAAAAGTCGTGCTAGTTCTCCTCAGTGATCTTCCAATTTTTAGGCGCTTTAAAACCATTTTTAGGTCCTTTTGATAACAGCACAGCCTTAGGTTTTATGGTGTCAAACCTGGCGGCGGCGGCTTTTAACTTTAGATAAATATCCAGGTTAGCTGCTTTCACATCAATTGTTTCAGCGTAATCGCCCGGGATACTAAAAAGCATATCGCCCTTTATCTTCATTTTGGGGATATTCCTGTCTTCAACCAGTTTCCAATTGCCGTTAATTATAGCGCCATGTCCCAGGTAAAACTCCCTGTCAAATTTCTGGACCTTACCTGTCAGTAAAGGCCACATGCTAATACCATCAAATGGTTTTTTACCAGGCGTTTTAACACCTACAATATCTTTAAGTGTCGGGAAAACATCCACATAGCCCATAACCTGCTCTATCACCTTACCACCGGTTAACCCCGCTGCAGGCCATTTAATAATGGCCGGGGCCCTTACGCCCCCTTCCCACTCATCAAACTTATAACCCCGCAACTCGCCATGCGACCCGGTATTCCCATTCCCCGCCGCGCCATTATCACTGTGGAACAGGATAAGCGTATTATCATCAATATGTTGTGCTCTTAAAGCTTGTAATACCTGCCCTATGCCATCATCCATACAGGTAACCATAGCAGCATAAGTTTGCTTTTGGGTATTACCTCTACCCTGATCGGTAGCTCCCATCCCTTCCTCGCCACCGCCCTTATACTTTGGTTTAGAGGCATCATACCCATACATTTTCAAATACTTCTCTGGAGCTTGCAACGGGCCATGCGGCGCGTTGTAAGCCAGGTACATAAAAAACGGCGCCTTATCTTTCGAATAGTTTTTAATACATTTAATAGCTTCGTTAGTGAGTAATTCGGTAGTGTACCCTTTATCTGCCGACGGTTCATAATCATTCTGCCAATCAACTTCGCCTTCCCTTACGTGTGTAAAATAATCAAGCGCGCCATTTAAAAAGCCGTAAAAATGTGTAAAGCCCCTACGCATAGGATGATATTGTAAGGTATTATGGCCGAGGTGCCATTTACCTATAATTGCCCTGTTTTTATAACCCGCTGTTGCCAGCATCTGTGGAATAAGCACTTCAGATGTATCCAGGCCAAAACTACTCCAGGGTGGTATGGTTGCATCCCTGATGCCTACACGGTTGGGGTAACGGCCTGTTAACAAGCCAACCCGCGTAGGCGAACATATCGGTGCCGTATAATAGCGATTCAATACAACGCCATCTTTTGATAGTTGGTCGATATTGGGCGTTTTAATATTGCTGCTATGATACCCTACATCGCCCCACCCCAAATCATCGGCCAGTATAATAATGATATTGGGTTTCTTTTTGACCTGACTATAGCCTGCAAACGGCATAGCGAGTGCGATTATTAAAAGCAGTTTTTTCATTAGTCGTCAATTTAAACAGATAGCGGTAAAAACGCTATGCTTTGTTGCATAATGCAATATACTACTTTATGCCGAGCGCGCGACATAACACTAAAATGAGTAAGAATCCGTAGGATACTGCTGTTAACTTGCGCTCTGTTATTTCGAATTTATAACCCTGAACTGCACGTTTGCGGATCTTCAGATCCGCTTGTGGATAAGTGGATAGCGATTGCAAATCCTGTATATTTGGTTCGCGATCGTAAATCTGAACCAATACGAACGAAAAATTATTTATGACAGATAACTTCAGCGTTAAAAAGATCCCTCAATATATACGCAATAATTATGGCTCTATAGTGATGCTGGGGGTTATTGCATTGCTGATATTTAACCCCGCTGCTAAAGCTTGGGTGATGCAACAACTATTGCGTACCGGGATCTTTAATGCGCAACTTACGACAGAAGCTGCTGCTACAAGTTCGGTTCAGGATTTCAGCGTAGGTTTTAAGGACGGCAAAACTGTGAATATAACATCCTTTCGTGGCAAGGTGGTGTTTATTAATTTCTGGGCGTCGTGGTGCCCACCTTGCCGGGCCGAATTTCCGGGTATGGTGAAGTTATACCAACATTTTAAAAATAATGACGATGTAGTTTTCCTGTTTATTGATGAAGACAACAACCTTAGCACGGGAGAGCGGTTTCTGCTAAAGGAAAATTATGATCTGCCCATAGCAATCGAAGCTGGCGATGTGCCTTCAGCTATTTATAACGGTTCACTTCCAACTACAGCCATTATTGATAAATCGGGCAAGCTAAGGTTTCATCATGAAGGTTTTGCCGGCTATGGCAGTGACAAATTTATTAACCAGCTTGAGGAAATTGTTAAAGAATGAGATAGATGCTTGTGGTAGTGCTGGGGGCTGACTATTTTTGATGCTATAAATTTATTAAAAGGCCGCCTCATAAGTTAATTATGAGGCGGCCTTTTATTTTGATACTTTGATCGATATTAACCGCAACGCGCGTTTATTGTAACAAATCTAAAATAGGCTTATCAAGAGCCGAAAGAGAGGTTATTTTCGGCTTTAACAGCTCTAACACAACAACCTTATTAATTCCCTTTTTCAACCACTCGGCGGGCATGTATAAGGTTTGTTGCGGGCCTATGCTCCAATATTTTCCAATATTATGACCGTTAACCCAAATTACACCCTTGCCCCATTTACGCATATCTAAATAGGTATCTGCAACTTTACTTAAATTAAATGTTCCGGCTCGTAATATAGGTGATGAAACTGTAGCTACGCTCTTTGAAAACTTTATTGGGGTTAGGGTTTTATATGGCAACCTATACATCTGCCAATTTAATAGTTCCAGCTTATTAAATGTGACCGCTTCTGTTATACCTTTTGTGTTTTGCAGTAAATATTTGCCAAAGTTTATACGGCCCATATTTTCCACTAAAATATCCAGGCGCACTTTGCCAGCCGGTAGGGTAATTTTTATACTGTCTTGTTTCAAACGGCGGTCTAAAGTGCCAATTGTTTTTCCATTAATCATTATTACAGCATAATCTCGCAGTTGCGATAGTTTTAAAATCCCGGTTTTCCCACCGGTAACGTTGGTTCGATAAAGTACAAAACCGTAATCCTGATGAAGATTTTCGAAAGTAAGTGGTCGTAAATTTGTGTTAGCAACGGGCAAATTAGCTAAAACCAAAGCAGCTTGCGTTAAATTGATATCATCAATACTGATAGTTGGTTTAGCTATAGGAACCGCTGGAAGTTTTACACCCGGAGCAAGATGTTTTTCAATAACTTTTCTGAACGTCATAAACTTGGCGGTTGCATTCCCCGCTTCATCAAGAGGTGCGTCATAGTCATAACTGCTAATCTGTGGTTCGAACGGATTTTTATCGTTAAAATTTGCTCCGTTCATGAACCCCCGGGTAGTACCTCCGTGAAACATATACATGTTGATAGAAATGCCTGCTGACAGGACTGAATCCAGATGACCGCTGTATTGTGCTAATGGTACCGTATGATGCTTGGTTCCCCACCAATCAAACCAGGCCGGGTACCACTCTGCTATATAATAAGGGCCTTTGCCGCCATGATTATCGTTTATTAATTTTTTAACCTTAGCCGGGTCATCTAATCCATTTACCGCCGGCAGCAATCCGGGGAGATGGCCTTTCGCTAAATCTGCAGCCGGGTCGCAAGTGTATAATAATCCGTCAAAACCAGCTTCTTTAAACAAATTCTCATTAATTTTGAGATAGTCCTTATCGTCCGAAAAAGAACCATACTCATTTTCTATTTGTACCATAAGGATATTGCCCCCATGATTTATTTGCAATGGCGCAAGTTGCTTCCCTACTTCAAGAATATATTTTTTGTACTCGGCAAGATATTGTGTGTCTTTACTGCGGACGGTAAGACCCTTTTCGTTTTGTAACCAATAAGGGTATCCGCCAAATTCCCATTCGGCACAAACATAGGGGCTTGGTCGTAAAATAACCCAAAGGCCTTCTTGCTGCGCTATCATTACAAATTCGGCAATATCATTATCGCCTTTAAAATCAAATTTACCTTTTTCGGGCTCATGCAAATTCCAGAATACATAAGTACCTATCGTATTCAACCCCATAGCTTTCGCCATCTTCATCCTCGCACGCCAAGCTTCGCGAGGTACCCGCGGATAGTGCATTTCGCCGCTGATCATCTGAAATGGTTTACCATCCAATAAAAACTGGGTTTCTCCAAGATCAAACGTATGCTTAACCTGTGCCTTTACTTCTTTTTGATTTAGCAACGCGGCTCCAATAAGTAACGCAGTTAATGTGTTTTTTAAATACATATTCATTTATAAAAAGTATATAACTAAACTATCATAAGGCGGAATTTCCGTGCCAAATAATATAAGCGCGAATAATAAAAGAATTTACGCTACTCTTTATTAACTTTTTACAGGATTGAGTAGGCAATAAAAATGGCAGATTAACCTGTGTCACCAATTTTAAATGTTTAAACAACTATTATTTTTAATAAACAGCTTATAATCAGAAAATTAAGATCGAATTTTTGTTTCATTTTGTTTCACGGGTTTTACGCAATTAACTTACTGTCAATCGGTTAAGTCAAAATCTTGTTCCACCTGTTTCATTTGTTTCACACACACGTGAAACAAACAGCTATAACGATACACCGCGTTTCCAGGGGATGAAATCATCCTGCCCTAACTGTACAGACTTGGGTTGTACCACACCGCTGGCAACGTCAATAACATAGTTCAAAATGCGCTCGCCTACCTGGTCTATCGTTTCGGTGCCTTCAATGATGGTACCGCAGTTAATATCGATAATATCGGGCATCCTGTCGTAAATACGGGTATTGGTTGACAGTTTGATAACCGGGGTGATAGGGTTGCCGGTTGGCGTACCCAGGCCGGTGGTAAACAACACCACGTTAGCACCCGATCCTACTTCGGCCGTTGTGCTTTCCACATCGCTGCCGGGGGTGCACAGTAAGTTAAGGCCGGGTTTGGTAACTTTCTCGGGATAGTCAAGCACTGCCGCCACGGGCGAGCTGCCGCCCTTCTTAGCCGCCCCTGCCGATTTGATGGCATCGGTAATCAATCCATCCCTGACATTGCCGGGCGATGGGTTGGCGTAAAAGCCCGAACCATCGGCCTCGGCACGGGCGTTATAGGTGCGCATCAGGTGCATAAACTTCTGGGCGGTATCTATATCTACACAGCGGTCGCTCAGCTCCTGCTCTACCCCGCAAAGCTCGGGGAACTCGGCCAGGATAACGCTGCCGCCCAGGCTAACCAATACGTCGGACACATAGCCCAGCGCCGGGTTTGCCGAGATACCCGAAAATCCGTCGGACCCGCCGCACTCCAACCCGATACAGATCTTGGTGATAGGTGCCGGGGTGCGTTCCTGCTTGTTGGCTGCTATTAAGCCGGCAAAGGTTTGTTTTAAAGCTTCCTGCATCAGGGTGCTTTCCTTGCCTATCTTCTGCTGTTCTAACATGATCAGCGGCTTGCTGAAGTTGGGGTCGCGTTTCTTTATTTCGTCTTCCAGTATACTGGCCTGCGCGTGCTGGCAGCCCAGGCTTAATACCGTAGCGCCTGCCACGTTGGGGTGGGTGATGTACCCGGCTAACAGCCCGCATAGCGCATCGCTGTCGCTCTTGGTGCCGCCGCAGCCCATATCATGGGTCAGGAACTTAATACCATCTATATTAGGGAACAGTTTGTTCGATTTCGCCTCTGTCGCATCCGTTTGCAAGTCTGCATTCAATATCGCCTCTATAGAGTTACCCGTTTGATACAAACTTATCAGGCTATCCACCTCGTTCTCGTAAGTCTTTGCTTTACGGAAACCCAGCTTCTCCACCAGCGCGTCCTTCAACACCATAATGTTGCGATTCTCGCAAAACACCAATGGTATAACCAGCCAATAATTAGCCGTACCTACCGACCCATCTGCCCGGTGATAGCCTAAAAATGTGCGGCCCGCAAACTTATCTACCTCGGGCTTATGCCAGTCTAACTTGCGCTCGCCCAACTTATACTCGCTGGCGGCATGGTGTATGTTAGCAGTTGTAATAGCTGCGCCTTTGGCTATTGGCCCGTTGGTTTTGCCTACCAGTACGCCGTACATGTAAATTTCGGCACCGGCGGCAAGGTCGGTTATGGTAAACTTGTGCTTGGCGGCTACGTCGGTTAGCAGCGTAATGTTGTCGCCATTAAAAGTAACGGTGGTTCCGGCTGTTATATCCTGTAAAGCAACCAGCACATTATCATGCGGGTGTATCTGTAGAAACGTATTGATACGGTCTGTCATCGGAGAAAATGGTTGTTTGTGATCATCGAAAATAATCTTCAACGAACGGTTGGCTAAATTAGCTATTCTTTTATGGCAAATACAAAATTGAAGGGCTAAAAATTGCTGCAAATATGCAATCGATGTAGATAAGCCAAAGCTTAACGTTTCTTGTTAAGCTCTGGCTCGTCCCCTCGGTTTATAGTCGTCTTAAACTCTTACGGATTATTGCAAATCAAGCTCAATAACCGGGATCTCATAAGGCGGCTTCTTCTTTGGTAACGTCACTATCAGATCGTCAGTGTTTGATGTCGATTGTTTATTTATCACCTCTGAGTGATCATTCAAAAACTGTGAGTACTTGATCTTACCGTTATAACCCGGCAGCACCAGTTTACCATCTGTAGGGTAGTCAAATAAATGCACGTACAGCTTTTTAGTAGTTGGATTGTAGGTTAACTTAGAACCCTCTGGCACCGCGTAGGTGTTTGGCGCATAGGTACAATTGTATATGGCTTTGCTGTTGGCATGCATCCAATAGGCCATGCTATCTAAAGCGTTGGTTGCGCGGTAGTCAAACTCGCCGCGGCCTGTTGGACCCACGTTCAGGATCAGGTTACCACCGTTGCTGGTTGACGTGATCAACAAATCAAGCAACTGGCGGTGTGTTTTCCACGAGTTCTCATCGCGGTAGTATCCCCATGAGCCCGAAAACGTTTGGCAGGTCTCCCATACCTTGCCGCGATATTTAGCCAGCTCTTTAGTACTTACCTGTTCAGGTGTTTCAAAGTCGGCGCCATCTTTATACTCTTCAAGGTTAAGGCGGTTATCTACAATAATGCCGGGCTGTAGTTTACGTATCAGCTTTAACAACTCAACCGAGCCCCAGTCATCTTTACCTTTACCCATCTTCGGGTCCTTTTTGTTAGGGAACGAAAAGTCTAACCATAAAATATCTATTTTACCGTACTTGGTTAATAACTCGGTTATCTGGTTGCGCATATATTGCCTGTATTTAGCCATATCCCGGCCTTTATTCAAGCGCTCGTAATTAGCTTCGCTTTTATCTTTTTGCATCAGTGGGTGGATACCATCCATTGTATAATCGGGATGGTGCCAATCCAGTAATGAGTAATAGAAACCTACCTTCAACCCCTGCCCTCTAAAAGCGTCGACGTATTCTTTGATCAGGTCGCGTTTGGCTTGGGTGTTGGTAGCTTTATAATCTGTAAATTTCGAGTCGAACAGGCAAAAACCCTCATGGTGCTTGCTGGTTAGCACGGCGTATTTCATACCGGCAGCTTTAGCCTGTTTGGCCCATTTCTGCGGATCGAACATGTCCGGGTTAAACTGATCAAAATACTTCTGGTATTGCTCGTTGCTTAACGCCTCGTTATGTTTTACCCATTCGTGGCGCGCGGCACCCGCGTATAATCCCCAGTGAATAAACATACCGAAACGGCCGTCGGTCCACCATTTCATTCGCTGTTGCTTTTGCGCGTCGGTTTCTGTTCCGATCATTTTTTGGGCCTTCGCGCCAAAAAAGTTCAGGCATAAGATCAATAATACGAGGTGTAGTTTTTTGCTCATCATAACTTTACGTTTACAGGTTAACATTTTTACAGCAATACTGTCGTCATTTATATGACAGTTCAGCGGTTACTTATTATTTTGTATTATCAGTTAGAGATTGATAATTGGTTTACCAAATAAAGCAGATAAAACCTTAATAATATTTCATGTTATTGCCTATTCATTAAGCTATTTTGGCATATTTTGTAGAAAGAGCCCTTAAACAGGCTATTTTTTATTAAGTCGTTCTTCCTCTTCCTGCGCTTCCAGCCGTTCTTTTTTCAGATCGATACGGATCAGCCCAAACAAGCTCATATAAATATTAGCTATCCAAACTATGCTGAAACCGGCCAGCAGGTAACCCCGCCAGTCGTCAATCAAAAACTTATACCCGGTAAGGATCAGTATAAATACCGTTACATAATGGCTAAAGCAATACTCGCAGGTAAAAAGGTAAAAGAATTTGCGCCCCAACAAGGTTTTGCGTTGCTTGCTTTGCTTCACGCAATAGTCGTGCGGCTCTCTAAAGATCTCCTCGTGCGTAACCGTCCAGGCAATGCAGGCAACGGGGATAGCTAACAGAAAAAGCCAGGCAACCTGGGTGGATAACGGCATCATATCTGTTAGTACAATTAAGAGGGCATTTGGTTTCTCATTTCTTATCCTACATCAAGTTTCCCCGGCAAAACCCGCTGTATATTTGTATCACAATCACTAAACAAAAGCAAAAAATGGAAAATCAAATAAAAGGCATACATCATATAACCGCTATTGCCGGCAATGCTAAACGCAACGTTAAATTCTATACAGAAACGTTGGGCTTGCACCTGGTTAAAAAGACCGTGAACTTCGACGACCCAAACACCTACCATTTGTATTATGGCGACAAAACCGGCGCGCCGGGTACAATTTTAACCTTCTTCCCCTGGGAAGGTATAACAGCGGGCCGCCGTGGTGCACGCCAGGCTACCGAGATAGGATATTCTATTCCGCAAGGCAGTTTGGATTTCTGGCAGAAACGTATGGAAGATCATAACATCATCCACAACAAAGTAGCCGAAAAGTTTGGCGAGCAATACTTAACCGTCCTTGATCCCGACGGTTTGAAACTGGAACTTACCGTTGCTAAAAATGCTGATAGCCGTACAGGTTGGGAAACCAACGAGATCAAGGCGGAGAACGCTATTAAAGGTTTCCATAATATTACCATCACTACAAACAAAATGGAGCCTACAGCTAAAATATTAACTGATGTATTTGGGTACAAGCTATTGGAGCAAAACGTTAACCGCGCCAGGTTTATAACCGATACAGTTGAAAATGCCAATATAGTTGACCTGGTTGAAGTAGCCGGCGAAATAGCAGGACATGTGGCCGGTGGCTCTGTTCACCACGTTGCCTTTAGGGTTAGCGATGAAAAAACGCTGATGGAATACCGGGAAAAAATTGAAGCGCTTGGTTTGCACATTACCGATAAGATAGACCGTAACTATTTCTACTCACTATACTTCCGCGAACCGGGTGGTGTTTTGTTTGAGATAGCTACCGATAACCCGGGCTTTGATGTTGACGAACCGGCCGACGAATTAGGAACACACCTGATGCTGCCCGCACAATACGAAAGTAATCGCGAAGCAATAGAAAAAAATCTACCTCAATTATATTAATATGTACACGCACTCAAAAAATATAATCACCACCGGTACACCTTTAGCGCAGGCTAAGGGTGCGCTGGTTATGCTGCACGGCCGCGGCGGTACGGCGCAAAATATCATCTCGCTGGCCGGCGGGTTTGACCTGGAAGACATGGCCATCGTTGCCCCGCAGGCCACCAACAATAGCTGGTACCCTTATAGCTTTATGCAGCCGGTAGCAGATAACCAGCCGGCGTTAGATTCGGCATTGGAAGTTATTGGTTATGCGGTTAACGAGATCATCGTAGCGGGCATACCTGCAAACAAGATCTACTTCACAGGCTTCTCGCAAGGTGCTTGTTTAACGTTAGAGTACATAGCGCGTAATGCACAGCGCTACGGTGGTGCGGTTGCCTTCACCGGTGGCTTGATAGGTCAGCAATTAGCGACTGCCAATTACAAAGGCGACTTTAATGACACGCCCGTACTCATTAACACCGGCGACCCTGATCCGCACGTGCCGTTGAGCAGGGTTGAAGAAAGCGCGGTTATTTTAAAATCTATGGGTGCCAATGTTACCGTTAAGGTTTACAATGGCCGGCCGCATACCATAACCCAACCCGAAATTGAGCTTGCCAATACCTTGGTATTTGCGCAATAAAACTGTACTTTCGGGTGATGCAAGGCAACCTGATCATAGATAGCATCACCCGTCATATACAGCTTTCAGCCGATGAAGAGCAGCATTTTTTATCGCTGCTAAAGCCGAAGTCATTTAAACGCAAAGAGCTGCTTTTGGAGGAAGGCCAGGTTTGCAAAAACTCTACTTTTGTTGTTAAAGGCTGCCTGCGCGGCTATACTATAGACCAAAACGGACTGGAACATGTACTTAATTTTGCCCCCGTTGGCTGGTGGATTGCAGATATGTATAGCCTGCTTTCGCAAAAACCGGGCATCCTGAATATAGAAACGCAGGACGAAACCGAAGTACTGCTCTTATCAAAAACCGACCAGGAAAAGCTGTATCATGATATCCCCAAGTTCGAAAGGTTTTTCCGTATCATCACCGAGAACTCGCTGGTATCGGCCCAACAACGGCTGATGGATACTTTAAGCCTCACAGCCGGGGAGCGCTACAACAATTTTTGCCGCCGCTACCCTACACTCATTTACGCCTTACCCAAAAAACAAATCGCCTCATACATCGGCGTTACGCCCGAGTTTTTTAGCCGGATGCAACATAAAATGCTTTTGAAAGACAAAAAGTAATTTCTTGATCTACATTAAGTTTTGCCAACGCTGCCTGGTGTAAATTTGTATCATGGCACAAACAACATACCACGCGGCTAATACCCGCGGTAAAGCCGACCTGGGTTGGCTAAAGAGTTATCATACTTTTAGTTTTGGTGGTTATTATGACCCTAAGCGCATGAACTTTGGCGCGCTAAGGGTTTTGAATGACGATACTGTTGATGGCGGCAAAGGCTTCGGCGAACATCCGCACGATAATATGGAGATCATTTCCATCCCCCTAAAAGGTGGCTTAAAACATTTGGACAGCATGGATAACGAGGCTGTAATAAGCGATGGCGATATCCAGGTAATGAGTGCCGGTACCGGCATTTTTCACGAAGAACATAATGACGACCAGCACGATGCTGTACAGTTTTTGCAGATCTGGGTGTATCCTGATAAACTGGATGTTGAGCCAAGATACGATCAGCTCACGCTGAATAAAGCCGACAGGCATAACCAATTGCAACAGGTGTTATCGCCCAATAAAGACGATGCCGGCGTTTGGATCTATCAAAACGCGTGGTTCCATTTGGGTAATTTCGATAAAGGACTGAATACAGATTACCAGCTAAAAGCAAAAGGCAACAGCGTTTATGTATTTGTATTAAGCGGATCGGTAAAAATTGGCGACCAGGTTTTGGCTACCCGTGACGGATTTGGTATTTGGGATACCGACAAATTCAACATCGATGTTTTAGACGACGCTGAGTTTCTGTTGATGGAAGTCCCTATGGAATTTTAACCCTGATTGATATGGAAAAGGTAGAGATATTGGTTATTGGCAAACATCCGGAAATAATGAAAACCATTTTAAGGCTCATTAACAATAAGCCCGACTGGAACGGCACCCTGGCTTTCTCGGCCGATGAAGCGATTGATTGCAACAAGTCGGTTGCCTGCCAGGTAGTA
Organism: Mucilaginibacter sp. UYCu711; assembly: GCF_050433825.1. Lineage (NCBI taxonomy): Bacteria > Pseudomonadati > Bacteroidota > Sphingobacteriia > Sphingobacteriales > Sphingobacteriaceae > Mucilaginibacter > Mucilaginibacter sp. UYCu711. Next base: position 6,824 of record NZ_JBNPWM010000014.1, on the reverse strand, counting down.
TTGTTGGGCGCCGGGCTAAGCACGGCTGAGGCACAACAGGTAAACGATTATTTTACTGTGCCGGTGGTACAACATTATGGCGGCGGTAGCGGGTTGTTGTATGCAGAGGTTTACCAGGCGTTAGGGTTAAGAGGGCTGACACAGTAAAACGCAGACGCTTAACGGGCAATAAGGTTTTTCTTAACTGCTACAGTCCACCACTTAAAGCCCGCTTAACCAGCTCGCGGTTTTGCCGTGAGATAGGCACCTTTTGCAGGTCGTTCAATAACAGTGTTCCGCCATCTTCGCTTAAATAGCTTTTAATGGTATTAATATTTACCAGGTGCGATTGGTGGGTGCGGATAAAGTTATGCGGTTTCAGCAGCTCGGCAAACTCTTTTAGGGTTTTGCAAACCAGCACCTGTTCGTTATTTTGCAGATAAAATGTGGTATAACTATTGGCGGCCTCGCAACGGATGATATCGGTAACCTTTACGTACATTATTTCCTTTAGCGTAGGCAAGGCTATCTTGGGCACCTCGCGGTTGCCGGCTTTTAGGTATTGCAGCAGGTTCTCAATATTCAGGTTTTGCTTCTTAGCTTCTATTTTTTCTTTTGCTTTCGCGATGGCCGTTTTAAACTCCTCGATATTAATAGGCTTTAACAAATAATCCAGCGCCGAAAACTTGATGGCACGGATACCATATTTGTCATAAGCGGTAATGAATATAATCTCGAAATGTATTTTGGGCAAGGCGGTAAGCAAATCAAAACCCGACTTGCCCGGCATCTGGATATCCAGGAAAACAAGGTCAGGATTATGAGCATTTATCAACTCCAATCCCATGTCTACATTTTGCGCCGTTTCTATCACCTCAACACCGGTACAATATTCTTTAATAATGATCTGCAGGTTCTCGATATTATTTACCTCGTCATCAATAATTATAGCTTTAATACTCATTATATCCAGTTTGATAAGCGGATGGTTACCGTAGTGCCTTGTTGTGTTGGTTTGATATCCAAAGTTACGTTTTGATCTTTATAGATCTGGTTTAACAGTGCTACCCTATCCTTACTTAATTTTATGCCGTAGCCTGTTGCTTGGTCGGTTTTTACGAAGCCCGCACCGTTATCGTTTATAGCTAATATCAAATCATTCTTTTCGCCGGATATTGTTATTGCGATCATACCATCAACATTTAAACCGGCTATGCCGTGTTTAATAGCATTCTCGGCAAAGGGTTGTAACAACATGGCGGGTATTTCTACATTAGCCTGGTTCAGTTGCTCATCTACCTTTATTTCGTATTTAAAATTAAACCGCAGCTGTTCCATTTGCAGGTAATCGTTCAGCACGTTAAGTTCATCTTCAAGGCTTAACACCTCTTCATTGCTGCTGTCTAAAACCTGGCGGGTTAACCCCGCGAATTTAGACAGGTAATAATTGGCTCCGGTTATGTTATTTTTATTGATGAGATTTTGGATAGACGTTAACGAGTTAAACATAAAGTGCGGGTTTAACTGTGCCCGTATCGACTGTAATTTCAATCCAACTATCTCTTTCTCCTGCGCAGCCCGGCGCAGTTTGATATTACTTTGACGGCGGTATGCAAAAAACAAAATTGCAACCCCGGTAAGGGCTGCAATTGCGTAAGGTATTAGGTATTTAATAGAGACTTTTTTTTGTGTTAAGGGCGGTGGCTTAACTTCGAACGGGATGCGGAGCGTTTCATTATCAGACCATTCCGCTCTGTTACTCCCACTGGCCCGCTGTACGATGATCTGATATTTGCCGGGTTGGTTAAAGAATTTGCCATGCACCGGGAACATATTATCAGCAAAGTTATAGGCTATCATTGTGGTGTCCGATTTGCCATTTGCCGTTCTTAAAATAAAAATAGTATAAGTTATTGCGGGATGATCTTTAAGATACAGGTTGATAAACTTAACACTATCAACGTTAAATTTCATGTCAGTTGGCAAACCGGTTTTTTTATCAAATTGGGTTGCCATACCACGATTTACTTTAGTGGCATTAATATTAAAAAAATTGGGATGAGTGTCTATAGGGTCGTTCGGATAGGTATGCACTTTAAAAGGATCGGGCGTCAAGATGGATATTTGGTTAACCACAGGCTGATAGATCTTACGCCAATCAAATATAACTCCTTCCCTAATTTTATAGTCCTTTACATTAACTATCTCTATCAATAGCTGTTTATTAAGCGCCTTAAAGTTGCCTATAAAACCGTAAGCTCGTTTAGCGCCAAATTTTTTCCCAAGCGACGGAATAGCCAACCATTTTACCACTTCTACGCTGTCATTTTCAACAACGCGATACCTATAATCTTTTATATTATCCTTTGTAATTCCGATTGCTATAACCGTGGCTTCAGAACTATCGCCTATGCTAAAATTTCTGTAAAACTTGCTTAATATCCGCACATCAGGCATCCAATAATGTCTCAAAGTGGGGTTAAGCTTTACACCCAATAGTATCGGGCTTACCGGCCTTTGGGCAGGGAACCTGCTATCAGGGTGCAAATAACTTAATACCTGGTAAGCGCAAGAGTCGTGAAAAGAGTTGGGAACGGATTGTTCTACTTTGGTAGCAGGGTCAGTTTCAATAAATTGAAATTGCAGCTCGTGCCCCCATTGCGCCAGCGCGACATTTGACGCGCCGTAACCCGCCATAAGCCAAATAAGCAGTAGTAATTTTTTATATCTCATAAAGTTTAAGTTTACACATTTTTTTAGATGCTTCACAAAAATCTATTTATGGTGCTTATCTGGCAATACGCGGGTAGTATGTGGTAATAACCGGGTAGTATTTGGTGGTTTTTAGTGTGGTTTTGGTGGTTATTCAGGGGATGTGCTTTTTAGTTACTTTTTAAAAAACGCGTTTAGCTAAAGTAAGCAAATTGTTTCGTTGGCGGGTTGAAATATGTATTTTTGAACCCAAGTTACTGAAATTTCAAATCACAATATCCGGATCTCCAACGCTAAAAAAGCATTTTTATATGCCAAAGCCCTGCTAAAACATCAACTAAAAAACAACATGACCGATCTGCCCGTATATACCAAATCACAACTGGCCCTGCGCAACGGGCAAGACAAGCCCGAAGTATGGATAGCGTACAAGGGGCTTATATACGATGTTACCCGCAGCCGCCTTTGGCGCAATGGCAAACACTACGAGCATTGGGCCGGCCAGGACCTTACCCACGAGCTTGGCGACGCCCCGCACGATGAATGGGTTTTTCAGAATTTTGATGCAATAGGTAAGCTGGCATAAATCATCTGCCATACCCAACGTTTTTCATTTTTAATGCGATGATGCAATAAAGACAGATTGCAAAACACATTAAGAATCAAACAGATGAAAAACTTAACTTATTTATTATTCGCCTTATTTTTATTTATAGTGGCGTTTGAGGCTTGCGATAAACAGGCGCTTGCGCCGCAATACCAGGGCAAATTGGTAGCAAGTTCAACCAGCGTTAATCCAAATGAAGCCGATTCATTGATTGTGGTGGGAGCCGACAACGAAACAGTAACCTGGGATGTCAGCCCTAAGACTTACACCATCGTTAAAAAAGAAAACAATAAGATCATTTTAACATTCCAGGAATATGGCGCGTATACCATTACGGCAACTGTAAATGGTAAACCGCTTACCATTTATGTGGGGTGCTGGGCCAATGGCACTACCACACACGTGTCATTAACTGATGTTAATATTGTTATAACGCCGCATTATTACAGAAGCAAAAGCAATCCTTCTATGGATTCCACTTATTTCAGCCTGACAGCAGAAATTCAAAAAGTATTGGCGTGTAATAGTGGTGGTGTAAATCTTCAAACAGATCGTACCAACAACAATTTCTTGATCATTTTTGGTGATATTACTCAGCCCGATGGCCAGTTTTGCTTGCCGCCAACCTCTACCGCTTATCAGCAGGTAACCATTCCTTATGATCAGGATGCAGACCCAAGCAAACGTTATTTGCTAAATGTTAGTTATCCGCTTATTATTAAAAAGGGTGGTACAACTTATACAGGATCCGTCATATTTACTAATACAGCTATGGATATAACCTGGAATTATACATCGGGGGTTACATTTACATCAAAACATGTAACGTTCTAAAGCGTGTAAAAAAATGAATACGGGAGGCCGGTTCTGCAAAACGTGGCCGATCTCCTGTATATTTAAAAATATTTTTATTTCGACCCAACGTTTGCCAAATTCTTTTCGAAGAGCTTATTTAGAAGCACTTCAGAGAGACTATTTTGAATGAATCTATCTAAACACCAAACCGGGCAACTGGTAAAAGGCTGTATTAATAACGACCGCACGGCACAAGAAGCTTTGTATAAGCTGTTTTATGCCGATATGCTACGGGTATGCCACAGCTATTTGCCTGATAAGGAGTTGGCGAAAGAGGCTTTCAATTCTGGTTTTTTAAAGGTGTTTCAGTCTATTAAAAATTTTGATGTAGAGAAGGGAGAGTTAGGGGGATGGATACGCAAGGTCATGATATATACTGCTATTGATCTTTGCCGTAAGGAATTAAAATTCACCTCGCTAACATTGAATGAGCAGGACCAGGATGACTTTTTTATCCAGCCAGCCATTTTAGAGAAACTATATTTTGAAGAAATATTAGCTAACATCAGGTTACTACCCTATGCCACGCAAACGGTATTTAACCTGTCGGTACTTGATGGTTTTAGTCATAAAGAAATTGGCGAACAGCTTAACATCAGCGAGGGTACATCCCGCTGGCATTTGGCCGAAGCAAAAAGAAAATTAAGGGCGATGCTTGAATCAGCAACCCAAAGCAGCCAGATGGCAGAAAGGAGTGGCAAAGCAAAATGAGTAACCAGGATCAACACTTAAAGCTTTGGCAACAAAAACGCAGTGAGTTGCACGTGGATATTAATCCGCAAGCCGACTGGTCTGAAATGCAGCACCTTTTAAACACGCACATGCCTGTTGTTACGGCGGCGGCAGGTGGTTCAAATTTGGGTACGCAATTATTATCGCGCTTAGCTAAATTTAAGTTGCTGTATGTAATGGCAGCATTATTGGCTACAGGAGCTATAACTTACCTAATACTGCAAAATCGCACAGCAATAAAAAATAACAGGCCGTATAAAATTAAAGTGAGGACGGATACTTTAGCCAAAGACAGCCTGTTAAGTTCCCCTGCAGATACGGCATCAGATATTAAAGGTCAACAAGAGACTTTAACCGATGGCGCATTGGCTGACCGGGAAATAACCAACTCATCAGCTGTAAATGATGAGACAAAAGCGGGTAATACTGCCGGGCTTAACAGCGCTGCAACCGGGGAAAACCCTGCTAATTTACTTGCTGATAAAACGGGCAGGTTGAATGTTAATAGTAACAATGCCAATAACACCGTGGCAAAAAACAGCATTGAAAAGTCAAACCTCAATGTACCAGCAAACGGGAAAAATGCGGCCGGTTTACGTGTTAACAAACCGGATAAGCTGCATGTTAATAGTACAGGTGCCAATAACCCAATTGAAAAGAATAATACCGCCAAGGCAAATAATAATCCTGCAAACCGTAACCCTACAAGACCGGAAAATACAGGCAACCTTACACGTAACGAAACAGGCGCTAACAGCACAAGAAACTTAGCATCGGGCGCTGCAATAAACAATCGCATAAAATTGATAAACAGTCGCCATCGCGGTAGTTTAAACAGCAACGGCGCACTGAATAATTTAAATAACACCGGCGGTCATTCGCAGCGGAGTGCCTTGGGTACCGATCCGTTAAACAGGATGAAAGCTAATCAGGCCGGACCTGATTTGTTGACTTTTGGCAGGCGCCAAAGTCTCCCGCTCCTATTTCAATCTTTGGCTACAAACAACTTACCAGGTGCCTTAACGGCTAATAATTTAATAAACAATAGGGCAGCATTAAGTACAAATAACTCACCCCTACCGGCCGGTTCAAATAAAAAAACAGGACCACTGATAGACAAAAATGCCAAACCGGTTAAAACAAAAAATCAAACAAAAGGCACCTCCGCTTTAGATTGGGGTATCTTGCTTGGCGTAAATGCACCGGGAAGTTTTACGCCTAAAGATCAAAACAAAAATATTTACGGCACCCTGCCCATTGATGCTTACACCGGTTTATTTGCTACTTATAACCTTAATGACAAATGGGCGGTTAACATGCAGGTTAAATTGCTGTTACCTACTATTGCCAGTGGCAGCTATAACCATGTTTACGTGACCAAAGGGGATACAGGCCAAACGATTAAGCAAACCTATAAAATTAACGATTCGCGCAAAATATACTCGGCCCAGGTACCGGTGCATTTGGTTTACAAGGTTAACAACAACATTAGCGTAAAAGCGGGCCCCGTTATCAACCTGCCGATAAAGCAATTTAATGGCGTAAACTCTATTAACGCAGCAAGCTCAATAACAGATACAACAGGGTATTTAAACAGGCTGGCAGATACAGTGAATACAACCACTTTTAACAAAAAACTTAGCCTGGGTGTTTCAGGCGGCATTGGCCTCAGTGTTAATCGTTTTCTGCTTGAAGCTACTTATTATAGGGCGCTGCAACAATATAAGATAAGCTCGCCGATAGGCAGTTACTCCTCTGGCGCAAACCACGTGCAAATAACCCTGGGTTTTAAACTAAACAAAACTAAACCTAAATAGCTTGCTAAAAGCAGAAAAGGCGGGACATATAGACTGCCCCCAAAAAGTTAGACACTATTTGGGGGCATTTTTATGAATAAGAAGCACGATGAAATTTTTAAAGGCAAGGTTGTTAAAGAATA